>NZVW01000095.1 GCA_002697475.1 Aquimarina sp. | reverse complement strand
TCTTTTGATAACTCGCCATATGAATAAGCAAAAAAACGAAGATTTCTTTTTTTTACAATTTCTTTACTTAATTGTCTTAACGATCCAGCTGCAGCATTTCTCGGATTTGCAAATAAACTTTCTCCATTTTTCTTTCTTAAATTATTTAAATTTAAAAAATCTTTTTTTTCCATATATATTTCTCCTCTCAACTCAAAAATATCAATTTTGCTTAATTGAGGAATATTTTTCGGAATATCATTTATCGTACTTAAATTTGTTGTGACATCTTCACCTATCGTGCCATCCCCTCTTGTGGCACCTAAAGTAAATTTACCATTTATAAATACGCTATCAAGAACTTCAATAGCACTATATTGTTCTGCTAAGGCATCTCCTCTTTCAGTAAAACGCTTAAGATCTTCTTCTGTCCACCAGTTCACTAAATTACCATTAGCATCAAATCTTGCTCCGGAATCATCAAAAGCGTGAGAAATTTCGTGTCCTATTACTGCTCCGATTCCACCATAATTTACTGCTTCATCAGCTGTATAATTATAAAACGGAGGTTGAAGTATTGCTGCCGGAAAAACAATCTCATTATAAAGAGGGTTAAAATAAGCATTCACAGTTTGTGGTGACATTCCCCATTCCGTTTTATCAACAGGCTCACCTATATCTTCAAATTGTTTTTGTTGAGACCACTTACTTACCGCTGCCATATTATCAAAGTATGACTTATCAGCAGATACTTCCATTTCTGAATAATCTTCCCAATCGTCAGGATATCCAATCTTTACTGTAAACTTATCAAGCTTTTCTATAGCTTTAAGTTTAGTAGTATCTGTCATCCAATCCAGCTTTTCGATTCTAACCTTAAATGCATCGATTACATTTGCAATCATCTTTTCAGCCTTTTCTTTTGCCTCCGGAGGAAATTTTTCGTCTACATAAAGTTTTCCTAAAGCCTCACCTACTGTTCCATTAACAGTAGCTAAAGCTCTTTCATCTGCAGGACGTTGTTTCTTTTGTCCGCTCAGATACTTACTGTAAAACTCCCAGTTTGCTGTTTCAATAGCAGTAGTTAATTTTCCTGTAGCACTATTAAAAGTATCCCATCTTACTAAAGTTTTGATATCTTCTAGAGGAGTGTTTTTCAAGAAATCATTTAAAGCTTTAGTATAATTGATTTGAGTTACAAAAAGTGTATCAAACTCCTTTTTAATCCCTAAATCTGAAATCATCTTTTTAAGGTCTATTGATGATAACATCTCGTCTGCTTCAGCAATAGTTCTCGGATTATTATAATTTCTGGCGTCTCTTCTTTCTTCTTTAGTAAATCTAGGTTCTGCCAGTTTGGTTTCTAATTCTAAAATCTTTTCTGCACTTACTTTTGCATCTGCTTCAGAATCCCCTAACATTTGAAGCATACGAACAATATGCTTTTTATACTCCTCACGGATTTCTTTTGACTTCGAATCCTGATCTAAATAATAGTCTCTATCAGGTAAACCAAGACCATTAGCTCCTAAATAAACAGCATTCATAGAACTATTATTTAAATCCGCCTGAACGCCAAGACTAATAAAAGGAGATGAAACCGAAGGGTTTTTAGCCAGTACAGTTTGTAAATCTTCAAGATTTTTAATTGATGCAATAGCATCAAGAGCAGGTTGCAATGGCTTAATACCAGCTTCATTTCTTGCAACAGTATCTAATTTTGTGTCAAAAATAGCAATAGCTTTAGCCTGATCTGTTTCAGGTCCATACTTATTACTTTCTTTTGCTTCTTTTAAAATTTCAAGAACATCTTCATCAGTTGATTTTCTTAAAACTCCGAAACCACCCCAACGCGTTCTATCTTCAGGGATTTCTGTATTTTTCATCCAGTTACCATTCACATAATTATAAAAATCATCTTTAGGGCTAATACTGGTATCCATGTTTTCTAAAACTATACCCGGAATTTTTTCCACCTGAGCAGTAGTTTCATCTTTTTTGGCTTCTTCTTTACAACTCACAACAGTAAGTGCTGCTGTAGCTAAAAGACAAGCTCCTTTAAAAATTCTATTCATTATATTAAACAAGTTAAGATTAGTTATTTCTGATTTGACGCTAAAAACTTGATTTTGTTACTCATAAAGTTTTGTTAAAACAAAAACAGCTGAAAAACAAGATTTTAGCATATTTTCATTTTAAAATTCTGATATCAAAACTGAAAGGTTCTGTTTTAATTAACTTTAATTTTGAAAACTCTGAAGACAAAGGATTTATAATAATATTATACTCCTGAGGAACAATTATGCTCGGTACTCTAAGTCCTAATGAAGTATCTTCTTCAATCCATTTAGAAGTTATCCGATGTAGAGAAATAGGACCAGGAATTTTATTCCAGTCTTTAGGAAGTTTTTTTGCTTCTAAATCCACTACCAATTCATCGGGAATTTCCAGAGTTGCTAACGACATATCATTAGGAAAATAAGCAACAGGAAAGTGTGCAAGGCATTCTAGCGTGGAAAGTGCTATGCTTGTACTGGTATACAAAACTGCAACGCCTTTAGAGTTCCATCGCCCGCCTACAGTTTTAGCCCCTATACCGGAAAGATCATTAATATATTTTTGTTTAGATATTCTATAAAGATACATTAAGCAAAAATACCGTGTTCAATTCGTACTAGTTCTTCATTTAATAATTGAAACCCGAAAGTAGTATCTAATAACTCTTTAGGTTTTTTCATCGCTAAAGCGAAATTAGGATGCTGCATCCAACTTTTAAATTTTGAAAGGTCTCCAAAAACAGCCTCACCTTTAGCATATAATTTAGCTAACTGTAATACTTTAGAACTAGCTTCAACACCTAAGTTTTTATTTAGTTCATAACGATGTAACGTCCGTTCAGAGACGTGTAAGACTGTTGCTAATTCTTTTAAATCAAAATCAATAGTCTTTGCTAAATGTAATAACGATTTCTTATCTATTCCATTTCTGGAAAGTTCTATATAATCATACATATTCCTTAATGGTATATCTATGTTCAGATATCTTAGCAACCCTTTATTGCTAAAACCGTCCTGTTCTAAGGGAGAAACTGCACCCATAACTTTAATTGTTTTGACAAAAATACAAAAAAAAATGACATTTGTCAAAACGAATTCAAAATAGTCTTCAACTCTGGTTCTATTTCTTCTAGTCTGGCTTCAATTGATCTTATAGCAATTGTAGATAAATACCTTCCTAAAGGTAGAACGGGCTTTATCATCGGTTTATTTTCATCCTTTTTAGATATAAATGATGCAGGAAAATCATTAGATAATGGAGCTATTAATGTTGGTTTAAGCGAAATGGTTGTACTGTTACTCAGTTTTTTCATAATCTCATTAGTATGCCCATATCTCACATTTCTAAGTGTGGTCAAAGGTGCTGCAAATTGACTTTGTGTACTGACAATCTTCCTATCCTCATCATTGTTGATAATTAAGTGTTTTATTAAAACTTTATTTTTTATTTCAGGAAAAGAGTCATTGATTACCTTCTTTAAAACCTGTTCCATTCCTTTAGAGATGACACCACCAATATTATCATAATATCCGGCGTCTGCATACTGATCAGAATGATTTGATTTACCATTTACCATATTTTTAACCTCTCCCACTGGAGTAACATAAGGAAAACTGGCATTAATTCTCATAGCAGTTGATAGTGCTATTGTTCCATCAGGATAACTTTTTTGTAAGTACTGGGTAAAATCCTGAATTCCACCAAAAAAGGAATTATGTCTAAATTTTACCGGGCTAATAACATTATAATTACCAGTCTGCGTATGCGTTGTATTTATCATCAACAATGGAGGGACTGTCTTATATAGACTATTAGTTTTATTTAAAGCGTAAAAGTAATTCAGATCATTATCCAAAAGATTTTGCTTTGTGCTAAAACTAACATTGAAAGAGTTCTTCCATTGATCTTCTAATAATTGTCCCCTATTTTTGAATGTAAAAAGACTTGTAGTCTCTTTAAATAAATCTCTACCTAATAATGACAGTAGAGACTCAGACAAGAAATTCTGTTTGTAGATAGTACTGGCTTTATATTTTAAAATTGAATTATTGGCAGTAAACGATTGCCTAAAGTTTGCTTTTATTCCGTCTATTTGTTTAGCCCTCGCTTCTGCAAAAAACATAGAATTACCTACACTTCCACCTGAAGCGCCTGTTAAAGAAAAAAGATGGTCGGTAAAGTATTTCCCATCAGATTCTTCATACAAATAGCTATTGACTAAAAAAGACCACAAACCAGCTCTGGAGCCTCCTCCTTCTGAAGATACCAAAAGTATAGGAAAAACCTTATCATGGTTTAAAATTTTTTCTTCCCGGCTTGCTACCCAATTATATACATAATCCTCTATATTCTGTCTTTCCGTAGTATTGGATTTGATAATTTCCAGATTGTAATGATCAGAGTGTATATATATAAAACGATTAGACAATACTCCCAGAAAAAATACTATTGTCAATAAAGGAAGTTTGATTTTTTTCCCTATTAAAATAAGAATAAAACAAATCATATATATACTTGTAAGACAAATGATGAGTATAGAAAGAGGATTTATTTCTGTAGACAATCCAGGAAAAAAATTAAAAATCAGAAATACTATTAAAATTGTAAAACCCAATAACAACACTGTGGCATAAAACAGCTTTCTGGGAAAAATATTAAGAAAGCTTAGACTATTAAAAGTTAGAATAAAAAACAGCAGAAATAAAGCAAAGTTGGACACAAAAAGTTTCCCCAAATCCTTCTCTGCTTGAGTATTTAACGAACCCAGTGATACTATGAATAAAATTAATAAAATAGAAACCCCTAAAAAGAATAAGTTAACTCTAGGTAATCTCAAAAAGAAACTCTGAATTTTCCTGTAAACTCTAGGTTCTAAAAACAACAAGAATAGCACAGAGAAAAAGAGTAATAGCATATCAGGGTTAAGGTTTTGGGTATAGACATTTTTAAGCTCAAAAAGTCGCATGGCATTTAAGATTGCTAAACTTGATATTAATAACAGTAAAATAGCCAATATTCTAGGAACCGTTTTTCGCATATGTACACGTGTTACATAAGCGTACGGCATATTTAATTTGTTTTGCTGAAACTTATAATGCTGGTTAGGCTCAAAACCTATAAAATTACTGACTTTAATGTCTTTGTAATTATGATAGTAAGTATACTTGGGAATATTCCATATCAAAAAGGCCGAGGTTGTTAATAAAGTGAAATAAAGTGGCACTTCTAATAAAAATGCGTCAGCCTGATTAAGAATTAGAAGAAGGTCTACAGTTTGAGGAAAATGCCATAAGGCAAAATAAACTACCCCCAGATAAATTAAACTAATGATATTATTAGTTAATTCCCCAAACAATATTCTAACCCATACACTAAATCTTTGAAATGGTTTTAAGAGTTCAATCATAGTAATTTTTATTTAAATGATAAAGATCAGATCAATTTTAGTCTTTATAAAATAAATTATCAGAAACAGGTCTAAATAATCACTAATATACTAGTAACTTAGACTTTAACTTATTTTTTTACAAAAATTAAAATTTTATTAATTTTATGTTAACCTCAACAAACACGGGCATTTTAGCGTGGTTTATATGCTATACACCGAATTTTTTACGGGAAAAAAGTAAAATTGCTTATGGTTTGTATCTATTTTTTACGTATCTTGTCGTAGAATTAAGTTATACAACGATAATTTTAACAGTTTTATAAGTTTTTTCTTACGTAAATAATGACAGTTTAACCCTAAAGACTGAACCTATGAAAAGATTTTTACCCCTACTAATGATGATGATGGCAACATTAACTTTTGCCAATGTTAAAATTGACATTACGAATAAATTAATGTCGGTTACTGAAGATACTGTAATTGACGGTCTTGATGAAAACACTGATGAGGGTGTCATTTTCATTACTGAAAGTTTACACCTAGAAGCTGGAGCCCGCCTTAAGGTTAGAAATGCTTGTTTAATTATTCTTGGAGATCTAACAGGTAGCGGAGTAATTGATGTAGACGATTCTGCAACAATAACTCTAGAGGGTGATGAAAGCGGCAAGATCAGTTTTATTAACAGATTTTTAGCTGATAATACCTGCCAGCAGGACGCTGGACAAAAAACATTTAAAGATATTAAAGAAGTTCCACAAGGTCTTACTTATAGTCTTTATACTATGGCAGGAAGACTTTTAGACAAAGGAATAGTCGATGACTACATTCATAATTATGTTGACCCAAAGACTTATTTAATTAAGGTTGAAGGATATAAACTAAAAAAGATAGTTTTTAAAGGTTAATTCAATCAAAGAAGTAAGGAGAACTTTGATCCACAGTATTTGTACTGTGGATTTTTTTATTTCTTATTTT
The DNA here is from genome assembly GCA_002697475.1 of Aquimarina sp. Taxonomy (GTDB): domain Bacteria; phylum Bacteroidota; class Bacteroidia; order Flavobacteriales; family Flavobacteriaceae; genus Aquimarina. The sequence continues at coordinate 15,128 of NZVW01000095.1, read as the reverse complement.
TGAAAGAAATCCTTTTTTATGATATCAGTAAATCAAGCGCTATCCTTAATCCTGTCCACGGAGATTACCTCTAAGTCTAAAACATTGCCAATTACTGAAGCATTTAACAAAACCCTCTCAGTAAATATTCATTCCCCTATTGATATGCCTCCTTTCCGGCAGTCTGCAATGGACGGATATGCTGTTAAGTTATCTGATTCAGATTCTGAATCTTTTTTAATTAGAGGTGAAATAAAAGCTGGCGATAGTATTGACTATAATTTACAACCGGGTGAAGGAGTACGGATTTTTACAGGTGCAAGAGTCCCTGATGATGCTGATTGTATTATAATTCAAGAAGATACTATAAAAATTGACAATAGAATTAAGGTAAATAAGACATATACAAAAGGGCAAAACATCAGACCCATAGGAGAACAAATAAAGGCAAAGGAACTTGCCTTAGAAAAAGGAAGTTTATTAACTCCTGCTGCTATAGGATTTCTTGCCGGTATAGGGATTTCTGAACTTAATGTCTACATTCCTCCATCTGTGGGCATTATAGTAACTGGTAATGAATTAGTCCCTTTAGGATCCAAGCTCACAGACGGTAAAGTTTATGAAAGTAATTCCATTCAATTACAAGCAGCGCTAAAAAATGAAGGAATAGAGCATATCACATATTACAAAGTTGAAGATGAATATTCCAGTACTGTAAATACCATTATCAACGCCTTAGAACACAATGATCTCATTTTAATAAGTGGCGGTATTTCTGTTGGCGATTATGATTTTGTCGCAAAAGCTCTGGAAGAACTCAAAACCCAAGAAATTTTTTATAAGGTTAAGCAAAAACCAGGGAAACCTCTTTTTTATGGAATAAACCAATCAAAACACATCTTTGCTCTTCCTGGAAACCCTGCATCTTCACTTACTTGTTTTTATATGTATGTAATACCATTAATACATAGATTGTCTGGTCGAAAGAAAATTGGATTGCAGAAAGATGCTGCCAGATTGAGGGAAGACTTAATTAAAAAAGGAGACAGAGCACAATTTTTTAAAGCTTATGTCCATAACCGTAGCTGTCAAATTTTAGGTGGTCAAAATTCATCAATGTTAAACACATTTTCGTTAGCCAACGCATTAGCTTATCTGCCTGAAGATAAATCAGAGCTTAAAGCAGGAGAGGAAATTGAAGTATATTTGATCAATTAATTTCTATATAGAAATTAATTAATAACTCATTATATATAATAAATTTACTCTAAATCTTTACCAAGAATTTTAACTTCAGCTATTTTCGTTATATCTTTATGGAAATAACGCTTATAAATGTATTCCATCAAAAGTAGAATTTGGATAGAGGGACAGGATGGTGTTTTTCTGGGAGAAGGACGCGTTAAATTGTTAAAAGCCATAATTGAGGAAGGGTCTCTATCCAAAGCAGCTTTAAGTATTAATATGTCTTACAAAAAAGCCTGGAAGTTGATTGACTCTATGAATCAAAATTCTAAGAAACCTATTGTAACCAAGATAACCGGTGGAAGTAATGGAGGAGGAACTTTTGTTACTGATTATGGTAAACAAATGATAAAAAATTTTGATGATGTCAATCAAAGATGTTGGGATTTTTTAGACAACGAACTAAAATCATTCAACTATTCAGATGAATCCTGATCAAAACATATATAGCCTAATCATCTTAGCTGGTGGAAATAGCCAAAGGATGGGAGAAGATAAGGGTCTTAAAACTCTTGATGGTAGAAGGTTTATTGATCATATACTTCAGGCAGCAGCAAAAAATATTGTTGACAAGCTTATTATTTCAGACAATTTGGAGCATTATAAACTTTATGATTTTGTCTATCCTGATATCATTAAAAATCAAGGCCCTCTTGGGGGCATCTATTCAGGATTGCATTACTCAAAAACAAATTTGAATTTTGTAGTTAGCTGTGATACACCCTTGATAAACAAAAAAGTTTTTGAAAAACTTAATACAGAACAGGATGAACAATTTGATATAGTTCATTTTGATCAACATCCTCTCATAGGAATCTACAAAAAAGATGTATGCAACACCTTATTAAAATTAATTCTCAAAAAAACATTAAGTGTGCGATACGCCTTATCGACTTTTAAAACTAAAGTCTTGAATACTCATAATTTAGAACAATACTTAACCAATATTAATACCCCACAACAATTCCAAAATGTCCAAAAAGCGAATTAAAACATTATACTTTGGAAGGTTAGCAGAAATAACCAATAAAAATGAGGAGATGCTTGAAGTAGCATCTGATCAAACGGTTAAAGAATTATTGCATTCTATTTCTCAAAATTATAAGGGTCTGGAAAAACTTTCTTTTAAAATTGCCCTGAACCAAAAAATTGTGGAACAAGATGAGCCTATAACAAATGCAACTGAAATAGCGTTGCTACCACCCTTTTCTGGTGGTTAAACTATTAACAATTAATATGTCAAAAAGGAAAAACGTTTTTATCGATGGGCCTATAACCCCTGAATTCATATCGGATTCTATAGCTAAACATCAGACGAAAACCTCTATAGGAGCGCATAATATTTTTTTAGGCCAGGTAAGGGATGATAAAATTGAAGATAAGTCAGTTCAAGCTATTGAATATAGCGCTTATAAAGAAATGGCTGAAGAATCTTTTCATACTATTAGAGAAGAAACTTTCACTAAGTATGATCTTACTTGTATGCATATATATCATAGCCTGGGAAAAGTAAAGAAAGGCGAGATATGTCTTTTCGTATTTGTCTCTGCTCCTCATCGAAAGGTTACTTTTGAAGCTTTAGAGTATATCGTAGAGAGAATTAAAAAAGATGTTCCTATTTATGGTAAAGAAATTTTTGAAGACGCATCACATCAATGGAAAGTAAACACATAAGATGGTAGACATAACTCATAAAAAAAACACGCTAAGAGAAGCTACCGCGCAGGCTATAGTAAAAGTAGGGTCGTTAGAAACCATTGAGGCGATTAGGGCTAATCAGGTTCCAAAAGGTAATGTTTTTGAAATGGCTAAAACTGCCGGTTTATTTGCCGTTAAACGCACGAGCGATATAATACCAGATTGTCATCCTTTACCTATCGAATATACAGGTGTGGTATATACTATAGAAGTAGATAAAATTCTAATAAACATTACAATAAAAACGATATATAAAACTGGTGTAGAAGTTGAAGCTATGCATGGGGCATCTGTTATTGCTCTGACTATGTACGATATGCTAAAACCGATTGATAAAAATGTAGAAATACAACATATAAAATTACTCCAGAAAAAAGGTGGAAAATCATCATACAAAGATTCAGGAAAAGGATTAACCGCAAGTGTCATTGTTTGCTCTGATACTATTTCAGCAGGTAAAAAAGAGGACAAAGCAGGAAAAGCAATAATTGAAAAATTAGAATCCCAAGAAATCGCTGTTGTCAATTACGCTATAATCCCTGATGAGCCAAGTGAAATCAAAAAGCAAATAGAAATTTTATTACCTAATTCAGACCTGATTATATTCACCGGAGGCACAGGACTATCACCAAGAGATAATACACCTGAGACTTTATTACCTTTATTGGATCGCAGGATTCCGGGGGTTGAAGAAGCCATTCGTAGTTATGGACAGGATCGTATGCCTTATGCTATGCTATCACGGAGTGTAGCCGGAGTTATTGGTAAAACTTTGATACTGGCACTACCCGGTTCAACAAATGGTGCAAAAGAATCAATGGACGCAATATTTCCGGCTGCCATACATATTTTCAAAGTACTAAAAGGCGAACGTCACGACAAAAGCACAAATTAATTTGAAGCAAGCAGACAATATATTAATAGACAAACACGGTAGAAACCATAAATATCTGCGGATATCTCTTACAGAAAAATGTAATTTGAGATGTACTTACTGCATGCCCGCTTCAGGTATACCTCTAACACCTAAAAGTCATTTAATGACTCAGGATGAGATTTATGAAATCACTAAAACATTTGTTGATCTGGGTGTCAATAAAGTAAGATTAACAGGAGGAGAACCCTTAGTACGTAAAGACTTTGACGATATAATTAACAGATTAGCAACACTTCCTATTGAAATATCTATTACTACAAATGGTATTTTGATAGATCGGCATATCGATGTATTGAAAAAAGCCGGAGTTCATACAATCACGGTAAGTCTTGATTCTTTAGATCGTGAAAAGTTTAAACATATTACCAGAAGAAATGAATTTCATAAAGTTCAGCAGAATATAGATCTTTTACTACAAGAAGGTTTTAATGTTAAAATCAATATAGTCCTCATTAAAGACTTTAATGATAATGAAATAATAGACTTTATAAATCTAACACAGAAAAAGAAAATTATAGTACGATTTATAGAGTTTATGCCATTTGATGGCAATAGCTGGGATAGAAACAAACTTGTTCCACATCAAGAAATTCTGAGTCTGTTAGACTATAATTATCCATTGCAATTAGAAAAACTTACAGATGAGGAAAATGCAACTGCTAAGAATTATAGAATTAAAAATTATAAGGGAAGTTTTGGGCTCATAAGTTCAATAACTAATCCTTTTTGTGATAGTTGCAATAGAATACGTTTAACAGCTGATGGTAAGATCAAAAATTGTTTATTCTCATCACAGGAATCCTCTCTTCTCGAACCACTTAGAAATAAAAAATCCATATTACCTGCGATTCAAAAATCCATTCAAAATAAACATTTTACCAGAGGCGGTATGGATACTGAAGACAAAATAAATAACCCCGATTTACATTCCTCAAATCGAAGTATGATTTCTATTGGCGGTTGAAATTTGTTATCAAAATAAAAATGGTATATTTATATACCTATAGTCCCTTGATACAAAAAATGAATACCCCAACATTATAGTTTTTATTTTTTTTTAATAACTATGGAGAATCCTTCTTGGCAAAAATCTGAATCTTTTAAATACACCGTTTATGGTGCTCTCTTTGGAGCACTGTTTCCTATTCTGGCTACTATTATTGATATCTATCGTTTTGAGCTCCCCTTATCTTTAAATTCTATTAAATATGTTCAAAAAATAAACCCACTTCATTATATAGTTGATACCGCTCCTCTATTTTTAGGTTTTGTTGCTTGGCTAGCAGGAAAAAATTTAGACAAACTCAAAGAAAAGAACAAACAAATCATTCAGGCATCAAAATCACGCCAAGACTTTCTTGCTAACATGAGTCATGAAATTAGAACTCCGATGGTTGGTGTAGTAGGTATGATTGATCTGCTCTCAAAGAATACAAAATTAGATGATTTGCAAAAAGAGTATATCTCAACTGTGCATCAATCTTCAATAACGCTTCTTAATATACTAAATCAAATCTTAGATATCTCTAAAATTGAATCAGGTAAATTTACACTAGCTCCAACTGTTTTCGACCTAAAAGAACTAATTCATCAAAATATTGATCTTTTTTTGGCTACGTCAAAAGCCAAAGACCTCGATCTTAATATGATTTATGAGCCTAATGTACCAGAGGTTATTGTAGCTGATGATAACAGACTGTCTCAAGTACTTTCTAATCTTATCGGTAATGCAATTAAATTCACTTACGAAGGTAGTGTTACCATAAAAACTTCATTAAAAACAAAAAAAAACAACTCAGTTACCATCTTAATTGAAATAATGGATACAGGTATTGGTATAAGTAAGGCTAATCAAAAAAACCTCTTCAATCGTTATACCCAATTCCACGAAAAATCAATTATGTCCGGGACAGGAAGCGGATTGGGCCTATCTATAAGCAAAAAGCTTATAAGTCTGATGAAGGGTGATCTGGGCGTCACTAGTGATGAAGGAAAGGGAAGTAATTTTTGGTTTACGTTTAATGCTGAGATAGCTGACGTACCTGCTGAAAAGGAAAAGATTAAAAATATTGAGCTTAACAAGGAACCTCTAAATCTTCATGTATTGTTAGTAGAAGACTCCGAGACTAATATTTTAGTTTCCAAGCAAATTCTTAAATATCTGGGATGCACTACAGAAGTCGCTAAGAATGGCAGACAAGCGCTTGAGATATTTGAAGAAGATAAGTTTAACGTTATACTAATGGATATAAACCTACCGGAATTAAATGGAGTAGAGACCTCTAAGATCATAAGAAAAAACTATAAAAAAGTACCTCCTATAATTGCTCTGACATCAAATGCCTTACCCGGAGATGCAGAACGCTTTATTGCGCAAGGGCTAGACGATTACATAACAAAACCATTTACCACTGAAATATTAAATATTAAACTAAAAAATTGGTTTGGTGATCACCTAGGCTATCACTAATAGTTTTAACGCAGGAGACACACAAAACTTTATAAGAATTTAGTATCTTTTAACTATTGAAAAAGAAATTATATTTAGTATAAATTGTAGAGTTATGAACAAAAAAAATATACCCCAGAATTGGATAAAGACTACTGCATTTCTTATTCTGTATTTATGTACCCTACTATATTATCCGGTCTTTGCATTTCAAACCTCAGATAATAACGAAACTGCACAAGATTTCAATGAGTACAAAGGTACAGTTGTAGATAGCGAAAATAATGATCCCTTAACTTCAGCAACAGTTTCTCTTGATGGAAGTAATCTTTCTACCGTGACTAATGATGATGGAGTCTTTTTACTTAAAGTTCCAAAGAATATTACATCTGGTTATATCAGAGTTTCATATCTGGGACACAAGGACAAGGTGTTGAAATTATCTGATTTTTCTGGCGAAAATTTAAAAATTAAGCTAGAAGAAACTATTACTCAATTATCAGAAGTAAATATCAATCCTAAGGATCCTGAAGCTTTGATTAGGTCAGTGATGAAGAAAAAAGGGGAAAACTATATTAATCAGAATACGATTATGACTGCCTTTTATCGGGAAACTATTAAGAAAAGAAGAAGTTATGTGTCTTTATCTGAAGCCGTAGTGGATGTATATAAAAGCCCGTATGAATCAAATCGTAATGATTTGATAAAACTGTACAGAGCTAGAAAGAGCGCTGATTACAAACGTCTTGATACTGTAGCCGTAAAATTACAGGGAGGGCCTAGTAGTACATTATACATTGATGTTATGAAAAATCCGGATAATGTATTTACACAGGATATGGTAGGTTTCTATGAATTTAGCTTTGCCCCTTCTACTAAAATAGATGATAAATTCATCTATGTTCTTAACTTTAAACAAAGACCTAATATCACTGAGCCTTTATATGAAGGTAAATTATATATAGATGCAGAAACATTGGCTTTACGCAGAGCTATTTTTAGCCTTAATACAGAAGATGAAGAAGAAGTAAGTAAGATGTTTGTAAGAAGAAAACCTAGTAATGCTGATGTTTATATTACTGAAGCCAAGTACGACATTAACTACAGACAAAATAACGGTAAATGGTACTATAATTATGGTAAGATAGGGTTAGAAGTAAAGATTGACTGGAAAAAGAAACTATTCAATTCTAAGTACTATCTGGATGTTGAAATGGCCATAACAGATTGGCGAGAGAACGAAAGTGAGATTTTAAAAAGTAAGGACAGACTTAAGTCTACAGTTGTTTTAGCAGATGAGGCAGAAGGGTTCTCTGACCCTGAATTTTGGGGAGAATATAATGTAATAGAACCTGAAAAATCAATAGAATCTGCTATTCGAAAAATTCAACGTCAACTTAAAAAGCTTAATTAAGGTTTTACTTACGGATTCAACTAATTTAAGGCACCAAACGGTGCTTTTTTTGTTTTGTATACTTAATTTTACAATTCTTAGAACTCTGTAACAGTTACGTTAAATTTTCGTTCTTAAGCTAAAAATCATTTTCGAATTGAAGAATTTCATTTTTTTAGTAACAATAGGCTTAATTAGCTACAGCACCTATGGGCAGCATCAATTAGATTCAATAAAGGCTGCAGAAGATTTTACTGTTTTCCAAAAAATCCTCACTGAAGGACATCCTGCATTATATGAATATATATCAAAAGACTCCTTATCTCACCTTTTCTCATCCCAAAGAAATAAGATAAGTGACAGTACAACAGATATTGATCTATATAAAAGTTTGGTCACAATTACCAGTCCTATAGGGGATGGACACCTTCAATTGTTCGCACCAAACACCCTGAAAACAGAGAGCTATTATTTCCCGCTTATTCTTAAGATTATCGACTCTGAGTTTTATACAGACACTAAAGACTTTGGGATTCCAATAGGCTCTAAGATTGTAGAAATAAATGAAATAAAAACAGCTACTCTCTTACAAAAATTCAAGAAGTATATTTCATCAGATGGGTATAATAATACTAGAAAATATAGGGATATTGAATTAAAATTTGGACTATACTTTGCTTACGAGTTTGGTATCACTAAAAAATTTGAAATTAAATATAAAACTCCTGGAAGTGAAGAAATTAAAAGTATTACACTAGATGCCGAGCCTTTTATTAGGGTTAGATTAAGAAATGCAAAGCGAAATTCCTACTTTCATCCTTTTCATAAAAACACGGACACAATTCAATATTTTGAAGATCGAATAAGCAACAAGAACCCTTATGTCTACTATAAAAAAAATCTAAAGACCGCGATTCTAGTTGTCAATTCTTTTAGTGGAGATATAAAAATTTTTAAATCAACCCTGATTAAAATTTTTAAAGAAATCAACAAAAAGAAAATAGAACACCTCATTATTGATGTTAGAAATAATGATGGTGGCTACAGACCAAATGCCATACATCTGTTTAGTTTTATAACTGACAACATCTTTAAACAAAGGACTAAAGAGTTTGTGGCCACCCTAAAAATACCTGAAAAAGATTATGTCATCAAAACTTTGGGAGATGAAAATCTATTTCTTAAAGCAAAGTTTAATCAACATCCGGTTATAGACGGATGGGAAATTAAATTTGATGAACTGGAAACTATTATGGTTCCTGAAAAAAATCGTTTTACCGGCAAAGTTTATGTACTTACAAGTGGCACCACATTTTCTGCAGGAACTGAATTTGTTCTAAACGCTAAAAACGATCCTGAGATTATGGTATTAGGTGAAGAGACAGGAGGAGGGTATTATCAGCACTTAGGCGAATTCCCGGTATACTATGAGTTACCTAATTCAAAAATTATAATGGTAATATCCTTAGAGAAAATTGAACATTTTGTAAAAGATCAATTTGTAACAAAGGGAAGCGGTATTTTACCAGATAAATTCATAAGTATGCATCTTAACGACCTAATAACAGGTACAGATCCATTGCTTAAATATTTATATCAGTTAATAAGGGTTAACAAAAATTAGTCAATATAAGTATTGACACTAAGTGTAAGTTGACAGGATTGCTTAAGCCTGTCCTTAAATCTTAAAGCAATCTTTTCATCATTAAACTTCATGGCTTCAGTTATACTGTTAGAGAGTACGAGCTCTCCAATTAAATACTCTACCACATAGTTTTGATCATCCGTTAACAAAACGTATTCCGTTGTAATATTCATCAGCGTTTATTGTTTCAACACCTTAATTGTATTAACGAAATAAAAATAACTTTAAAAGCTTAAGAAATATTCAGCTCAAAAAATAGTTTTAAACAGAAGTATTAACAATGCAGCAGTCTATCGGATTTGTATAAAATAAAAACCGGCATAACTTGCCGGTTTTTAAGTTGAGTAAATTGAGTTTGAGCCAAAACACCTGTTTTCTAGACAAAAACAGGTTCAATTTTCCGTAATAAACCTATTTCTATGTATTGATTTATTTTTTCTTTATCTCCTAATTTATTAGTCTGAATAGGAATCCAACCATCTATTTTAATCAGATCATTAGGATTACTACTAAAAAACATTTCATATTCATAACCTTTACTTGGGTTAGGCATATTCAACTCTGGATTAGGACCGTTTTTAATTTTATCTTCAATTCGCTTCTGCACTATTTCTATCTTTGAAGAAAGGTCAAGATTTTCAGTTTCTTTATGCACTTCCACATCCAAAAACTCTGCAATCGATGCCATGATAAGTTCCTCTAAATTCATATCGCAATATTTGGTTACTACTAAAATCAATTTTGACAACTACCTAACTATGGTTATCAAATCAAAAAGCGTTAATTTACAAAACAACACCCTTTATTTTTAAGGGTAAAACTAAAAATATTTTACCATCAAACGAAAATACCCCTATTAAATTTATATCATGGAGCTAATAATTATTAAATACAAAAAAAACCTTTGCTGAAATTATATTATTATAATTTCATAGTTCAATATTTGAAAGATATACAAGTAAGATATCAAACACATCTAGAGGTTTCGATACACAGGAAGAACCAAAAAATACAAAGCGTAAAAAAACCGGCTACAAAGTAGCCGGCAACACAAGAAACACTTAAAGTTGCTTATACTTTAAGGTTTCAACACTAAATTTTTGATATATTTCTATATATAATTTGATTTTCCATTACTTAATGATAAATTTAGTAATAATACCAAATATAAATACTATTTGAATTGATTCGTTTCAAAGCTTTACGAAAATCTATAATTAATTTTTAATTTAAAGTGAATAATACACGTTTAGAATCTATTTTTTTATTAATAGATCAATCTAATGCAGAAGATCCTAACTTAGAAAATGAAGATGGTAAATCTGTACCAAAAGAGCTACTCTACGGACAAAGAATGACTAAAATGCTAGAGGGTTATGTTGATGGTCAACCCTCAGAACCACTAGCCATAGCAGCAAGAGCTCAACATATTTGTCGATGGGAAATCCCCAGAGAAAAATATCCTATGGACCGTACAGGTTACTTAAAATGGCGTACTGATTTAAAAAAGTTCCATGCGGATAAAACATCTTCGCTAATGCAGCAGTTGGATTATGATGCCAGAACAATTGAAAGGGTTTCCTTTTTGCTACAAAAAAAGCAACTAAAAAGAGATAGCGGCACACAAATTTTGGAAGATATTGTCTGCCTGGTTTTCTTAAAATATTACTTCGAGGATTTTTCTAAAAAGCATAACGATGAGAAGATCATCGATATTTTACAAAAGACCTGGAGAAAAATGTCAGAAAAAGGCAAAAAACACGCATTAACACTAAAGTTTTCGCCTGCAGCATCAGATCTGATAAAAAAGGCTTTAGCCTAAACTAAATTCCAGAACAAATAGAAAGAAATCCTTAGGCTATAATACCTTGAGTAAGTTAGATGTGATCCACACTATAATTTTAGGACACCTACTAAAATAACCCTAAATTACCCAACTACACATAGGAAAAATCATCAAAAGACATTGCTCTTTACTTAGATTTAAATTTCTTTTCTAACACCAAAATACCTGTTTGCTAATAAAAAAATCGTAAATTTTGTTATATTAAAGACTCTTAAACCTAATTTATGCCACGAAAAATACCGTTTTTATGTTTCATAATTTTTGGTTTTTATCAGCTTCTTGCTCAGGATATTGGTAAAGAGCTAAGCTATGGTATGGCTGTAAATATAGCTAGTGAACAAAGAATGCTTTCTCAGAGATTTGTAAAAGATTTTCTGTTGCAAGAGATGGGATATAAAAATGCAGCAACCTCTGAGGAACTAGATTCAACAGTCCAAAATTTCAATTCAAATTTTAAAGTTCTTAAGCGAAATTTCAAAACCAGAAAAGCAAAAAGCCTGCTTAAAGAGATTGATATACTTTGGCAAAGTTTTACTACAGGAATACATAATAAAAATAGTGATTCCGTTTTAACCATGTTAATGCAACAAAATACCAGATTACTAACTCTTAGTAATAAGTTTATGCACGCAATAGAAGACGATTATTATGCCAATAAAAAGGAGACTATAAATTCAAATAATCAGTCTTACTCTAATGAAGATTTAATTGAAATCATTAATATTTCAGGTAGACAGCGAATGTTAGCGCAACGTATGTGCCTGTATTACTTAGCCTCAATGCATTTTGAGTCTAATAAATCTGTTTATATAAGTCATGTAAAAGAGGTTTTTGAGGAATTTGATTTAAGTCTCATTTACCTATTACAAAGTCAATTTAACAATGATCAATCAAGAGAGCAAATAGCACGTCTATTGTTTTTTTGGGAAAGAATTAAGCGCGAAGAAGGTTCTTTGTATACTCAACAATTTGATATAGGAGATATTTATGAAATTACAAATAAGCTCACTGCTGTTTTTGAAAAAATCACCTCAATTTATCAAGAAAGTTATGACACACAACAAACGGGTCTGACCAATAAGAATTAGTTTTTAATCTTCACTCTTAACTTTGATTACTTCATTCCTATAATAATCTATAATTCCATCAATTGGTCTTCTGATGATATTACCTACTGTCAAATGATAAGGCCATACAGCAGCTCTAATGATATCTTCGCTAAAATGTGCTATAGAGCCTATGAAGTGTATGGGTACGCTTTGCGCTTCAGGAAAACATAAAACCCTGTTTTCTACAAATTCCTGTATACCTTCTGTAATGATTTTATAAAAATAGCCATTCCTTTCGCTAGTAAAAATGAACTCTGCAAAAGAGGCCAAATAAGTGTTAGGATTTGGCTTTTTATACAAATTCTCCTTAATGGTATCTGATGAAAGATCAAATCTTTTCCCAAATTCCTCCGCAATTTCAGGAGGCATTCTTTTATAGTAAAAATCTCTTATTAACCTTTTACCAAAATAATTTCCGCTGGCTTCATCCATCAAAATATATCCCAGAGAATCGACCGCCATATGTATATCGTCTCCATCAAAATAGCAGCTATTAGAACCAGTTCCCAGAATACATACAATACCGGGCTCAGTTGTGGCAGCATACACTGCCGCTACCATATCCTCTTTAACTATAACTTCTGCTTTTGTAAAAAAAGCTTCAAACACACCTTCTAAAAGCTTTCTGGGTTTTTCTGTTCCACAACCGGCACCATAAAAGTGTACTGCTTCAACAGTGTCTTTATACTCTGTTAACTCCTGGTTTTGTCGAATCCTCTCTTCAAGAAGTGATTGTGCGAATACAGCAGGATTCAGACCTTCAGTACGAGTTTTAAAAACTACTTCACCTTGACGATCTAGAAGTATCCAATCACATTTTGTAGAACCACCGTCAGCTATTAAAATCATTTTAGTTTTGTTTGTAATTAAAGCAAAGAGATCCCCCGGCATGATGCCGGGGAAATTTATATTAAAGATTACCTACGTGAGTTGATAAATCAACTAATTTCGTAGAATATCCATATTCATTATCATACCATGCTACTAACTTAAAGAAGTTATCATTTAAAGCAATTCCTGCCTTAGCATCAAAAACTGACGTTCTAGATTCACCCACAAAATCTTGTGAAACGACATCCTCTTCAGTATACCCAAGTACTCCTTTTAACTCATTTTCAGAAGCTTTCTTGACAACGGATTTTAAATCCTCATAAGATACACTCTTCTCAGTTTTCACTGTTAAATCTACAACAGAAACATCTGCTACAGGAACTCTGAATGCCATACCTGTTAGTTTACCATTCAGTTCAGGGATTACCTTACCTACAGCCTTTGCAGCTCCTGTAGAAGAAGGGATGATATTATTTAGCGCAGATCTTCCTCCTCTAAAATCTTTCTTAGAAGGAGCATCAACAACCGCCTGAGTAGCCGTTGCTGCGTGTACCGTAGTCATAAGTGCCTCTGCAATTCCAAAATTATCATGAATAACCTTAGCTAATGGAGCCAAACAGTTTGTAGTACAAGAAGCATTGGATACTATAGTATCTGAAGCTTTCACTTCTTTATGATTTACCCCCATAACAAACATCGGGGCATCTGCAGAAGGAGCAGATATTACAACTTTTTTAGCTCCTGCTTTCAGGTGAGCTTTAGCTGTATCCAGTGTTGTAAAAATCCCTGTGCAGTCCATAACTACATCAACACCTATCGCGTCCCACTTTAGATCTTCAGGGTTTCTTTCTGCAGAAACTCTGATTTCTTTACCGTTAACAACTAAGTTTCCGCCTTTTACTTCTACAGAACCATCAAATCTTCCATGTACGGAATCGTATTCAAGAAGGTAAGCCAGATGTTCTACATCAAGCAGATCATTAATACCAACTATCTCCACATTATCTCGTTTTGATGCAATTCTAAATGCAATTCTTCCGATTCTTCCAAAACCGTTAATACCTATTTTTAACGTACTCATATTTTAATTTTTAGTTGTTTTAATTTTTTTTTCTATACTGATGTTATATCAGCTACTTTAATTAGTTGATCGTGCATGTGAGTTCTTTTTTCCAGTGCTGTGGTTAAAGGCACGTGGGTTACTCGCTTATGCACAATTCCTATCATGATTTCTCTTTTACCTTCTAACAATGCTTCTACGGCACCTACTCCGAGTTTACTCGCTAAAACTCTGTCATAACAGCTAGGCGCACCCCCTCTTTGAATATGTCCAAGTACTGACACTCTTATTTCATAACCTTCAAGATGCTCTTCCATATACTCCCCCAGTTCAAAAATATTTTTCCCTGATTTATCTCCTTCTGCTACTACAACAATACTTGAGGTCTTTCCTGACTTTTTACTTCGTTTAAGAGATTCCAATAATCTATCTATACCCAGATTTTCTTCAGGTATTAAAATCTCCTCTGCTCCTGCTCCAATACCCGCATTTAATGCTATATCTCCAGCGTCTCGACCCATTACCTCTACAAGAAATAAACGGTTATGAGAACTGGCTGTATCTCTTATTTTATCTATTGCTTCTACTACAGTATTTAAAGCTGTATCATAGCCTATTGTATAATCAGTGCCATTGATATCGTTATCAATAGTACCGGGAATACCCACTACAGGAAAATCAAACTCCTGAGATAATTTAAGGGCACCAGTAAAACTTCCATCTCCTCCAATAACAATAAGAGCATCAATTCCGTACTTAATCAAATTATCGTGTGCTTTCTTTCTTCCTTCTTCAGTTCTAAAATCCTGAGATCTTGCTGATTTTAAAAATGTACCTCCTCTATTAATAATATTTCTTACAGATCTGGCATTTAACTCTTCGATCTCCCCATGAATAAGACCTTCATATCCTTTATAAACCCCGAAACATTTAACT
>NZVW01000094.1 GCA_002697475.1 Aquimarina sp. | reverse complement strand
TCTAAAGTTAAAAAAGGTTTTTTTTGGATTCATAGAGCTTAAGGTTGCTCCCCCCAGATGAAATACTTTAGAGTTGCCTACATATTTTATAGAATATCCTAGATTTTTAATTCGCCAACACAGGTCTATTTCTTCCTGATGGGCAAAAAAATCTTCGTCAAGTTTACCCGCTTCTTCAAATACAGATTTTCTAATGAACAAACACGCACCGCTAGCCCAGAATATTTCTGTAGTCTCATCATACTGTCCATTGTCTTCTTCAAGAGTTGCAAATATTCTGCCTCTGCAGAAGGGATATCCATATTTATCAATATATCCTCCAGCAGCTCCGGCGTACTCAAAATGAGTTTGCTTTTTGTAATCTAAAATTTTAGGCTGTATGACTGCAGTATTGGGGCTATTTTTAAATTCAGTAATGATAGGGACTAACCAATTTTTAGTGACTTCAACATCACTGTTTAGCAAACAATAAACATCTGCATCTATATGTTGCAATGCATCATTATATCCTTTGGCATACCCACCATTCACAGTGTTTTGGACAATTTTTATTTGGGGATAATATTCCTTAACGAATTCCACGGAAGAGTCCGTAGACGCATTATCAGCAACATATATTTCTGCAACTGTAGAGTGCATTATTACGGACGGAAGAAATTCTTCCAATAGCTTTTTACCGTTCCAATTTAGAATTACAATAGCTAACTTCACAAATTAGTGTCTATTTATTAGTTTTTTTCTTAACTTAACTTTATCATTTAGTCTAACGGAAATCTAAGTTTTTTTTAACATTTTTCTACCTATTTATAGTCAGGGATATCCCTTAGAAAGGTATAACACTCCTTTTTATAGTCCAGATTACAGTAAAAATGCTCTAATCCATTAGTGATCATCAAATAATCTGCGTCAAGAGCCAGGTTATATCTGGCTATTTGATCAAAAGTTTCTTGATTTATTGTGATTTGAGGAGCTTTACACTCTACAATAAGGTTGATTTTACCGTTCGGATGAAAAATGATGATGTCGTACCGTTTGGTAAGATCATTTACCTTAATTACTTTTTCTACATTTATTAGACTTTCTGGGTATTTTTTATGATCAATAAGATAATGTATTGTATGTTGTCTAACCCATTCTTCAGGTGTTAGAACAATAAACTTTTTACGAATCCGATCAAAGATAGATATTTTATTTTCGCTACTTTTGAACCGAAATTGATACTCTGGAAAGCATAATTTTTGCATAGCACAAATTTGATGAATTTTTCTTAATGGATGAAGTAATACAAATTGTTAATGATTTAAAACAGCGAAATTTTAAACCTATCTATTTCTTAATGGGTGAAGAGCCTTATTATATAGATAAAATTTCTGAGTTTATTGATAAGAATGTATTGACTGAAGAAGAGAAGGGATTTAACCAAATGACACTGTATGGCAGAGATGTAACAGTAGAGGACGTTGTTTCTAATGCCAAACGCTATCCAATGATGGCTGATTATCAGGTGGTCATTGTAAAGGAAGCTCAGGATCTTTCAAGAAATATAGAGAAGCTTGCCGACTATGCTGAAAACCCTCAGCAATCTACGATTCTTGTTATGTGTTATAAATACAAGAAAATTGATAAGCGAAAAAAATTATATAAAGTCGTAGCAAAGAGCGGAGTTATTTTTGAAAGTAAAAAGTTATATGAAAATCAGGTAGCGGATTGGATAAGAAGAGTATTATCAGGATCAAAATACGCAATTGATCCAAAGGCTGCACAAATGCTGGTTGAATTTCTAGGAACTGATCTTGGAAAGATCAATAACGAGCTGGAAAAATTAAAGCTTATTCTTCCTAAAGGAAGCACTATAACTCCTGAAGCGATTGAAGAGAACATAGGTATCAGTAAGGATTTTAATAATTTTGAGTTACGAAAAGCTATTGGATCCGGTGATAGAACTAAGGCTTTTAGGATTATACAGTATTTTGCTCAAAATCCTAAAGATAATCCCTTAGTTGTAACGATATCTTTGTTACATAGCTTCTTTGCTCAGGTGCTTAAATATCATGGATTATCAGACAAGTCTTCAAAAAGCGTTGCTGCGGCATTAAAAATTAGTCCGTTCTTTACGAAAGATTACTCAGAAGCAGCGGCTAAATATCCCATGAAACGCGTTAGCCATATCGTAGGGCTTTTAAGAGATGCGGATGTCAAAAGTAAAGGTGTTGGAGCAGCTAATTTATCTCAAGGTGATATTTTAAAAGAGTTGCTGGTAAAAATAATGGACTAAGTTATAAAAAGCATCCACAGTTGTCACTATCTTGTAATCTGAATATTAGGCCTATATTAAATTGAATATAGTTGCTTGCGCTGCCCTGATTAGCCTGTAGTCCTACTTTGCCTATTGCTTGAGTGCTCAATCTCATTTGTTCAGTCAAAAACCAGTTAATCCCTAAACCAAGATTGCCCGTTATACTGTTTTTATCCTCTATAATAGTCATACCTGAACCGATTAAAAAATAACCTTCATAAATCGCTCTATAAGTGTTTTGCCAAAGATTAGAGATGTAATTTTTATAATGTCCATCAAATGCCATAAAGGACCTGTCTTCTGTAAGAATTTGACCGTTTACTCTTTTACCTGTTAAAAACGTATTATTACTAAATAATACTTCAAAGCCGTGATTTAAAGCAAACCTTTTTTCTATGGAAGCAGATATTGGGTTTTTATAATGATAGTTTTCAGATAGATTAAATAGTCCACTGAGAATTTCTCCAGAATCATTTATGATGTTCACCCCGATTCCCAATACCCAGGGATTTGCGTCCTTTTTTTGGGCGGATAAGTTTTGGGTTAAAAGTGTTATCAGTAAGCATAAAGATATATTGCGCATGAGTTTTCCCGCTTGATTAGATTATTTTCCGGAATAAAATTAGATAACTATGTCTCTTACTTTTATCGTTATCCAATCAAACGTTTCCTCATTTATAAATTTAAATGATATTAAGGGATATTAAGATGGGTATATTCTTTAACTTCTGTCATCACAAATGAACTCTGTACTTTAGAAATATTTTCTAGTGATGCCAGCTTATTGGTCAAAAAATCCTGATAGCTCTCCATATCTTTAGCATATATTTTTAATAAGTAATCAAACATCCCTGCGGTATGGAAACATTCAATAACTTCAGGAAATCGCTGAATATCTTTTTCAAACTCACGTAAGTAATCTGTCTGATGTAAATTCAGGTTTACATTACAGAATACAATAAGTTCTAAACCAATCTTCTTACGGTCTAGTTGTGCTCTATAGCCTTTTATAAATCCTTCCTTTTCAAGTTTTTTGACTCTTTCGAATATGGGTGTGGTGGTTAGGTTCAAACGTTCTGAAATGTCCTTAATAGTAATTTTACCATCTCTTTGAAGTAAATTAAGGATGGAGCGATCAATTTTATCCATAATATTTTTCTACTGGGTAATTAAAATTTAAAACATAAAAGAATAAAATTCTTTTTATACGAATTAAATGTAATAAAAAACTGAATTATATACATAATATGGTTTAATATTCTTTAATATTTATTTTTATCTCAGAATTGATAATTGGTAAACTAAATAAGAATATAATGAACGAGCACGATTTTAATCCAGAAAGTTTAATGATGACTTATGGTTATAAGCCTGAGTTGTCAGAGGGAGCCATAAAATGTCCAATATTCCAGACTTCTACTTTTGTTTTTAAGACAGCTGAAGAGGGTAAAGCTTTCTTTGAGCTGGCCTATGGATTACGACAAAAATCTCCGAATGAGGAGTTAGGACTTATTTATAGTAGAATTAATAATCCTAATCTTGAGATTTTGGAAAACAGACTTTCACTGTGGGATAAAGCTGATGATTGTGCTGTTTTTGAAAGTGGTATGTCAGCTATAAGTACAGTACTTCTTGAATTTTTAAACCCAGGAGATTTATTAGTATATAGTAATCCGGTTTATGGAGGTACGGATCATTTTATTCATCATTTTTTAAATAAAATTGGTGTTCATACTATAGGGGTAATGCCTAATCAGAGTATGGAAGAGGTAACCACAATGATTGAAGAATCAGGAAAAGCGGATAAATTGGCAATGATTTATCTGGAAACTCCTGCTAATCCTACAAACGATATTGTTGATATTGATAGTTTTAGTCAATTGGCTAAAAAATACAGCACTACGGATAAACAAGTACTGGTAGCGGTGGATAACACCTATATGGGACCATTATGGCAGCATCCCTTGCAGTGTGGAGCTGATCTTGTGCTATATTCTGCAACAAAATATATAGGCGGACATAGTGACCTTATTGCAGGAGCAGTTTTAGGTAACTCTGAATTAATGATTAGAGTAAAAACTTTAAGAACTTTTTTGGGTAATATGGTGAGTCCTCATACTGCCTGGTTGATGCTAAGAAGTTTGGAAACTTTAAAAGTAAGAATGGATCAGCAGACTAAAAACGCTCAGGAAGTAGCAGATTATCTAAATAACCATCCAAAAGTAGAGAATGTATATTATTTAGGTTTGCTGGAAGAGGGTACTGCAAAATATACAACTTATCGTAAGCAATGTTCAGCACCGGGAGCTATGGTATCATTTGATATTGTAGGTGGAGAGAAAGAAGCATTTACTTTCTTAAACAATTTAAAACTGATGAAGTTGGCAGTAAGTCTGGGAAGTACAGAAAGTCTTGCAGAACATCCTAAAACAATGACTCATGCAGGTGTTGACCCGGAGCAGTGTAAGCAAATGAATATTACAGAAAAGCTTGTAAGATTATCCATAGGAGTGGAGAGTACTAAGGATTTGATTTGGGATTTAGATCAGGCTTTGGAAAAGGTAGTAATACCAGAAATGGAAGAAACAAAAGCATAAATGAAAGAGAAAAAGCGGCGAATTTCGCCGCTTTTTTTGTAAAGATTATTTATCCAAAGCAACTAAATGCGATTTCCAGGTAGTAGGTATGGTATTGATATCATAAATCTTTAATTCCTTTGTGCTTACGGATGCCGTAGATTGAGTTAGTGTCTCATTGATAAACTCAGTATCCAGTTTATACATAGCCCCTGTAGCCGGATCTACGATCAATAAACCAATTACCCCGCCAAATAGAATATTTCCAAAATACCACCCATCTAATTTAAATTCTACGGGTACGGTTTTATCATCATATCCGTCCTTTTTAAACTCAATGGTATAACTAGCTTTACTAAAAAAACCACTACCAGCTTCAAGGTCTACTGTGGTTGGGGTGGTTCCCTTGTAAATTTCCATACCCTTTTTGTTTTTGATAATGATGTTAGCCTGAGATGGGGTACTCTCAATAGATAATGGATAATTCGATTTACTTACTATACTTGCACAACTTGTAGATAGTAAAATTGTTCCTGCTAATAGGATTGAAGTAACTCTTTTTTTCATTTATAGTCTAAATTATGTTATACTGGTATGTGCCGAATTTTAACAAAATGTTACCCCAAAACCTGTAGTTTTTTGAATAAAAAAGAGTTTTTTTATATGATATTGAATATTAGGTGTTTAAACATTTTATTTGTTAATACTCTGATATTGGATTTATTGGATTAATTTCTTGATGGGAGATTATGAACTGAATTTCTTTTAATAAAATAATAAGCCACAATCAAATTTGGTACCCAGCTTAACCAACCAACGATACGGTAGGCAATAATAAAATCATCGGTTAAAGCAGTTAGTAGAGGTAACCAAATCCTCAGGGTTACTGCAGAGAAACAAACAGCATAGCTATAGATCATAAAGTTTTGATGTTTAGTTATTTGTCCTTTTCGTACAGAAGTATAGGCTAAAAAAGTTGTAGTAAACCACACAACACCACTCAAAGAAAAACCTATAACATTACTAATACCACCCGTTGCAAACTGGGCAATATAAACTCCGCAGACCGCACTGATGAGTACAGATAGGATATAAAGCTTACCGATATTTCTGTGGAGACTCATCCTGTTTCTTCGTAACTTAGGGCTAAATTGTACCCATCCTACTAAAAGAGCAATTCCTCCTAATATTATGTGACCATAGAAAGCAATATTCCATAGAGAATCACTTAATAGCTCAAGGGTTTTTGAGGATAATAAACCAAAACGGCGGTCGACTAAAAAGTATATTATGGGATATAATCCTACTAATATTGATAGGGATCCAAAAGTAATCCAGGCAATTTTCTTCATTTGAATTATGATTAATTTTAATACAATAGTAGAAGATATTTTACGGATTTTTGGAGGCTGTTGACGTAAAGGTATAAAATTGGTGATTTTAGGTGTTTATATACATTTTAGGTATAAAACTATCCGTTTTAGGTATAAAATTTATAGAGAAAGTAGTTGGTTTTTATAGTTTTTTGAGACAGGTAGTTCCAGTGTATTAATTAAAATTGTATTAGAATCTTTCCAGGATTTAAAATGTACAGGGTTGATAAGATGAGAGCGATGAATTTGCAATAAAAAATCCAAATCAGCCTGAAGTTTTTTTAAAGTAGTTCGTATCAGTTTTGTTTTAAGGTGCTCCTGATCCAGATAAAAAATCTCAACATAGTTTTGGACATTGGAAACACATACTAAATCAGATTTTTTGATTTTTAATATATCTAACTTGTTATCTCCTTTAATGGTTATATGGTCATCTTTAGGAGGAAGTAGCTTTGTGGTGTAATGCCGTGAAATAAATATGATGGGAGTCAATATTAAAAATATATTGACAATAATATTAATCAAGAATTCATAAAAGCTATAAAAACCATTGATAATAGGGCTTCTGTAAAATATAAAAGTGGTAATTGCGTATAACGTAAAAAATATGAGATATGTGCTCAGTTCCAGTAGCACGTTCCATTTCCTTATTCTTTTATACATCAGGTTTTGATATAGAATGACTGCAACGTAAGCTAGAAAAGTTAAGGTACTGAAACCAAGACCTACGTAAACCCATTTTTCGATATCCATTTGTCCGTGCTCAAATGGTCTTACAAAAACAATAAAAATAAAGGACCAAAAGCTGATTAAAGCTCCTATAATAAAATGAAATCTTTTAGAGGGATGAAGAGAATACATTAAAAGGAATGATTTTTATTACCTATAATTAATAATATTCTAAAAATATAGGAATAAGTAGAATCTGAAAAGTTTTTGAAATTAAATATTTTGACTAAGAATTTATTAAAATTGAATCAGTAATAAATATATACTAGGCTAAGCATTTTAAATTTTATTTTTAAATCGATAGGCTATTCAATTATGCTAAGGGTATGATCAATATTTTGTAATAACTGCTCTTCTTTAATGACAATATCGGTCATTGAAATAGAAAGAAATGTAGCAATCTTTTGAGCTGATTTCTCGCTTTCATCAAAATCCATGGTAATCAAACCGGATAGTAAAACATTAGCAAATTCTTCATACGACCTCTGTTTAGTATAAACATCATTGATAGCTTGAACTTTTTCAAGCTCCATAGTATTGAGAAGTCCAGTTTGAATTCCCGTTTGATATGCACTATTATTAAAAGATAATGTATTAACCCCCTTAAAAAAAGAGGGTTTAAAATTTGTAAACTCTTTCGTATTAAGATAGTATTTTGTACTATCCTTTAACATTTTATGATATCCTATAACCTGATCAATTTTGGCTTGGTTAGCTTTAATCTCAGAAGTTATATTAAGAAGTAAGGCATTGTATTTTGAAGTTTCTTTTTGGTTTTCAGACCAGTTCGTTATTGCGAACCCAAGAAATACCCCAATCATCACTGAAATAACCTGAATGATTAAATCTCCAATTTTACTTTTCATATTGTAATTATTTCGATGCTCTAAAATAAAAAAAATAGAGATAGGAGTTATAATTACAAATGAGGCGCGATATTGCCTTAATAATTGTAGAGTATAAAGATTTAAGCTAATTAGCTCCCGGCAAAAGGAGTTCCAAATACTCCTACAGCCAACTCCGCCCAGATTAATAAGAAGAGTAGAATGGCCCCTATAATAAATGCAATACGATATTGAGGATGTTTGATTTTTCTTAAGATAAATTCAATTCCCAATCCTACACTTAATAATAAGCTACCCATTATAATAAAATCAGTAAGTGACCACATTACTGCTGAGCTAAATTTCATAGCTAAAAAGGGTACGGCAAGGAGTAGGGGTACGCTACATAAAATAAGTAGAAGTCTTTTGTCTTGTGTTTTCATAATTTATATTTTTAAGTACTTTGAAATACAAAGTAAAATAAAAATATCTTTTTCTCCAATTTTCTTTTTTTAAAATTTAATACTTTGTTTTTAATTTATTGTATTTCAGTGCGTTATATGTTTTAAGGGTAAATACACGCTAAAAAATGGGTGTTTTCCCCTATTGATGTCAACCCTTATCTATTCTATATTTGTACCATAACAATTTAAAATAAAAAGTATTAACCATTTTCACATACAGCATTATGAACTTATTAAATATTAACTTTCGCGTAATATTAGAATTTATTAAAGAATTACCTGGTGCTTCTAGTCACGCTATACATAGATAATGGGGAATCTATAGTATAGAAAGAACACCAGTTATATATAGGGAGAACAAAAGTGAAGTTAGGGAAAAAGCACATCTTATATGTGCTTTTATTGTTAGGTCTAATGACAAATCATTAAGTACAAAAAAATGTACAGAAGTAACTTATATTAGCTCCCTTATATAGTGCTTTCAGATATGCAGGTACTATTTTTTCAATTCAAGTCAGATTTCTAATTCATTGTTTACAATTAGAAAAACTATAGAACCATCTTTGGCGTATATAGGTTAAGTGCAATATTTCCAGTGTTTTAGGGTATATTTCCCCTTCAAAATGGGTGTTTTCCCCCATTGTATTGTGCGTTTATCTGGTATATATTTGTGCTATAAGATTTAAACAACACAAAG
>NZVW01000093.1 GCA_002697475.1 Aquimarina sp. | reverse complement strand
TAAAGATGCAGATCCGGTATATGCCACTTATCCATATAATGTGTCTTCTCCAGTTAGTCCCTATTATGATCCTTATTATTACAACTATTATTTTGGTTATGGTGATGTTGTGGGATATGATGTTAACTATGATCGCTATAAGGATGGAACTTTAATTGTAGATTTAGTAGATCGAAAAACTAAAGAAGTGATTTGGAGCGGAGCCGCAACAGATGAAATTTATATGAATAACGAATCTAAAGCGATTTCACAATACGTAGATGATTTATTTAAAGATTTTCCTACTGTAGCTGATTACTAATAAATAATGCAAGAGAATATAAAAAAGCCGCGTAATTTTTAGTTACGCGGCTTTTTTTGTTATAATTTATCAATCCACTCTCTAGCATTTACAAATGCTTGAATCCATGGAGAAACTTCATCATTTCGGTCCTTTGGATAATTAGCCCAGTTCCATTGAAAAATGGATCTTTCTATGTGTGGCATCATTACAAGGTGTCTACCGGATTTATCACAAAGCATAGCTGTATTGTAATCTGAACCGTTAGGATTCGCTGGATAGGATTCGTACCCATACTTAGCAACGATATTGTATTCATTTTCTGCGAGAGGTAAGTTAAACTTTCCTTCACCATGAGATATCCAAACTCCTAAAGTACTTCCTGCTAATGAGGATAACATTACAGAGTTGTTTTCCTGAACTTTTACAGAGGTGAAGCCACTTTCGTGCTTATGAGAATCATTGTGAAGCATTTTACCGTGTATTTTATGTTCAGGGTTTATAACTTCTAATTCCATAAATAACTGACAACCGTTACAAATACCTACAGATAATGTGTCTTCTCTTTTAAAGAAATTCTTTAAAGCAGTATTAGCTTTTTCGTTATAAAGGAATGCTCCTGCCCAGCCTTTAGCTGATCCTAAAACATCACTATTAGAAAAACCTCCTACAGCACCAATAAACTGTATATCTTCAAGAGTTTCTCTTCCGCTGATTAGGTCAGTCATATGAACATCCTTTACATCAAAACCAGCAAGATACATCGCATTAGCCATCTCTCTCTCTGAGTTACTTCCTTTTTCTCTAATGATTGCAGCTTTAGGTCGCGGTTTGGAATTGTCAATAACAGGTTTTTTTCCTGTAAAATGACTAGGGAAGGTATAGTTAAGCGGTTGAATTTTATAATTATCAAAACGATCCTTTGCCAGATTATTAGCAGTTTGCTTTTGATCAAGCAGGTAAGATGTTTTATACCAAATATCTCTATAAGTTGTTATGTCTAAAGTAAAAATATCCTGATTATTGTTGATATTAAGTGTTCCGGAATTATTAGCTGTACCAATTTTATGATACTTTATTCCTTTTTCTTCAAACGCAGAAGCTAGATCAATATCTTTTTTAGCCTGAAATACGATACCACTATTTTCTGAGAAGAGAAGTTTTATCGAGTCATTTTCCATTACTTCAGAAAGATGAATCTCAGCACCTAAATTGTTATTAGCAAAACACAGTTCTAATAAGGTGGTTATCAATCCTCCGGATCCTATGTCATGACCGGCAACAATTTTATTCTGTTTTATTAAATCCTGAATGGTATTAAAAATTATTTTAAAATCAGCAGCACTTGTTACTGTAGGAGCTTTATCACCTATTGAATTCAGTACTTGTGCAAAAGAAGAACCTCCAATTTGATGACTGTCTCCAGATGTATTAATATAATATATTTCGCCCTCGTCAGTCTGTAAAACAGGTTCAACAACTTTAGTAATATCATTACAGTTGGCAGCTGCAGATATAATTACCGTTCCAGGAGCTATCACTTCATCATTAGGATATTTTTGTTTCATGGAAAGAGAGTCTTTCCCCGTAGGAACATTAATGCCTAAGTCAATGGCAAATTGAGATACACCCTCAACAGCTTTATATAAACGAGCGTCTTCTCCTTCATTATTACACGGCCACATCCAGTTAGCAGATAGCGATACAGATTTTAAGCCATCTTTTAAAGGTGCCCAGATAATATTGGTCAATGCCTCAGCAATTGAATTTTTACTACCTGCATCCGGGTCAATTAAAGCTGATACAGGGGAATGCCCAATACTCGTGGCAATACCTTCTTTACCTTTGAAATCAAGTGCCATGACACCACAATTATTTAATGGTAATTGTAATGGTCCTGCACATTGCTGTTTAGCTACTCTACCGCCAACACATCTATCCACTTTATTTGTTAACCAGTCCTTACAGGCAACAGCTTCAAGTTGAAGGACCTGGCTCAGATATTCAGTGAATTTATCCAATGTATAAGAAACACTGTTGTAATTTCTATCTATCGTGATATCTGCCATGATTGTTTTTGGAGAGCTTCCGAACATATCACCCAGTTCAAGATCCATTGGTTTGGCACCAGTAGTTTTAGACTCAAACGTAAAACGATGATCGCCGGTTACATCACCAACCTGATACATTGGAGAACGTTCGCGATCTGCAATTCTTTGTAAAGTATCTATGTCTTTTTTAGCAATAACAAGTCCCATACGCTCCTGAGATTCGTTTCCTATGATCTCTTTGGCCGACAACGTTGGATCCCCTACAGGTAACTCATCTAAATCTATTTTTCCACCTGTTTCTTCTACCAATTCTGATAAACAATTAAGGTGTCCACCTGCTCCGTGATCGTGTATGGATACAATACTATTATGATCACTTTCTACCATACCCCGAATTGCGTTAGCTGCTCTCTTTTGCATTTCCGGGTTAGAACGCTGAATAGCATTAAGTTCTATTCCGCTACTAAATTCACCAGTGTCAGCAGAAGAAACTGCGGC
Source organism: Aquimarina sp. (assembly GCA_002697475.1). GTDB lineage: Bacteria > Bacteroidota > Bacteroidia > Flavobacteriales > Flavobacteriaceae > Aquimarina. Next base: position 9,897 of record NZVW01000093.1, on the reverse strand, counting down.
ACCACCCATACCAATTCTATAATTTTCTCCTCCTAATATTACAATCTTATCACCGGTTTCTGGCTTTTCTTTAATAGCCTGATCCTGCTTTCCATACCCAATACCTCCGGCAAGCATAATTACCTTATCAAATCCTAATTTTCTTGCTTCTTCCTGATGCTCAAAGGTTAATACTGAACCACTAATAAGTGGTTGTCCGAATTTATTACCAAAGTCTGAAGCTCCATTCGAGGCTTTAATTAGAATATCCATTGGCGTTTGATATAGCCAAGGTCTAGCGTCCATAGCCTTTTCCCAAGGTCTGTTTTCTTCTAATCTGGAGTAAGAAGTCATGTAGACAGCGGTACCTGCAAGAGGTAGAGATCCTTTTCCTCCAGCTAGTCTATCTCTGATTTCACCACCGGATCCTGTAGCTGCACCATTAAATGGTTCTACTGTAGTAGGAAAATTATGTGTTTCAGCTTTAAGTGAAATCACACTATCAAAATCCTTTTCTTGATAAAAGTCAGGTTTGTCAGCAGACTTAGGTGCAAATTGTACCGCTTTAGGTCCTTTGATGAAAGCTACATTATCCTTATAAGCAGAAACAATATCGTTTGGATTGGTCTCTGAAGTCTTTTTGATTAATTTAAATAGGGAAGAAGGTTGCTCTTTACCATCAATAACGAAAGTCCCATTAAAAATTTTGTGGCGGCAATGCTCAGAGTTTACCTGTGAAAAACCAAAAACTTCAGAGTCTGTGAGTTTTCGTCCAATACGCTGGCTAACTTCTTCAAGATATTTAATTTCTTCTTCATTGAGTGCTAACCCTTCTTTTTCATTAAAAGCAGCAATATCTTCAATAGCCAATATAGCCTCAGGCTTTATATCTATAGTAAAAATATTTTGATCAAGCTTTTCAAACTTTTGTGAAAGCATAGGATCATAATCAGAGTATCCAGCCTCAACAGCAGTAAATTCCTCTATTCGAATTATACCTTCTATACCCATGTTTTGTGTGATTTCCACCGCATTGGTACTCCAGGGAGAGATCATTGTTGCGCGAGGACCAACAAAAAAAGCGTCAATAGACGCCGTAGATATTTTAGGTTGGTTGCCAAAAAGCCAAGTTAATTTTTTGCTGTTTTCTTCTGAGATTTCTTGAGTAGTCTGTACTGCAAATACTTTCTCTTTTTGATTTCCGAAGAAGTGGATCATACTCCTGTTTATTTGTGTTGTTTGAATGAGGTGCAAATTTACTATTTTCTTCTGATTTAACTTATATAAGTATTCCAGTAAGCTTTTAAAAATTATTAACCGTTTATACAAAAAAAAGAGGCTTAAGCCTCTTTTTCTTATTTTACAATTAACTTTTTGACGATTGATGCATCTCCCACCGTAAGCTTTACCAAAAGCATTCCTTTTGGAAGATCAATAATCATAGTACTTTCGTTATTATTAGGCCATTCAGAACTTAAAACCAGCTGTCCTAAAATATCAAAGATCTGAAGATTACCTTTTTCACTAAAGGAAGGATTAGTAATATAGATAGTACCTTTTGATGGGTTAGGGTATAATTCAATTTCTGATAGTATATTTTCATCTACAGAAAGCGGTTCAAAACACGTCCAGCTCAAATCATCTATTGAAACCCGGTCATTAGCTGCAGTTTTCTCTTTAAACTCTATTGTGATATTACCTTCAATATCAATATTAGAAAGGGTAGTGGTTTGTTCAGCGTCAGTGTATGGAATTGTACCTACTGCAGTATCATTAACATATACTGTAAAAGTACCATCTCCGCCACTGAATTCTCTCCTAGTTGTGACAGTAAGCGAACCTATCCCTCCAGCAACATTTGGAGATGTTAACATTCCATTTCTTATGGTTATCGTAGATCCGTTCAAAGTTTGATCTGTTCTGGCATCTGTTGCTGTCCAAGTTCCACCACCATCACCGGTCCAGGTTCTTGTCGCATATGACGAAAAACTACCTCCCAGATTTGTAAATGTTTCATTACCACAAGTATCACCTCCTGTAGTATTAGGTAGCGTAGTGCCATTTACCGTACTACTTAGTGCGGAACTGTTATTTGCTGCATCTTTTGCCAATACGCTTAGTGTATACGTTGTTTCAGAGGAAAGTCCGGTTATAGTAGTATTAGTAGTTGCTACGTTACTGTTAAATATTCCATCAACATATACATCGTAACCGATTACTCCCACATTATCAGTGGAAGCTGCCCAACTTAGATCCAAAGTAGAAGTTGTTTCATTGCTCACCATAAGGTTTACAGGTACAGTTGGAGCTTCTGTATCAGTCTCAAAAATACCCCAACGATCCTCAGCAGCAGGACCTCCCCAAATTAATGTTGCTAAATAGGGGTTATCTATAAAAGGATTTCTATTTCCCTGAGCATAGGTGTCATTACTTTCATGATAGGTATTGCGATTGTCTTCTATAAAGGATACCGGATCTTCAGCATTCCATTCTAAAAACAGATCAATCATATCATCAGGTGTTGATGCATTACTGCCCACACCCACAACACTCGGTAAACAGCGATCCCCATATCTTAGGTACATATACATCATCATTCTTGCTACGTCACCTTTCCATTCGTCTCCTGGATACCAGTAACCTGCTGCTGTTGTACCAGAGTTACCAGAACCATCTGCAAAAGGTCGATTTCCACGATTACTATTTCGTTGAACATCGGTTGGTCTTAGGTGATGCGCATCTGATCCCGGACCTTCTTCGCCCAGATTAGGATTTCCTAAGGACTTAGGATAGGAGTGTTCTCTGTTCCAGTCACCAACATTACCTCCATTCATGGTTTTTGATCTTGAAATATCATTGGTTACATCTCCATCTGATCCATTTTCCCAACCATAAAGCAAAATAACGTTATTAGAATTGCTAGGGTCTTCATCGGTTATTCTACTGGCTTCCCATATTCCTGGGGTATAAGACAGAAAATTAGTGTGAGTTACCGTAATTTTTGTAGCCAGTTCATCTTTAAGATCAAGGCCGGTAAGATTTAGATTCACATCATTATAATAAGCTTGTTGCGAAAAGCATACATAACTTATGACTAAGAAACCTAAAAGAAAAACTTTTTTCATCTGTTTATGATTAATTTCTCTCTAAAAGTGCCATATAAAACCCATCAAAACCACTTTCTGAAGAGAATATATTTTTATCCTTAATTAATTTGAATTCTTTACCTATTTCTTTGGTTAAGAAATGTTGAACTTGCTTTTGATTTTCAGAAGGTAGTATAGAACAAGTAGCATATACCAGTTTACCTCCTGGTTTTACCATTTTGGAATAATTTTCAAGAATTTCTGCCTGTGTATTTCTTATGTTATTTAAAAACTCTAAAGAAAGTTTCCATTTAGCATCCGGATTTCTACTTAATACTCCTAAACCACTGCAAGGGGCATCAATTAAAACACGGTCCGCTTTGCCGTATAATTTTTTGATATCCTTGGTGCTTTCTATAGCTCTTGTCTCAATATTAAATGCACCCGCTCTACGGGCTCGTCTTTTTAGCTCTTTGAGTTTATTAGCGTATATATCCATGGCAATCACCTGACCTTTATTTTCCATCAGTGCCGCCATATGTAATGACTTACCACCTGCACCTGCACAAGTATCAACAACTTTTTGGCCTGGTTTTACGTCCAGAAATTCAGCCACCAATTGCGATGAGGCATCCTGAACTTCAAATAATCCATCTTTAAAAGCTTGTGTTGAAAACACGTTAGCTCTTTCTTCTAGCTGCAATGCTAAGGGATACCCTTTAACGGAATGCACCTCAATATCTTCCTCTTCAAGTCTGTCAGTTAGCGTCTTTTTATCTGTTTTTAAAGTATTCGTTCTTAAAATAACAGGGGCTTGCTGATTTAGTGCGTGAATTTCTTTGTCCCATATTTTAGGTAATTCCTGACTGCCTAATTCATCAAGCCAATCGGGGATAGACTCTCTAAATTTTCTAATTTTACTTAGTTCATCAAATTTTCCTTTAATTCTTCTGGTAGGAGTTGGTTCTATTTGCTTCCAATCCGGAAGTTTTATTCCTCGAAGCGTAGCCCATACCGCAAAAATTCTCCATAAATTTTCTCTACTAAAGGGTTCTTTGACTTCTGCTATTTCTGCATATAGACGTTTCCATCTAACAATGTCATATACAGTTTCTGCTATAAAACCTCTATCTCTGGCACCCCAACGTTTATCACGTTTTAGCAACGATTGCACTACTTTATCAGCATAGGCATTTTCATTGAAAATTTCGCCTAGTCCGTCTATTACTGCAAAAACCAGATTTCTATGTAATCTCATATTTTATCTTAAAAGGAGTGCAAAGGTAATCCTTTGTATAGAAATACTGTTATCTTTAGATCAAATTTCTATGCATGAATAAGTTATACCTTTATATACTTGGCATTTCTATAGTTGTTGGTTGTAATACAAAGGACAAAAATGTAAAGGAAGCGACCAGAAATCAATTCAATAAAGTTACCATTGAGAATATTTTACTTGATTCCATAAGTATACGTGCAATAACCGTGAGTAATGAAGGTCTTTTTTATGCCGGATCACAAGGGAAATTCGGAAAAATTACCTGGGATAAAGGTTTTAAAGACTTTAAGACATTTAAAGATACTATCAGTTATGCTAATAGAAGACCAAATTTTAGAGCCGTAAGTCAAAATACAAGTCATTATTTTTTATTGAGTATTGAATCTCCTGGACTTCTATATAAAATGCATAAGGATTCACTTTTCCCTAAATTGGTTTATAAAGAAGAAGGAGAGAAAGTGTTTTACGATGCTCTTACATTTATAGATAGCAAGAATGGTTTAGCTATTGGAGATCCAACGGATTCGTGTATGTCTGTAATTAGTACAAAGGATGGAGGAAACACATGGAGTAAGGTGAGATGTAGTAATTTACCAAAAGTTGGGGAAGGGGAAGCTGCATTTGCAGCAAGTAATGGAAATATAGCGTATAGCAAGAACAAAATATGGTTTGTGTCCGGGGGTATGGTGTCTAAAGTTTACATTTCTGATGATGGAGGAAAAAATTGGAGTAGTAAAGAATTACCAATACTTCAGGGAAGTCCTACTACTGGAGCTTATGCTGTAGATTTTTATAATGAAAACATAGGAATAGCGTATGGAGGGGATTACACTAAGCCTGAAGAAAACACTAAAAATGTTGTTAGAACAGTAGATGGTGGTCAAAACTGGCGTAATATAGCAAATGGTGCAAATAATGGATACAAGAGTGCAGTTCAGTTTATTCCTGGGGGTAGGGGAAAAGAAATTGTAGCAGTAGGTTTTACAGGTATATCACTTTCTAATAACGGAGGAGATACATGGAAATCCATAAGCGATGAAAGCTTTTACACCATTAGATTCCTTAACGATAGCATAGCCTTTGCCGCAGGAAAAAACAGGATAGCTAAACTAACTTTTATGTAATCAGTTTCCTCTTCTTCTTTCCCTTAGTTGTTGTACTAATCTTTTATGAAAATCAGCTTCAGCTTTAATTAATGTCAATATCTTTTTATTAGGGATTATATTTTTAAGGGAAACGATCAATTGTTTTCTGAGTGAAGCTTTCTTTTCCTCCACAGTAATAAAATCATTAAGATACTCACCAGCCTTACTGTCTGTAAAGTCCGGAGAAGTACTTTGCTGTCTCAGATCACGAATTAAGTTTTTTTCCTGTTTATTCACTTTTTCCATGTTTTCCTCGTGCTCATTATAAATTGGCCAGAACTTCTGAGCTTCTTGAGGAGTAAGATCTAGTTGTTCCGTTATATAGGCAATTTTAAATGCCTTGACACGCTCTCTGGGTGACCTTTGAGCATTTATGTTATAACTGATAAGTAAAAGTAATAGGACTATGTAGGTTCTCATTATGTTTTAGCTTTAATCAAAATATATAATTTCATTTTCAATATCATTGTTGTTAAGATAATCCATTACGGCTTCATCATCAATAGGATTATCCTCAAAACTTTCAGTAAAATCAATTTCTTCACCGATTAGGTTAACCAGTTCAGTATCTGATAAGTCTATATTTCCTTGTTCAATATATGCATTTATATCAGCGAGGTCCAGAGCATTAAAATTGAGTTCATTATTATGGTTAATACTTTGAATACTAAAGAATAATAGTAAAGACGCTGCGATAGCAGAAATTGTTATGAGGGTCTTCTTATTGTAAAGCGAAAATACTTTTGTTTTGGTTTTCCTCTCATTAATTTTAGCAAATACTTTATCTTCTATGGATTCAAAATATCCATCCGGAGATTTGAATCCAGTATTTTTGTTCAAACTCAAAGAGTGATCATTTTCTATCTTATCCATCAATCGGTCTTCCAGATGATCAAAATAACCCTCCGGAATTTTGAAATCATTGTTTTTATTTAAGTTATTCTCCTTCATTATTATTTTGACTCAATAATTTGATAATAGTTTAATTCGATTTAATAAAATCCTCAATTTTTTTTACAGCAAGATGATAAGAAGCCTTTAAAGCTCCTTCACTAGTTTCTAAAATCTCTGACATCTCCTTATATTTTAAATCTTGAAAGTATTTCATATTAAAGACCAGTTGTTGTTTCTGAGGCAAGGATGCGATAGCTAATTGTAACTTATATTGCATTTCATCCCCATCATAATAAACGTCAGCTTTTAGATTTGAAACCAAAATAGTATTCAGTTCTTCATTACTAATTCCTTTTTTCGCAGCTTGTTTATTTAAAAATGTTATAGATTCATTCGTGGCAATTCTGTATAACCAGGAATACAATTTACTTTCTCCTTTGAATTTTGAAATATTTTGAAACACCTTAATAAATACATTTTGTAAAATATCATCAGTGTCATCGTGATTCTTTACTATATTTCGTATGTGCCAGTATAACCTTTCTTTATAAAGCGTGATTATACTACGCATCATATTATTTATATCCTTACCAGATTTCAGGTCAATTACTATTTGCTCTTCTGATGGTTTCAATTGTTGATTTATTGATTATAAAGATACGAGTTGCTATTTGATAATTAGACTAAGCTAAATCCGAAAGGTTTAATATTAGAACAAAAATTTTTCTTTTGTAAATATTTGTAGGAATTTAAATTCATTTTTTGTAAGAATTAATAATTAATAATTACTTAATTACATATTTTTTCGACAAAAAACACATTTTTGTTTGTGTATTAAATTTTTTCTTGTACATTTACAACGTGAAAATGAGTTAGTTCTTTCATTTCCCCCAAAGTGAAAGTTTTTTAAAAGTGAGTTTTAATTTTAGAGTAAGCCCCTAAATTAAGATGATTTGTGTGAAGGAAAAGAGTGCGAAAGCGCTCTTTTTTATGTCCAAATATTTATATGTAGCTTTTTTCTTACTTAATTAATGAAAAAATGGTATTGAAATGTTAAAAGTGTTATTTTTTTCGATAAAATACACTTTTATGTTTGTGTGTTTAATTTTTTATTATACATTTACAACGTGAAAATGAGTTAGTGCTTTCATTTCCCCCAAAGTGAAAGTTTTTTAAAAGTGAGTTTTAATTTTAGAGTAAGCCCTAAATTAAGATGATTTGTGTGAAGGAAAAGAGCGTTTTTTAAAACGCTCTTTTTTATTTATAGAAATTCATAACTTTGTAAGTTAATTACTACAATTATAAATGTAAATTAATTTAATATCGTTAAAAAACAAATTTATTATGACAAAATACATTTTTTGTTTGGTGATTTGATATTTTAATGTATCTTTACAGAGTGAAAATGAGTTAGTGCTTTCATTTCCCCCAAAGTGAAAGTTTTTTAAAAGTGAGTTTTAATTTTAGTTAAGCCCCTAAAAATTAAGATGATTTGTGTGAAGAAAAAGAGCGTTTGTAAAACGCTCTTTTTTGTTTTATTGTTTAGTCGAATGATTGTAAACTCACTAGTTTCTTATATGCTCCATTCTTAGCGATTAATTCCTCATGGGTACCTTGCTCTACAATCCTACCTTTTTGCATAACGACAATAGCATCAGAATTTTGAATGGTGGAAAGCCTGTGGGCTATGACAATACTTGTTCTGTTTTTCATCATATTTTCCAGCGCAGACTGTACCAGGCGTTCACTTTCTGTATCTAAGGCAGAAGTAGCCTCATCTAATATCATAATAGGTGGGTTCTTAAGGACAGCTCTGGCAATAGATAAACGTTGTTTCTGACCACCACTAAGTTTATTTCCGCTATCGCCTATGTTTGTTTCAATACCTTTAGGTAACTCTTTTACAAACTCCCAGGCGTTTGCTACTTTTAAAGCTTCTATAATTTCTGCTTCTGTGGCATCTTCTTTACCTATCAAGAGATTGTTCTTAACTGTATCGTTAAAGAGTATAGAGTCCTGAGTAACCAACCCCATGAGCCCCCTAAGCGAATTCTTAGTCATGTCTCGGATATCGGTATGATCTATTTTGATAGCTCCATCATTGACGTCATAAAAACGTGTGACTAGATTAGCTATTGTTGATTTTCCACTACCTGATTGACCGACTAAAGCGACGGACGATCCTTTAGGTACCTGAAGGCTAAAATCATTGAGTACATATTCTTCTTCATACTTAAAGGAAACATTTTCAATACTTATGATTTCTTCAAATTTTTCTTTCCGTATTGCCTGATCTTTATCTTTTAAAGGGGATTCTGTATTTAATATTTCTAAAACACGCTCGGCTGCAGAGTTTCCTCGTTTGACACCATAATTCGCTTTTGAGATTGCCTTAGCCGGAGTAAGTATATTATAGGCTAAACCTATATAGGCAAGAAATGTTTCAGCTTCTAATGTGCCATCAACAAAAACCAAACGCCCTCCGTACCATAATAATACTGCTATTACACAAATACCTAGAAATTCACTTGTGGGGGATGCCAGATTTTGCCTATTCAACAAGTCATTAGAAAACTTGAAAAAGCGTTCAGTGGAATCTTTAAACTTTTTCCCAAAAATAGCTTCGGCGTTAAATCCTTTAATAACTTTTAATCCACCAAGAGTTTCTTCAACAATAGAAAGAAAAATACCTTGTTCTTTTTGTACTTTATCAGAATGCTTTTTTAACTTTTTTCCGATTAAGGAAATCAAAAAACCTGAAACCGGAATAAATATAAAAACGAATATGGTCAACTGAGGGCTTAAAAAGACCATAAAAATAAGCGTAAATAAGATTGTAAGTGGCTCTTTAATTATTAACTCCAAAATTGAAAGAAAAGAATGCTGAATTTCTAACACATCACTTGTAATTCTCGCTATAGTGTCTCCTTTACGTTTTTCAGAAAAATAGGGAATTGGAAGCTCTACAATTTTCTCATATAATGAATTTCTTAGATCTCTTAAAACACCGTTTCTTAGAAAAGTAATGAAATACATCGCCAAGTAGTTAAAAAGATTTTTTAACATAAATATGGAGATGATCCCAATAATCATATATGTCAAAACAGCTAATCTGCCTTCAGTCTTGATGGTTTCAACTATAAAAAAATTGAGCTTGTCTGTCAGAAAAGATTTTAAATTCATAATTCCCGTATATACAGGATCTTTAAATTCTTTTTGTTCACTAGTCTGAAATAAAACTTTTAAAACTGGAATCAACGCAATAAAAGAAAGTGCACTAAAAAGCGCATAAAAAATATTACATACAATATTTAAAATGCCATATTTTCTATATGGCATTGCGTAACGTATAATCTGTTTAAAGTAATTCATCAATAATTATAACACTGACTAAAAAGTCAAACTTGTTTTTAAATTTTTAAATCTTTTTTTATGGCTTCTATTTTCTGATCCAATTGCTTGTTTACCTCCACATATTTTTCAGGACTTTCCAGACTTTCCAAAACGCTTATGT
>NZVW01000092.1 GCA_002697475.1 Aquimarina sp. | reverse complement strand
TTATTCTCCATTTTATATTTTATTTGGTTTCAAAGATAAAAAACAGTTCTCTACCTGAACGTGCAGAAATAGAATTGTAACAGGTTTCTAAGGTTTTAATTTTGAAATATTTTGCAAATAATTTTTCGTATTTTTCCTTTGTTCCACCAAAGGGAGGTCCGGCTTTCTGAAACTCTTCTGAAAATAACACTCCTGCAATTTTGCCTTTAGGCTGCAGCAGATTGATCATTTTTAAACAATAGTCTTTTCTTTTTTCCTTAGGTAAAGCACAGAAAAAAGTTTGTTCAAGAATAAGGTCATAACTATCATCCAGTTGGAAAAAATCAGAGCATATCAATTGATTTTTTGGAAAATCAGGAACTCTTTCTTGGAAGTTTATAAGAACATCTTCAACAATGTCCAATATATAGATGTTTTTATACCCTTTCTTAAACAAATATTCAGCTTCATAGGAGTTGCCAGAACCAGGAAATAGAATTTTTAAATCTTTTGATCCTAAATATTCTACATATTTAACAAGAGCAGGCGAAGGGTAACCTATATCCCACCCGGTTAGCCCGTCTGAATATCTTTCGGTCCAATATGTTCTATCTAATTTCACTCTTTTTTTCCTTCTTCTTCTTTATTTTTATTCTCATTCTCATCCCATTCAAACCAATCATCCAGATCTCTTCTGTCTTTTTTAGTAGGACGGCCGGAGCCTTTCTTTCTATAATAGTCTTTAGAGTATTTCAGTAGATCTAATTTTTGCAACGCTTCTTCAGGAGTAACGTCTTTTCGATAGATATCAACCAGTTTGGCTCCAACACGGTTATCAGGTATATCTAAAACTATGATTTCATAACTAACTTGATTTTTTCTGACTGTGATTTTATCTGTAGGATATGTTTCTCTGGAAGGTTTTATAAGGTCTCCATTGACTCTTACTTTCCCTTCTCTTACTGCTTTAGAAGCAATACTCCTTGTTTTAAAATATCGAATACACCACAAATATTTATCAACCCTCATAAAAATGATCTAAAATGTTTTTATTCTCTTATAATTATAAAACAAAAGTACAAGAAAATCGTATCTTGCGCCTTCAAAAAAGTAATGAGATGAAATTTGCTAAATATTTTCTTTCAGCGATAGCTATATCAGCTGTGTTTTTTTCGTGTAGCAAGGACGACGACGACGGTCTTATTGCAGTTCCTGCTAGAGACAGAGGAGAGCAGCAGACAGCAGATGATGCGTCACTACAAAATTATTTAAAAACTCACTTCTATATATTAAAGGATATAGATTTAAATAATGATGATATTGCTGAGTATCAGGTGCCTTTATTTGATACTATAGCAGGAGATAATTCAGGTCAGCAATCCATATGGGATTCAGGATTACTGGAAACAAAAACGGTTACAAGAAATGAAGTAGATTATATTTTGTATATCCTTAAATTTAATGAAGGTGCTGGTATTAGTGAACGTAAAAGCGCACCGGTATTTACGGATTCTACTTTTATTACATATAGAGGAGAGCTGTTGTATGATAATGTTGACGAAGATGGAGACGGAATTCCTGATGCGGCTGATGTGGATGCCGATGGGGACGGAGTTGCCGATGTCATTGATGAGGAAACAAAAACAGACAGCGATGGTGACGGAATAGCAGACGATGCGGATGCAGATGATGATGGTACCCCGGGTACTGATCCAGGTAAGGTCGATACGGATGGAGATGGTATTATAGACGATAAAGATCCCGTTGATAATAATGATCCGGACAGAAGAGTTTTTGATAGTGCAGTAACTCCAGTTTGGTTTAATTTGGTTTCTGTTATAGAAGGGTTTAGGGAAGCTACGGTTGATTTCAAAATATCATCAGGACTTGAATCACCTCCTCCTGCAGATGGTACGGTAGATTATGTTAATGATTTTGGAGATTTTACCGTGTTTATTCCTTCTGGGCTAGGATATTTTAATACACCTCCAACAGGATCAGGTATTCCTGTTTATTCTCCATTAATATTTAATGTTCAATTATATGAATTAAATGAGGCTGATCACGATAGGGATGGAATACCATCTTACTTAGAAGATTTAGATGGTGATAGACTTGTTATAGACGCAGATGATGATACAGATTCTGACGGTTTTTCTAACTATATTGATTCTGATGATGATAATGATGGAACTCCTACAAAAGATGAAATTACTGTATTAGGAGATCTTAATAATGATGGTAGTATCACTTTAGACGAAATTACTTTCTACGATGATGATGGTGATGGAGTACCAAATCATCTTGATCCTGATGATGAAGAATTTAAAAATGACTAGATAAAAATAAAGCCGGAAATTGTCCGGCTTTATTTTTAAAGGTCTATTCCTAAACTAAGAATAAATTGATTAGGTCTTGAGTCTACTCTTATGCTATTTCCTGAGGCGCTATCAATAGCTTCTGCTTCATTATCGCTGAATCCTCTTTCATAGCGGATGTCTGCATTAATTGGGCCAATTTGAATTCCTGCTCCAAATTGTAGTCCGACAGTAAAATCATTTTTTACATCACCTAACCTAACATCATCTAATTCGTTTTCGACAATATATTGCAGTGAGGGTCCCCCAAAAACATGAAATACTCCAAGCACTCTTACCCCTGCTAGAATAGGTAAATCTAGTTTCTGGATATCATAATCAAGCTTTCTGTTGTCAAAACTGTAACTACTACTGTTTTTAGTGTATTGAAGTTCAGGTTTAAGATAAAAGTTTTCAGTCAGATTTCCTCTCAGAAAAATACCAAAATGATAGCCTATTTTATCATTGGCATCTTCACTGATGATATTCGACCCTGCATTGGTAAGGTCTCTAATTTCAATCTTACCATTATCTCCATAATTTAAACCAGCTTTTAAACCAAACTTTACTCCAGGCTCATTTTGAGCGCTCAGGTGCAGGGAGGAAATAAGAAAGGCAAATAGAATCATTGCGTTTTTCATAATACTTAATTTTAGAGTTATTAGAAAATTTTGTGTTTGCCAATTCCTGTAATCAAAAAAGGTACCAAAAATCAATTTGATACCTTTTTTTTAACCAATGAGATTGTTTTATCTTTTTATTTTCGCTTCATAACTTTAGACGCAGCTTCTACGATAGCTTCTGCGTTCAAGCCATATTTTTCCATAAGTTGCTCAGGAGTACCACTTTCACCAAAAGTATCTTTAGTTCCGATATATTCCTGCGGGCAAGGATTGTTTGTGGCTAATACTCTGGAGACACTTTCTCCTAGTCCTCCCAGAATGTTATGTTCTTCAGCAGTCACTACACAACCTGTTTTTGCAACCGAAGTTAAAATGGCTTGCTCATCAAGAGGTTTAATAGTGTGTATGTCTATGACTTCTGCACTAATACCTTGTTCATTTAGTTTTTCTGCAGCCTGAATAGCTTCCCATACCAAATGACCGGTCGCAATAATAGTTACATCCGTTCCTTCAATAAGTTTTAGAGCTTTACCAATTTCAAAAGTTTGATCTTCTGGAGTGAAATTAGCAACCTTTGGTCTTCCAAATCTCAGGTATACAGGTCCTTGATGCTTTGCTATGGCTATAGTAGCGGCTTTGGTCTGATTATAATCACAAGTGTTGATAACAGTCATACCCGGTAGCATTTTCATAAGGCCGATATCCTCCAGGATTTGGTGAGTCGCTCCATCTTCACCTAAAGTTAGTCCGGCGTGAGAGGCACATATTTTTACGTTCTTTCCTGAATAAGCGATAGACTGTCTGATTTGATCATAAACTCTACCTGTTGAGAAGTTGGCAAAAGTACCTGTAAATGGTATTTTACCACCAATGGTTAGTCCGGCAGCGATACCCATCATGTTAGCTTCAGCAATACCTACCTGAAAAAATCTTTCGGGGTGGTTAGCCTTAAATTCATCCATTTTCAAGGATCCCGTAAGGTCCGCACATAAAGCAACTACATTTTCATTAGATTTACCTAATTCCTCAAGTCCTGCTCCAAATCCTGATCTCGTGTCCTTTTTTCCGGTGTCTGTATATTTTTTCATTTGTTTCTTCTTTTAAAAGGAGATCTAATAATCTCCAAGAGTTTCAGGATTTTGTTCTAAACCTTTTTGTAATTGCTCATCATTAGGTGCCTTACCATGCCAAGCGTGAGTGTGCATCATAAAATCTACACCGTTACCCATAACTGTGTGCATTAATACACAGACAGGCTTTCCTTTACCCGTTCTGCTTTTAGCTTCCTTGAGCCCGTTTATAACAGCATTGATATTATTTCCTTCCTTAATCTCCATAACATCCCAGCCAAAAGCTTCAAACTTTGCTTTTAAATCTCCTAAAGGAAGAACGTCCTTTAAAGATCCATCAATTTGTTGTCCGTTATAGTCAATTGTGCTGATCAGATTATCTACATTATTTCCTGCAGCGTACATTGCAGCTTCCCAGATTTGACCTTCCTGTAATTCACCATCTCCGTGTAAACTGAAAACAAGGTGATCATCATGGTTTAGTTTTTTAGATAAAGCAGCTCCAATAGCAACTGACATTCCTTGTCCTAAAGAACCTGAGGCAATCCTTATCCCAGGTAAACCTTCGTGAGTAGTAGGGTGTCCTTGCAATCTACTATTTATAAGTCTGAAAGTGTTTAATTCTTCTACCGGGAAGTAACCACTTCTTGCAAGAACGCTGTAATAAACCGGAGAAATATGTCCGTTAGATAAGAAAAATAAATCTTCTCCTATACCGTCCATATCAAAACCATCCTTTCTCTCCATGATTTCCTGGTACAGAGCAACAAAAAACTCTGTACATCCCAGAGATCCTCCCGGATGTCCTGAATTAACTTTATGAACCTGGCGTAGAATATCTCTACGTACCTGAGTTACAAAATCTTGTAATTGTGTTGTGTTTGGCATTATGACCTTGTTTCTTATTAAGCGGCAAAAATAAATCTTTTACAACCTGTGGCAAAATGATTAATCGGCTTTTAATTAAAATATTATTGTTAATAACCTATCTTTTAAAAAGAATAAGTAATCGAAGTTAGTTTAGTTATTTATCTTTGCCCACAATTTTTAATTTTAATAACACTTTGAGATTTTTTGAAAACTCAAAGGCTCAGATAAGAGATTTATGAAGTTTGAATTAAAGGCTAAGGATGCTGATACTAAAGCAAGAGCTGGACTTATTACTACAGATCACGGAGTTATAGAAACTCCTATTTTTATGCCTGTAGGCACGGTGGCATCTGTTAAGGGAGTGCATCAACGAGAGCTGAAAAACGATATTAATCCTGATATTATTTTAGGCAATACGTATCATTTATATCTTAGACCGCAAACAACTATATTAGAAAAAGCTGGTGGATTACACAAATTTATGAATTGGGATAGAAATATCCTTACGGATAGTGGTGGTTATCAAGTGTATTCCTTATCTGCAAATAGAAAAATAAAGGAAGAAGGAGTTAAATTTAAATCTCATATTGATGGCTCTTACCATACATTTACTCCTGAAAATGTAATGGAAATTCAGAGATCCATAGGTGCTGATATCATTATGGCATTTGATGAGTGTACTCCATATCCTTGTGATTACCGATATGCAAAGCGAAGTATGCATATGACACATCGTTGGCTAGAGCGTTGTTTGCAACATCTTCAGAAAGTTCCAGTTAAGTATGAGTATGACCAGGCGTTTTTTCCAATTGTGCAGGGTAGTACATATAAAGATTTAAGAAAACAATCTGCAGAATATATAGCTAATGTCGATGCACCAGGAAATGCAATTGGAGGCTTATCCGTAGGGGAACCGGCTGAAGAGATGTATGAAATGACTGAAATAGTAACTGCGATTTTACCAGAAAGTAAGCCAAGGTATCTTATGGGAGTAGGTACTCCGATTAATATTCTTGAAAATATAGCCCTGGGTGTGGATATGTTTGATTGTGTTATGCCGACCAGAAACGCCAGAAATGGTATGCTTTTTACAGCACACGGTACCATAAATATTAAAAATAAAAAGTGGGAAGATGACTTTTCCCCAATTGATGAAATGGGTATCACATTTGTTGATACCGAATATAGTAAGGCATATCTTAAACATTTGTTTTCAGTAAATGAGCTGTTAGGTAAGCAAATTGCGACCATACACAATCTTGGGTTTTATCTGTGGTTGGTTAGAGAAGCCAGAAAACATATTTTAGCAGGGGATTTTGGCGAATGGAAAAATATGATGGTAAAGCAAATGGATAAAAGACTTTAATGCTCTATTGATATATTGCATCGAAACTGAATTTAAATGGATATGAGTTAACTGAGTGACAATTCATTAAATAGAAAGTTTAGTTTCAAGAGAAAACGATTTCAATACTTATGAAGATACTGGATTGGTACATTTTAAAAAGATATTTAGGGACATTCTTTACAATGATTCTCCTTTTTATACCTATAGGGATTATTGTGGATTTGTCCGAAAAAATTGATAATATGTTGGAACATGAGGTTCCGGTAAAGGCTGTAATACAATATTATCTCGATTTCACTATATATTTTGCCAACTTACTTTTTCCATTATTTGTTTTCTTATCTGTCATCTGGTTTACTTCAAAGCTGGCCAACAAAACGGAAATTATAGCCTTTTTGAGCTCAGGTGTTTCCTATTGGAGATTTTTAAGACCTTATATCATAGGTGCAGTTATAATTTGTTTAGGAGCTTTGGCTTTAGGATTGTTCCTTGCACCTAAGGCAAGTCAGGGATTCAACGAGTTTAAGTATCAGTATCTTAAGAAGGGTAAAAAAGTACAGGAAACCAGAAATGTGTACCGACAATTAAATGACAGTATTTTTCTATATGCAAATAACTTTGAACCCTTAAAAAAATCTGCGACAAACTTTACTTTGGAGTATTTTGATGGTAATCGTTTGGATACAAAAATTTCTGCAAGACGTATAGTTTTTATAGAAAAGGACAGTGTTTATGAAATGACTGACTTTGTTAAGAGAACAATTCTAAAGAATGGTGATAAGATTGAAAAGGCCAGAAAAAAAGATACTGTACTTCCTTTTAATATCGATGAGTTTACACCAGTTACCTATGTAGCAGAAACACTGAATTATACAGAGTTAAATGAGTTTATCGAAAAAGAGAGCAAAAGAGGGTCTTCAGATATTAATAGGTATAAAGTGGTAGCCTATAAACGATGGAGTATTCCTATTTCTACTTTTATATTGACGATTATTGGAGTCGCCGTTTCGTCAATGAAAAAAAGAGGGGGTATGGGAGTTAACCTTGCTGTAGGTATTTCATTAGCTTTTGTATTTATATTTTTAGATAAAGTACTAGGAACAATGGCCAATCAATCCGATTTTCCACCTATCATTGCTGTTTGGTTTCCTAATATTACTTTTGGTGTTTTAGCCATTTATCTTTTATATAATGCCAAACGTTAAGCTTCAAAATTATTTTCATCTCCATTTTATAGTATTTGTTTGGGGATTTACAGCAATTCTGGGAGAACTTATTTCTATTGAAGCTTTACCTTTAGTATGGTACAGAATGCTTTTGGCAACCTTTTTCATTTTCATTTTTATTAAAATAATGAAAATACCACTTAAGGTTTCTAAGCAAAGTTTCTATGTGCTTTTATTTGCGGGTGCTATCATAGCTTTACATTGGATCACCTTTTTTGGAGCCATAAAAGTGTCCAATGTATCTATAACGCTATCTGTATTGTCAACAGGTGCTTTTTTTACATCAATATTAGAACCTATATTTTATAAAAGAAGGGTAATATGGTATGAGGTCTTATTTGGACTACTGGTAGTTACCGGACTTTATATTATTTTCCGGGTAGAAGGTGATTATTTTCTGGGTATTGTCTATGCGTTAATCTCTGCATTCTTATCTGCTGTATTTTCTATTATTAACGGAAAACTGGCTAAAGAATATAATCCGAGTATGATATCCTTATATGAGTTAGGAGGTGGCGTTGGTTTAATTACATTATACCTCATTGCAATTACTATTTTCAGAGATAACTCATCAGGCTTTAGTGCAGATTTTTTCTCACTATCCACTATGGATTGGGTTTATCTACTGATACTGTCATTGATTTGCACAGCATATGCTTTTATAGCTTCAGTAAAAGTTATGAAATACCTTAGCCCTTATACAGTAATGCTTACCATAAACTTAGAGCCTGTGTATGGTATATTTCTGGCATTTCTCATATTTGGTGACGCTGAGAAAATGAGTGATTCTTTCTACTATGGAGCAGCTATTATTTTGAGTACAGTCATTCTAAATGGTATATTCAAAAATTCTAAAAAATTAAAAAGACCTAATATAAAAAGTAACTATACCAACTAAAGTTTTTATATTTGTCTGCTAACCCTAGAAACAAATAAATCTATTCTTAATTATGGAATATTTAGATTTTGAACTCCCTATAAAAGAATTAGAAGAGCAATATAATAAAGCTTGTAAGATAGGTGAAGAGAGCGAAGTAGATGTCTCTGATACTTGCAAGCAAATAGAAAAGAAACTTGCTGAAACTAAAAAGGAAATCTATAAAAACCTTACTGCCTGGCAGAGGGTTCAACTTTCCAGACATCCTAACAGACCCTATACATTAGATTATGTTAAGGCAATTTGCGGGGATTCTTTCCTGGAATTACACGGAGATAGAACCGTAAAGGATGATAAAGCTATGATTGGTGGTCTTGGTAAAATCGGAGATCAGAGTTTCATGTTTGTCGGTCAGCAAAAAGGTTATAATACTAAGACAAGGCAGTATCGTAACTTTGGTATGGCAAATCCTGAAGGGTACAGAAAAGCACTTCGTTTAATGAAGAGCGCTGAGAAATTCAATATACCTGTTGTATGTTTTGTGGATACTCCTGGTGCTTATCCTGGACTTGAGGCAGAAGAAAGAGGTCAGGGAGAAGCCATTGCAAGAAATATTCTTGAAATGACCAGACTAAAAGTACCTATCATAGTAGTTATCATTGGTGAAGGTGCCAGTGGTGGTGCTCTAGGTATTGGTGTTGGAGATCGAGTATTAATGTTAGAAAACACTTGGTACTCCGTTATATCCCCTGAGTCGTGTTCTTCTATCTTATGGAGAAGCTGGGAGTTCAAGGAACAGGCTGCTGAAGCATTAAAACTTACGGCTAAGGATATGAAGAAGCAGAATTTAATTGACGAGATTGTTAAGGAGCCCCTTGGAGGAGCACATAGTGATAGAGAGAAAACTTTTGCAACAGTAAGAGATCGAATTTTTGAAAACTATCAGGAACTTAAAAACTTATCACCAGAAGAATTAGTGAATTCCAGAATGGAAAAATATACAAACATGGGAGTCTTTAAAAGTTAATCCCTAAAAAACCACTTACTAACAAAATCTGGGACCGATCGTTCCAGATTTTTTTATGGTTATTAACAATAAAATTAACTTATTAACAGTTCAATTGTTGAAGAACCGTGAACATTCGTATCTTTGTATAACAAGAGATCTCTTTACAATTTTTTTACATTCGTAACCATGGAAAACGCACCACAAGTTAAAAACATTAAATACGGGGGATCAAATATCATTTCTTTAGAAAAGGGGAAAATACCACCTCAAGCAGTTGATTTAGAGGAGGTTGTATTAGGGGCGATGATGATTGATAAAAAAGGGGTAGATGAAATTATTGACATTCTTAATCCGGAAGTATTTTATAAAGAATCACATCAATACATCTTTGATGCCATTTATAAATTGTTTCAAAACTCTGAACCTATTGACTTATTAACCGTTTCGAGTCAATTAAAGAAGGATGGCAGATTAGAAATTGCAGGAGGTGATTATTACCTCATTCAATTAACCCAAAAAGTAGCGTCCTCAGCACACATTGAGTTTCACGCACGTATTATTCTTCAGAAGTATATTCAAAGAAGTCTGATTAAGATTTCTAATGAAATTATTGAAGAGTCATATGACGAAACAGCGGATGTATTCGACTTATTAGATTCCGCAGAATCTAAATTATATGAAGTTACTCAGGGAAATATAAAAAGATCGACTGAGACAGCTCAGAGTTTAGTAATACAAGCAAAGAAGAAAATACAGGAGATATCAAACAAAGAAGGTTTGAGTGGAATCCCGTCAGGGTTTGATAAATTGGATAAACTTACCTCAGGATGGCAGCCTAGTGATTTAATCATTGTGGCTGCTCGTCCGGGTATGGGAAAAACAGCGTTGACGCTATCTATGGCTCGTAATATGGCCGTAGGTCAAAATATTCCTGTAGCGTTTTTCTCTCTGGAGATGTCATCCGTACAGTTAATTACGCGTTTGATATCTTCAGAAACTGGTCTTTCTTCAGAAAAATTAAGAACAGGTAAGTTAGAGAAACATGAGTGGGAACAACTAAACGTTAAAGTAAAAGATCTTGAAAAGGCACCTTTGTTTATAGATGATACGCCATCTCTATCCATATTCGATTTACGTGCAAAAGCAAGAAGACTTGCTTCTCAACATGGTATTAAAATGATTGTCATTGATTATTTACAATTGATGACCGCAGGAGGAGCAGGTAAAAATGGAGGAAACCGTGAGCAGGAAATTTCTACAATTTCCCGAAACTTAAAAGCTTTAGCTAAAGAATTGAACGTTCCGGTAATCGCCTTGTCTCAGTTATCCCGTGCTGTTGAAACCAGAGGAGGAAGTAAAAGACCATTATTGAGTGACCTTAGGGAATCCGGAGCAATCGAGCAGGATGCAGATATTGTTTCTTTTATCTATCGTCCGGAATATTATAAGATCGAAGAGTGGGATGATGAAGAAAGATCACCTACTCAGGGTCAGGGAGAATTCATTGTAGCTAAACACAGAAATGGTGGTTTAGACAATATCAGGTTAAAATTTATTGGACATTTAGGTAAATTTGATAACTTAGATGACTTTGGTACACCGTTTGAGTTTCATTCTAAGATGAATGAGGGAGATAAGGAAGAGCCTTTTAGCACTTCTCACTTCCCAAGTGCAGATGAAGCCTTCGGGAGTAGCATAAATGATTCAAGTGATGATGATGAAGTACCGTTTTAATACTATTTTAATCTTATTTTTTTTATTAGTTTTTGTTCAGGCTAAGGCATCCTATGTCTTACTGCCTATGGATGCAGAAACACAACAAAATCACCTAAAAGCATATGGGATAACCTATTGGACTTTAAGCAAAGAGCTTAAGGTTAAATGGTTATTGAATTATCGCGGAGGTTCTTTCCTGCTGCCGGATACGGATTATATACGAAAGGAATGTACCATACGCGGGGTTTCTTATGAAGTTCTTTCTGATGCAGAGACTAATGCCATTCTCGAAGAGATCAGCAGCCCCTCTAAAAATATGGAAGCCGTAATCTTAGAAAAAGCACCTAAGATTGCTGTGTATTCACCAAAAGGTAATCAACCCTGGGATGATGCCGTGACTATGGTACTTACATTTGCTGAGATTCCTTATGAAACTATCTATGATGAAGAGGTGTTGAATGATAACCTTATTCTATACGACTGGTTGCACTTGCACCACGAAGATTTTACTGGTCAATATGGTAAATTTTACGGTTCGTACAGAGCAACACCTTGGTATATTAAAGAAAAAGCAGACGCAGAAAAACAGGCAAGAGAATTAGGATATAGTAAAGTATCGGATCAAAAGCTTGCTGTAGCTCTTAAGATCAGGGATTATGTTGTGGGTGGAGGTTTTATGTTTGCTATGTGTAGTGCCACTGATAGTTTTGACATCGCCTTGGCAGCAGAAAATGTAGATATTTGTGAGCCTATGTTTGATGGTGATCCCAGTGATCCGGGTTATCAATCGAAACTTGATTATAGCAAAACATTTGCATTTAAAAACTTTACTCTAGAGCGTAGCCCTAATGTTTATGAGTTTTCCTCTATTGATATGACCAGAATGCGAAGGGTGACTAAAGAATCTGACTACTTTTCTTTAATGGAGTTTTCAGCAAAATGGGATCCCATACCTACTATGTTGTGCCAGAATCACACAATGCTGGTTAAAGGTTTTATGGGGCAAACGACTGCGTATAACCCCAGAGAAATAAAGTCCAATGTATTAATTCTGGGAGAAAATAAAGCAAACGACGAAGCCAGATATATCCACGGAATTAAAGGTAAGGGCTTCTTCACGTTTTACGGTGGCCACGATCCGGAAGATTATACACATAGAGTAG
>NZVW01000091.1 GCA_002697475.1 Aquimarina sp. | reverse complement strand
TTGGCGTAGAATGTTATTTGCTAAAAAAGACTTGCCTTCGCCCGTAGGGGCGAAAATGGCAAAGTTGCGTGCTTTGATACGTTTCTTACGTTCGTCCCAAACATCTTTTAGAACCGGAATATTATGTTCTCTATCATTAAAGATGATTCCGGTAGCATCAGAGTTGTAATTGGTATTGTTGATAAACAAGCATAAAGCGTGTTTCAAATCCGTTACATATAAATCATTATTTGAGAAATTGGAAGAAAAACAACAGTAACTATTTAGTATATAGTTTTTGCGTTCTTCGCCTCGTGGGTAATATGGAATAATGTCTAGTTCCTTAAACTCGGTTTTGATTTTTGAACCGATTCGACTTAGATTTTCTGGGTTCTTGTCCCAATAGACAATGTTGAGATGACCACGAATAATGCGTGCATTATCATCGGCATTTATTTGGTCCAGAATGTGTTGAATTTTACCAAGCACCACTTTGTTCTGTGAACCGAAATTTGAGCTTTTGTTGAGTTCCTCGACTTTCTTATCGAGCAGCTTGCGCCACTTCTGTTTGTCATCCAAATATAGGATTTGATTAACAATATGATTCTCATTAAGCGTAAGCCCTAAGCCATCAATAAACCCTTGATGAAACACAAAATCGTCAGAAGTGAATTTCTCATTAGTTTTGCTACTCTGTACACTTTCGCCAAAGCACAGTTCGCTATTGATGGCCAGGGCATCAAAATGGTTTTCGCCAATATTGACGCTTTTTTTATCTAATATGATGTCGGTATCAAAGCCTTCATTGAAACCGTTGAAATAGCTATTTGTGAGTTGTTGAATGTCTTTTGCGTTAAGCGGAACAAAGGTCATTTTTCGGCTATTATTTATAAAAGAAACCGAATCACTAACCGAGCCGATGAAGCTCTTAACGTTGTCATCTAATTGTTGAACAATACCTTTTGAAACTTTACGAAAAGGGTTGACATATTTTGAATTATTTAGAGCCTTGTTCTTAGTGAGCGTAAAGAACAAAAAGCAACGATGTTCCATATAAGCACGTCCTTTGAAATGGTCGTGTGTTGCTTTTTCTAAAAATGTTGTACTCGGAAGTTCTTCTGAAGTGTAACTCTTTTTAAGGTAGATATCCTGTTTTTGTACCACCGTGCCAATAGGCAAAGATTTTAAAGCCTGAAACCAAGCACCGTGTATATCCTCAAAGTCTTTTTCGGATAAAGAATAGATTTCTGGCAATGTCCCTTTATAGCACAGAACGACATTGCCATTATTGGCAAATATGATATTGTCTTGAATATCTGTAATAGGATTATATGCTGAAAGATTAATCTTGTTCATAATCGAAGCCAGAGTTTCTTTTGTTACTTATTATTCTTGGGAAGGCTTTAGCCATTTGAAATAATTGAGGGTTATGTGTTATTCTCGTAAGAGCTACATACAAGGCAGCATTAAAAACGAGAACGCCAATTATTATCCCGAAACTGAAAGAGAAAATGATGATGAGCAGCGAAGCCAAAATGGATACCATCATTAGGGCAAACAAGGAAATAGGCAGTCCAAAGATGACCGCCCGTTTCCTAATGTTTTTATAGACTTCGAATTTCTTCATACAGCTTTTTTAATAAAGCCCTCGATGAGGGTTCATTTATACTACGATTCCTATTAAGTATGTGAAGATGCCGACTACTGCACCAGCAATCAAAACAAATACAAGTACTCTAGTAATTCCTTTTTTTAGGTCTGCATTTTCCCCAAAGAAATGCCCTGCGTTAAAAAGGAAACCAACTAGAAAGATGACACCAAGTAAAATAGGAAAGATGGTACGTATAGTATCGCCCACATCGTTAACGGAATCTTCAATTCCACCAATTTGAGCAAAAAGTGATGTTGAGAGCAACGATAAAAAGGTTGCTAAGTAGATTGATTTTTTCATAATAAAACTGTTTAGATTTTTTGTTCATTTCCCTTTCTTAAATTTACATATATTTGTAATTAAATAACTGATAATCAAATATTTGTGAATAAAATATTATTTAAAATCAATTGAATTTATTTGCTATTATTTGACATTAAATTCTATGGATTTTTGAAGGAAAGTTGTTGGTAACCTGAAAATTGAAAATGAAAAAAGCGCTCAAAAACGTCAGTTTTGTCTTTTTGCTTCTAAAAATGTGTATCGTTTTTGGACAAGAAACGAGTACCCAAAAACGAATTGTAATTGATGTTGGACACGGTGGAAAAGATTCTGGTGCAATAGGTATAAATGGCATCCAAGAAAAGGATATTGCGCTCAATATTGCAAATGCCATTTTGAAGCTAAATAATGAATCGGATACTCCTTTGGATATCTACTTAACCAGGTACAACGATACGCTTATTTCATTATCGAATAGAACGAAATTAGCCAGAGCCCTTAAAGCTGATTTGTTTGTGTCCTTACATTCTAATCATTCGGATAATCCAAATACAAGAGGGATTGAGATATATGTTGCCCCATCGAAATCTGAATATTCAGAGCAATCTGTTTGGTTTGCCTATCAATTGCAAAACCAAATAAAGAAGCAATTAGGTTTTGAAAGTAGGGGTGTGAAATTTGCCAATTTTCAAGTATTAAGGGATACAATTGAGTACTGCAGTTCTATTCTTTTTGAAATAGGGTTTTTGAGCAATTTAGATGAGAAAAGCTATTTTACTAATGATACTAATGTAACTATGCTAGCACATACTTTACTCATTTTTTTAATACATGCAGACTTATGAAAAATATGTACACAGAAATTTTTAGCAATTTGAAAAACACAATAGTATTGTTTTTAAAAGAGTTAGTTCTAATTATAAAATCTTTGATGAAAAATAATAGGTAGTATATTCCAATGTGGAATATTTAAATGTATACGTATTAATTAAAAAGAATTCTAAACTCAATAATCGAGAGATATATTTTTAACTTTGCATTTGTTATTTAAAGACAGTGAACGAAGAACCAATATATTTTGATTTTGCATCAACAACACCTGTAAACGAGGAAGTTTACAAGGCAATGTCGCCGTACTTTCTTAATTACTATGGGAATGCCTCTAGTAGTACTCATAAACAGGGGGAAATAGCTTCTAAAGCGATTGAAGAAGCCAGAAATCAAGTTTCAAGACTTGTGAATTGTAAAGAGAATGAGGTCTTCTTTACTAGTGGTTCAACGGAATCCATCAAGTTGGCCATGAGTCAAGTTTTCTACAATAGTTTAGATACAGGCACCCATATTATTACATCAACGGCAGAACACAAGGCTGTTTTGGATACGTGTAAGGATTTAGAAAAAATCGGTGCTCAGGTAACCTATCTTGATGTTGATGAGAATGGAAAAATAGATGTAGATTTACTAGAAAATAGTATTGGAAGTGATACAATACTTGTAGCCTTAATGCACGTGAACAATGAAACCGGTGTTATTGCAGACATTCGGGATATTGGTGCTATATGCAAGAAGAAAAATGTTCTTTTTTTTACAGATGCGACACAATCTTATGGAAAACTTCCGCTCAACTTCCAAGAGGAAAATATAGACTTATTATGTTTCAATGCCCATAAAATTTATGGACCTAAAGGTATCGGTGGCTTATTAGTCAATACAACTGCTAAAACTAAATCAGGCGTAATAGTTAAGGGACTTATTGAATCCGTAAATTTAGGAACTCAAAATGTTCCTGGAATTGTAGGGTTAGGGAAATCAAGTGAACTGGCAAAGTCCGAATTGCATGTAAACTACGATAAGATTCAAAAATTAAATAGGTATTTGACCCAAGAATTATACCAACTTGAACTTGGAACCGTCAATGGATTTTCAGCGAGCAGAAGTCCTTATATTCTTAATATACAACTGGCAAATCAAGATGCAGAGTCATTTATTTTAAAGCACAAAAACACAGTTTCGGTATCAATGGGTTCTGCATGTAATTCTAGATTAATGCAACAATCCCACGTGCTTAAAAGTATGGGACTGAGTAAAGAAATAGCCGATAGAAGCATTCGCATTAGTTTTGGTGCTACTACAACTCAAGCTCAGTTGGACACATTGATATATACAATTAAAAACGGGAATAATTAGTCTCAAAGGAATTCACAATAGAAGCTGCTAATTTCTTGATTTTTGAATTTCCTGTTCTTGGACTAAGTCTTACCCACGAGATAACATCAAAAGTGGGATTGAGCTTACCGCGTAACAATATCAGTTCTTTTTGTACAAGATATTCTACAGCCTCTCTATATGATTTTTCTACTGAGGTAAATTCCCTTGTTTTTGGCAGAGGAAAGGATAAGAGTAAAATATCGTCAACATCATTGACTTCATAACCTCGGGTTTCAATAAACCGTTTTCGTAAGGTTCCCTTTCTGTTAAAATGGGCACCTGCCCTTCCAATTGTGCCGGTATAACTATTGGTCATTCCTACATAAACAATTTTGTGTTTTTTGGAAAGCCAGATGTAGATATAAGCTTGGTCTGCACCATTAAATGCCCCCATAATACTAGTCTCAAGCATACTTTTCGTCACTGTAATTTGGTGGCAAATCGTTCTCTAGTTTTCGGCACATATTGGCAAGAAATTCTGATACTATTCTTCTGGATTCGCGTAAAATAACTTTTAGGTCGTCGTATTCATATTTTTCAATATTCTTGTAGGCGTATAATTCGGAATCGGCAAATTGAAGCATCATTAAGTCGAACAGAATCTGTAAATCTCTATTTTCGGCGTTATCTTCATAGATTAATCTTGCAAATCGGTGAATTTTATTAATCCTTACACAATTACCTAAATCGGTATCATAGTAAGGTTCCCACAAAAGGTTGTCTTCAACAGATGATACCCTGAATATCTTCGTGAGGTTAGGATTCTTTTCACCTTTAACGGCCTCTTCTTTTTCATCATCGGTATAGTCATCATCTACATCATCCACTTCTTCACCCTTATCCTCTTTCATCATTTTAATTATCCACTTGATTTTTGAGGTCATATCGTCCGTGATGGCTTTTAATCGCTCTAAAGCTATTTCCTCATCGGGTAGGTCATCACCTGGCAGAATTTCTATCTGTTCAAATTCTTCTAAGAGTTTATTTGCGATTTCATTAGGTGCTTTATTTATAATGTCACGACTTATCTTACCTGCGTTTTTCCAAGCTGCCTTACTTTTACTTTTAGCTTCCTTGGCAAAATCACTAATATTTCTAAAGGCTTCTTCAGAGAGGGTTAGCGAGGATTTTTTTACATCAATATTGAAGAAATCGTCTGCCTCGTCATTGATAAGTATTCTTCCCCTAAAGGCATAAAAATCTTGGTCGTATGGGATAATACCTTGTAGGTTTGAAGCCCAAGATATCAGTCTTTTATTTCTATACACATAAAAACCATAGTTGCCTGCTTCAATTAAATATCTTTCGCGCACTTCCTTGTCTCTCGACTCACCTATATTTTTAATTCTATAAATACGTGGATAAGGAAGTTGCGTTATCTCAATAGTGACATTTATTTGTAGTTCATCATCAAGGGTAAGCTCTTTTGGTTTTTCTATCCATTGCACTTCGGTTCCGTCCCATTCATTTTCATTCAAGTTTCCATTTTCGTTGGCTTCAGCTACAAACAACGGGTCAATGGCATCTATTTTTTTGTCACCAATCGTAATATTGATTCCGCTTTCAGATAGGAAATAGAAATAAATGACACCAACTTTTGTTTTAAGTTCCTTAATGGTATTTCTAACACTTGGATGGTTGTTTAATCGAATAGCAGAAATAATAATGATGGTACCTTTGCCTTCTTTTAGATAGGTATCAATTAGTTCAGATTCATTCTCGTCAATTTCAGTCTTTTCTGCAAAGTATTCTTTTGCGTCCATTACTTTTGGAAGAGAGACTTCATACTTATTAAATCCACTACCATTCGAAGAAATAACTTTGAGTACATCACCCTGAGAAAATGAAGCTGATTTTAAACCCAAGCCAAATTTTGATAGGGACTTATCGTCATAATGGTCATCTGTTGAGCCAAGTTTTAATGCCTCTTCGATTGCATTTGCGTCCATACCATCGCCATCGTCTATGATGATATATTCCTTGACATTGTTCCTCTTACTATCAGAAAAATCTTCACGTTCTTTTTTGATTAATAAGTGTATGTTGTTTGCATTTGCTCTTACAGAGTTATCTATAATATCACAAATGGCGGCGGAAGTTGTGTAGCCAATTCTGCTCAATCCAAAAAGAAGCCTACCGGCATCTATGGATAAATCGATTTTATCACTCATATATTTATATTTTAAATGAAGCAGCTAGCACAACCAAGACCTTCCGCTTCAATAATTTCATCTTTCCAACTGTTGGTGGTTCTTTTGCTAAGCTGCCTTTTCATTCTCGTAAAATGTTCTTTTTTAATGGCTTTAACTCGTTCTGGTTTAGACAGCTCTTCTAAGGTCTCGCTATCCATCCAATTGTAACCGTCTTTTTCATATACCATAGCTTTTTTAAATAAGGTTGGATGATTTTCCAAGAGCCAAACCCATTCTATTTTTTGCTGGTAAAAACAAAAGAAACAACCCGACCTGCTTCGAGAATAGGTGCCAGTTTCTATTTTACCATCAATTTCTACTTGGTATGATTTTTTTATATAGTACGCTGGTATGCCAACACCACTCTCATCTAGTATTTTAAAGATGTCGTCTAATACCAAAACTTTATCATTATCTATTAAAGGGAATTCTTCTAAAAGGCCTACAGGATAATCGGTGTTTTCTTTTAAATACTCAAATACCACCCGATTAAATAATTTTACATCACTATTTAAAAGGAATTCTAATTTTTGCCCTTGCCTAAAGTTCGGTGAAATAGGCTGATTGACCCTATTGAGAATATCTTCTTTTAAATGGTTTGGACTTAGACTGTTATATAGTTTTGCAATCTTTGGAATATTATTATTAGCCAACACTTCTTTTATAACGTCTTCGCTCCAAATATTTTTTCTAAACGGAAAAATAGATTGCACGTTGGTTTTTTTGGATATATAGCCCTCTCTGTTTTCATCTCCACGTATTCCCACGTATGATATTGTAGGCTCATCACCAATGTATTTCTCAAAGGGTTCTAACTTTAGTTTTTTGGTGCACCATCTTGCAGTTGAAGAGGGAAGATAACCACCATATTCAGCTAGAAAATGGTCAAATGTGGTTTTGTACGGGGTTTCTTTTTCTGGTTCGACAGCAAAAATTGTTTTAATGTCTTTACCTAACCTGCTGTTTAAGGCTTCTATAAGTTCATAGGTTTCTTTTAATTCTTTTCCTGTGTCGCAAGAATAATAGTCTACATCCAAAGTGGGATATAGATTTTTAAGATAAAGTGCTAGTGCAGCACTATCTTTTCCTCCAGAAATTCCAAGTACGTGTTTAACCTTCATCGTGCAAAGTTTTTAAATATCTAATTATAGCAGCTGCACTCAATTTGTCATTTTTGGATAGTACCTTGGCTAAATCTTTCTGTAATTCTGAAACTTTCTTTTCTTCAGAAGCACTCAGAACGATATTTTGTTTTATGGTTCTACCTGAGATATCTGTTAATTGAAATTGTACTATTTCATTATTTACAGTATCATTTGCCAAAGAATGTAACTCCAATAGATTATCTAAATTTGAGAATACCTTTCTTGTATTGTCCATCAAAAGGGCTTCGTCCTCATCAGTCATTTTCTCGATAGACTTTCCAAGAATCACATCAGCAATGGATTTTAGCCAAGAATCACGTTCGTCTAGTTTGGACATTATGCGGTTAAGAAAAACTTTTTCTTTTTGAATCAATAAGTGTGGTTTCAACGACTTGTAACGTGCTTGAATTTTACTTTTGTAATCTGTAAAATCATTAATTTTCAGATTTAGAGCGTCGCATATATTTTCTTCATACCTGTTTAACAAGCCTTCGTAGGCAACTCTAATTTCACTGATAGCCCCATTTAAGCGTTCAATGAAGTCATTTAGGATTTCACTATCATTTTCTTCGAGGTTAATGTTTTTATATCCTAATCCTTTAGGTATTTCTGATAGTAGCGCATTTTCTGGGTCCTTTGCAGATGCAATAGCATCCCTCAAGCCTTTAGACGATGGACTTAATCGATTGGTTTTTTTAACGTAATCTGGTAGGGCATTATAAAACGCTATGAAACTACTGAAAATAGAAATCAGCGAACTTTCGGGTTTGTTACTAGATGTATTAACACCTGTAATCTCTTTGTATTTATTGAAAAGGTTTAGTCTTACGCCTTCAATCTTATATGATTTTAATTCATAATCGGAAGGTTTCTTATGCACAAGGTCAAGAACTTCACTGGTTAGGTAAGGGACATAACCAGAAGCTTTGTGAAATAGTGCATAGTCTTGATTTTTTACAATAAGGAATATAGGAATCCAAAAATCTATGAACCCCTTCTTAAGTTTAAATGGTGGTTTAGATAGCGATTCGTATAATTCAGACAAGTTCTTTTTAATATGTTTTGAATCCTCTAAGAAATTATTACAATGTTTCCATAGCGGTTTAAAACTAGAATTCGTAGGCTCAGTGAGAATATATCCGTTGTTTTGAGCCTGGTGTATTCCTGTCTCTTTTAAAAGCCCCAGATAAATGGATTTTTGAGGTGGAAACTTGTGGTCATCATAATTTAAGTTTTCCTCTTCGCTATACTGCAGTAAATCCTTCAAGAGGTTTTTACGTGCGGTTAGAATAGGGGTGCTTAAATGCTCTTTATTGACCATCTCGTTTAAATAACAAGGTGTGTCAGGGTATTCTTTTTTTACTATTAAGGAAAGATTTCTGTTTAAGGTTACCTTTGAATCGATTTTGAGTTTTTTACCATCATAGAACCAATCAGCATTAGATTTTTCATAAATACCATATTCTAAAAGTTTTTGCAGTTTTTCTACTTCGTGGGCTTTCTCTTCCGTTAGTATTTTTTTTACGACATTGTCCTCTGTATACTTTTCCAATACAAAATCCATCTTTTCGATTTCATAGATACAAGACTTTACAAATTCAAAGTCTTTGAGAAGTACATATAGTTGTGCCGGTTGTTGGACATCGGTATTCTTTAAATCCTTTTGTTTTATGTCTTTATTGAGAATTATATGTATGTAGCCGTCTATTCCCCCTTCAGGTTTAATGTTTTCTATGTAATCCGATACATTTACCTTGAAGAACCTTGGTGTACCAATTTCAAAATAAGCTTCCTTGGCAAAATGATATTTTTCCGTAAAATAATATTTGGCTTTTGAAGCAATATTAATGGCAGTATCAATATGAGAACTTGCGTCAATCAATTCCTGTTCTATATCAACATCCGTCCCCTCAATGAAGAAAAACTTATTACGATAATTATAGAACTTAATTATTTTTTGACTTATGAGCTTTTCAATATATTTTTCGGAATCAGGAATGTTTAAGGCATATTTACCATAATTTTCTAGGAAAGTTTTATCCAGCCTACCGAAAGATTTTGCAAATAAGTTTACCAGACCAATGGTCTTGATGATTTTCGCTAAGTGCTCATATCCAATATCGTTTATAGCCTCTGCTTTGTCCAATGCTTTTACAATGGTATTCCATTGAGGCTTGTGTGGGTTTGAATATCTATCTTCTAATTCACTAGTTAAATGAAGTGTTAGATAATCAAATACGTCAGCTACACTAAAAAATGTATGATTGTCTTCATCTATTTTATCAAAGAAAACTTGACTGTTAGCCAAAAAAGAGAACAAAGACCTTTCGTTTTGACCATACTTTTGTAAAGACTGAGCCAAGACATTTGCTGATAAAATATCGAATGGATAAAGTTTATTGGCTAAATCATAATTCAGAGTTTCTGAATTGCTCACCAATTTGCTTTCGTTTATTGTATTGAATAAATTTTGAAAACCAATTTGCTTTGGTTTTTTAATATTCAAACCTTCTATTCTTTCGGATGCTAGATAAAGTAGCTGCTCAATAGGTTCGTCAAATGAGATATCAATTAGTCTACCTTTGACCTTATCCCATTCGTTCTTTTGGTTTTGAGATAGGTCAATGGCGTAAGAACCAAAATTTTGATGCAACGTCGTAATTAAAATAATATTTCTATTGGAATCATTTACCAATTCAGCCAACTGTTGTATGAAATATAATTCGCTATCGGGATTGTGTTTGGCTGCGTATTCAAGAAATTTACCAAACTCATCGATTAAAATCACTAATATTTCATCCTTGTTTTTAAGTGATGTAGCACGCCTACTTATCGTCTCAATAAGATCTGAATTGGTTGTATCTTCCTTAACTTTGAAAGATTTCTTAAGCACTTCTGTTAAGGGTGCAGCTTCCCCAATAATTTTTAAGAATGAAAATTTTTGAACTCCTTTAAACTGGCCATTAAGGTGAGCAAAATAGGGTTTTCTGTTGTTAAGATTTTTTTCGAAAGCCCAAAGAAAACTAGACTTTCCCGTGCCATAAGAGCCAATTATATTAAATGAATGATGTCCCTGTTGAAAACCAGAAACTATTCTCTCAAAAACATTTTTTGCATTGGGTGTAACTACGTAGTTGATGTCGTTTACGGCATCACGCTCAATATTTGTGGATGTTGTAAACTTATACATTATAGTAACGTTCTAATATGTCCCACTTGTTAGGGATATTTTTAATTTGTATTTCTTTTCTACCGGCATCCTTCTTATAAACAACACCTTTAAAAGCTTCCGATATTTCCTGAATTTTGAGTTCTGTACCTTCAGTAGAGCAAGCAAATACATCACCTATATTGTTTTGTATATCATCAAAACTTATAGACGTAATCTCTGGGAATTTGTCTAGGATTAGAAAGTAAAATATTTCTTTGGGTATCTCTGGTCTCTCACTTACTTTCAATTGAAAAACCGAACCTTCCTCGGTATCGGTAACTTTAGTAATAAGATTGAGGTCGATGAAGATGGACGATAAATCGTCTTCCATATCCTTAATATTCTTATCGGCTAGATAGTATGTTTTTATGAATACCTTGATGTCGTTTTTCAATGAGTTTTCAGCTATCGAAGTTTCATTGTTAGTGGCTGCCCTTATCAAATACCTAAGTAGTTGCTGGGTTGTAAATTGTGAATTAACTCTACTTTTCCTGAATTGCTTAAAAACTAAAGGGTAAATAGATGCTAGGTTGGTGTCTAACAATTTATAGTGCAATAACCACAGCGTACCTTCGTACTCTAAAAAAGGGTCATAACCTACATTACTATCAAAGATTTTATTGGCAAATGTAGTGGCTTGGTCTTCTCGGTCATTTATGCCGAAAGCCTTTAACCAGAAATTAATGGACATCACCATATTTTTTCCAACACCTAAAGCTGTTACCGCATCAGGGTTTTTGAAAGACTGTCCTTTGGAAAGATAATCGTATCCCTTCTTCAACCAAAAATGGCGACAGTGAAATGTTTCGTGTCCTGTAAACGTTAGTTTATTCATTTATTTTCGATTCGCCGTTTTTATTTTTTAAATAGTTCAATTTGTCTTTACATTCAACTAAAATACGCTCTGGATTTTCTTCCTCTAAAAGGGTAAACACAACCTTGTCGGTTAAGTATTTTTTTTCCAATTCAGAAACAGCAACATTATAGAATGAGGCGAAGTCTGACAGAAGCTCTCTTTTGGGAAGCCTCTCATTTCTCTCATATTTACCAAGTGTGGACTGGTCTATATCTAGTGCCGCTGCAACTTTTCTTATAGGCAGATTTTGCAATTCTCTTAGTGTTCTGAGATATTCACCCAATGTTTCCATCGTTGTTGAATTTTATTTTAGAGACAAAATTTGTCCTTACAAAAATAGGATTATTTAAGTCATTAACAACTTTTGGGATGGGATATAATGACTTTATTTTTGCGCTATGATATTAGGGTAGGAAATCACTTGGTGTTAATCGCCAATTCCCTGCATCATAGCTTCCATACC
>NZVW01000090.1 GCA_002697475.1 Aquimarina sp. | reverse complement strand
TTCTGTTAAAGCGCAAATTAACCCTAAGAATTCTGTTACAGATTCTATTTTAAACCAATTTATTGCCCAAAAAATAGATTTTAGACCTCAACAGGAAGCAACTGTAACTGTGAATCAGGATCCAAGAATAAGCCGTTTAGCCGACATAAAAGTCCAGATGGAAAAAGACGGTAAATTTAGTGACCGTTATAAAATTCAGCTATATAATGGTAATCTTAATACAGCTAATGAAATTATAAAAAAAGCTAAAGAATTGTTCCCTGAGTGGCCCTCAACAATCAAATATGAAACTCCTGACTATAAAGTTTGGATTGGCAACTTCAGAACAAAGCTTGAAGCTGATCGTGCTAATTTAAAAATTCAGGAAGAGTTTCCTAATGCTATTCGTTTTAAACCAAGAGAACAGTAAAGTATAAAAAAACATTATAAAAAAAGCCCGGATAGTCCGGGCTTTTTACTTTTATAAATTTCAGTTCATTACAACTTTTTCTTCACTGCTACTTCCTGATAAGCTTCTACAATATCATCAATTCTGATATCATTGTAATTCTTGATCTGTAGACCACAATCATATCCTTTACTTACTTCTTTTACATCATCCTTAAATCGTTTAAGCGATGCAAGTTCTCCTGTATACACTACAACACCTTCTCTGATTAATCGTATTCCAGAATTTCTGTAAATCTTACCGCTCTGAACCATACATCCTGCGATCGTACCTATTTTAGAAATCTTAAACGTTTCTCTGATCTCTGCCGTACCAGTGATTTCTTCCTTAATCTCTGGAGAAAGCATACCTTCCATTGCATCTTTCAGGTCATTGATTGCATCATAGATGATTGAATATGTTCTGATATCGATTTCTTCTTTATCAGCTACCATCCTGGCATTACCTGCAGGACGTACATTAAATCCAATAATGATCGCATCAGAAGCCGAAGCTAGTAACACATCACTTTCTGTAATAGCTCCTACTCCTTTATGTATGATGTTTACATGAATTTCTTCAGTAGAAAGTTTCTGGAAAGAATCTGTCAACGCTTCAACAGAACCATCCACATCTCCTTTAAGAATAATATTCAATTCCTTGAAGTCTCCAAGAGCGATACGACGACCAATTTCATCAAGTGTAATATGTCGCTGCGTTCTTACAGATTGTTCTCTATGTAACTGAGCTCTCTTAGAAGCAATATCCTTTGCTTCTCTTTCATCTTCAAGAACGTTAAACTTATCACCTGCTTGTGGAGCACCATCTAAACCTAGTACAGACACCGGAGTTGAAGGACCTGCAGCTTCAATGTTATTACCACGTTCATCCTGCATTGCTTTTACCTTTCCGCTATTCTTACCTGCTAAAACATAGTCTCCTATGTTTAGTGTACCGTTTTGAACTAATACCGTAGATACATAGCCTCTACCTTTATCAAGGAAGGCTTCCACAACAGTACCCGTAGCTAAACGATCAGGATTTGCTTTTAAATCCAGAAGCTCCGCTTCCAGCAATACTTTTTCTAATAATTCCTTAACACCTAAACCTGTCTTAGCTGAAATATCATGGGATTGAATTTTACCTCCCCAGTCTTCAACCAATAAATTCATAGAAGCAAGAGCTTCTTTAATTTTGTCAGGGTTAGCAGTAGGCTTATCTACTTTGTTAATCGCAAATACAATTGGCACACCCGCTGCCTGAGCGTGACTTATTGCTTCTTTAGTTTGTGGCATCACATCATCATCAGCTGCAATTACAATAATTGCTATATCTGTAACCTGCGCACCACGAGCACGCATTGCTGTAAACGCTTCGTGACCCGGAGTATCTAGGAAAGCAATCTTCTGACCACTATCTAACTGTACACCATAAGCACCTATGTGCTGCGTAATACCACCACTCTCACCAGCGATTACATTTTCCTCACGGATATAATCCAACAAAGATGTTTTACCGTGATCTACGTGACCCATTACAGTTACGATAGGGGCCCTAGGCTGAAGATCTTCTGGATCATCCACAACATCCTCTATAGATTCTTCTATATCGGCAGTTACAAAATCAACTTCATATCCAAACTCATCAGCAACAATAGATAGCGTCTCTGCATCAAGTCTTTGGTTCATAGTAACCATAATACCTAAAGACATACAAGCAGAAATTACCTTGGTTGTAGGTACATCCATCATAGTAGCTACTTCAGTTACTGTAACAAACTCCGTAACCTTAAGTACCTTACTGTCTTGTTCTTGCTGCGCTACATCATCTTCAACTTTTTGACGGTGTTGCTCTCTTTTATCTCTTCTATACTTAGCAGCTTTGGATTTATTAGATTTACCCTGAAGTTTTTCCAGAGTCTCTCTAACCTGCTTTTGTACTTCTTCTTCGCTAGGCTCTTCTTTTACAACAGCAGGACGTCTTCCTTTTCCTCTGTTCTGATTATTACCGCCTCTTCCTCTTGAAGAATTGTTATTATTGTTATTAGACCTGTTACCCGGCCCTGAATTGTTATTATTGCTATCCTTACTAATCCTTCTTCTCTTCTTCTTATTAGCATCAGAAGATTTATCGGACTTATCGTCTTTCTTCTTAGCAGGTTTCTTATTGAACTGAGAAAGATCTATTTTTTGACCTGTAAAATTAGGACCATCAAGCTTCTGGTACTGCGTTTTAACTCTTTCAGGCTCTGTGGAAGCTTCCTCTTTTACTTCCTGCTTCTGAGGAGCTTCTTTCTTTTCTACTTTCTTCTCCTGAGGCTTTTCTTCCCTTTTCTCTTCTTTCGGTTTTGGAGCTTGTTGCATAATCTTCAGCTCCTTTTTAGCCGGTCTATTAGAAATCACTTCAGGTTCTTTTGGTTTTTCAGAAACTTCTTCTTTAGCTACAGGTTTTTCTTCCTTAGCTTTTTCTTCGGGCTGAGTTTCTTGTTCTTTAGTTTTATTCTCTAAGTCTATTTTACCTACAGGTTTAGGTCCGGATAGATTAGCTTTTGCTTTTATGACCTCACGCTCTTCTGCCTGCTTACGCTTCTCCTCCTGCTCCTGCTCTATTTGTATCCTCAGCGCCTCTTTCTCTTTTCTTTTTTCTTCTCCAACTTCCTTAGACGCTACCTTTTTGCTTTTATCTGTTTGGAATTCATCAAACAAAAGCTGGTAGATATCCGTAGAAATCTTTGTGGTAGGACGCGCATCTATCTCGTGACCTTTTGAATTCAAAAAGTCAACAGCCCGATCTAGCGAGATATTGAATTCGCGTAATACCTTATTTAATCTCATTGTTTTTGCTTCAGCCATAAATGCTTCCTTATTTTATGCTCAAATATAAATTAATTGCTTTTATTAATCTTCAAATTCTGATTTTAATATCTGAATCACCTCAATAACAGTTTCTTCCTCAAGATCCGTACGCTTAACAAGATCTTCAACATCTTGCTCTAAAATACTCTTTGCAGTATCCAAACCTATTTTAGCAAACTCTTCAATGATCCATGGGTCTATCTCATCAGAAAATTCAGTTAACTCTACATCTTCTTCAACACCTTCTCTAAACACATCAATCTCATAACCCGTTAGCTGACCCGCTAATCTGATATTATGACCTCCTCTACCAATAGCCTTAGATACCTCTTCAGGCTTTAGCATTACTTCAGCTCTTTTGGTATCCTCGTCAATTTTAACAGAGGTAATCTTTGCAGGGCTCAATGCTCTGGTAATATAAAGTTGTGTGTTATTTGTATAATTGATAACGTCAATATTTTCGTTACCTAACTCTCTTACTATTCCATGAATTCTTGATCCTTTCATTCCCACACAAGCACCTACAGGATCAATTCTATCGTCATAAGAATCTACAGCTACTTTAGCTTTTTCTCCAGGAATACGAACAACATTCTTTATTGTAATAAGTCCATCAAAAACTTCGGGTATTTCTGATTCAAATAATTTTTCAAGAAATACAGGAGATGTTCTTGACAATATAATAGCAGGTTTATTACCCTTTAATTCTACAGATTCAATTACACCTCTAACATTTTCTCCTTTTCTAAAGAAGTCAGAAGGTATTTGACGATCTTTAGGTAAAATTATTTCATTACCTTCATCATCCAACAATATTATAGCGCGATGTCTGATATGATGCACCTCTGCTGTATAAATCTCACCTTCAAGATCCTTAAACTGTTTGTATACGTTAGTATTATCGTGTTCGTGAATCTTAGATATCAAATTTTGACGTAACGCTAAGATAGAACGTCTTCCCAGATCAATCAACTTTACTTCCTGAGATACATCCTCACCGATTTCGAAATCAGGCTCTATTTTGCGTGCATCAGAAAGTGCTATCTCCTGATTATCATCTTCAACCTCTCCGTCAGCTACAACAACTCTGTTTCTCCATATCTCTAAATCCCCTTTATCAGGGTTTATAATGATATCGAAATTATCATCACTACCAAATCTTTTCTTTAAGGCATTTCTAAATACATCTTCTAAGATCGCCATAAGCGTAACACGATCTATTAACTTGTCATCTTTAAATTCTGAAAATGATTCTATCAACGCGATATTTTCCATATCAATTATAAATTAAAACGTTATCATAACTTTAGCTTCTTGTATATCTTTATAGTCGATGCTGGCTTCTTTAGTAACCGTAACTTTGCCTTTACCTACTGGTTTAGGTTCTCTGGTTTTCCACTCTAAGGTTATTCCATCATCTGTTGCCGAAATCAGCTCTCCCTGAATTTTATCCTCTGCAGTCTTTACTTTTAGCGTCCTACCAATATTCTTTTTATACTGCCGTATATGAGTTAAGCCTTCAGAAACACCAGCAGACATTACCTGTAAGGCAAAATCTTCCTCATCCCGATCCAAATTATGCTCTACAGCTCTACTCACCGCAATACAATCTTCCACGGTGATTCCATTATCTCCATCGATAATTACTTCGATACGATTATCAGGATGCACTTTTAGATCAATCAAAAATAATGATGGATTTTCCTCTAATGCCCCTGCTACTAAATTTTCAACCTTATCCTTTAATGACATAGTAAGATAAAAAGAGGGGACTTCTCGTCCCCTCAACCTGGTTTTTTAATTTCAACGCTGCAAAGATAATAATAATATCTTACTTTCAAAACATAGTTGATAATCAATTTATTTTGTAAATTTAAGTAGTATTCCAAGTCCCTTTTTTGGGATGCTCATTTTTCGCCAAAACTAACTTCATATATTTAAAAAAGACATTATTATGATAAAAAGTATCTTAGTCCCAACTGATTTTTCTGAACAAGCCGAAAGCGCATTAAATGTAGCTGCACAGATAGCTAGGAAAAACAACTCTAAAATATACCTTCTACATGTATTAGAACTACCATTACATCTAACAGACCTGATGTCCTCAAATAACCCTGCTCCAGCACCTGAAGCTATTTTTTTCATGAAGCATGCTCATAATAAATTTGAAGAAATGCTCAGCGCAGAACATTTAAAGGACTTAGACATTGAAGAAACTGTAAGCTTCGAAGGTGTGATGGACGGCATTATTGACGCAAGTGAAAAGAACAATGTCGACATGATTATTATGGGATCCCATGGATCATCTGGCTTTGAAGAACTTTTTATAGGCTCTAATGCTGAAAAAATAGTTAGAACTTCAAAAAAACCCGTTCTTGTAGTTAAAGAAGAGTGTGACATCTATAATATAAAAGACTTTGTTTATGCCACCAATTTTGATGATGAAGATAGAGATTCACTTATGTCAGCATATGACTTTGCTAAACTTATTAATGCCAAATTACACTTAGTGTGGGTAAATACCGCTAACGGTTTTAAAACCACGAAAGATACTCAGGATAAAATGCATCATTTCTTAGAAGGTATGCATCTTGAAAACCACACACTGAACATTTATAATGATGTGACTGTGGAAAAAGGTATTTTTAATTTCGCAGATTCTGTTAAGGCAGGATTGATTGGCATTAGCACACACGGCCGAAGAGGAATATCACACTTTATTAATGGAAGTCTTAGTGAAGATGTAGTTAATCATGCTAAGAGGCCGGTATTAACATTTAGAATATAAGAATTACAATACAAGCTAAAATAAAAAGGAGCTTACATAGTTGTTAGCTCCTTTAATTTTTTATTGATCTATAAGGGCTCCCTTCGACAAGCTCAGGATAAACTTCTCGCCCTTATTAAACCCAAACTCTTTCAAAACAAAAAAGGAGCAAACATTTCTGCTACTCCTTTAATTTCCGTTGGTCTACTAGGGCTCCCTTCGACAAGCTCAGGATAAACTTCTCGCCCTCATTAAACATAAACTCTTTTAAAACAAAAAAGGAGCAAACATTTCTGCTACTCCTTTAATTTCCGTTGGTCTACTAGGGCTCGAACCTAGACTCTTCTGGACCAAAACCAGACGTGTTGCCAGTTACACCATAGACCAATGCTTCATTGCGGGTGCAAATTTAAAATATTCTTTTACGTCTGCAAATATTTTTTCAAAAAAAATGAACTAAATTTT
Source organism: Aquimarina sp. (assembly GCA_002697475.1). Taxonomy (GTDB): domain Bacteria; phylum Bacteroidota; class Bacteroidia; order Flavobacteriales; family Flavobacteriaceae; genus Aquimarina. The sequence continues at coordinate 15,904 of NZVW01000090.1, read as the reverse complement.
CACTATGTCTAAAAATATCCTTCAAACTTAAGCGTTTGCTAAAAAAACCATCCCAAAAGTATTTTTATTACTAAATTCGCCACACGTTATATAACAAGATCATTTTTTTATGGATACTTTCAACTTTTCTAAGTGGAATAAGATTTTAGGCTGGGTTGTTTTTGTGATTGCACTTACTGTATACACATTAACCGTAGAGCCAACCGCAAGTTTTTGGGACGCTGGAGAATATATTGCTACTTCATCAAAATTACAAGTAGGTCACCCACCAGGTGCACCTTTATTTCAGATGATAGGAGCAGCAGCATCTATTTTTTCATCTGATCCATCTCAGATTGCATTTGTGGTTAATATGACGTCAGCTTTTGCAAGTGCACTTGCAATACTATTTATGTTCTGGTCCATAACTATTTTGGTCAAGAAATTAATTCTACAAGATGAAAAACTCACTAAATCTAAAGGAATTGCAATACTAGGAAGCGGATTAGTAGGATCCTTAGCTTTTACATTTACTGACAGTTTCTGGTTTAATGCTGTAGAAGCAGAAGTGTATGCTATGGCCACTTGTATACTAGCTGTACTATTCTATCTCGGATTATTATGGGAGCGTGATATGCACAAACCAAGAGGTAATAAATGGTTGGTTCTTATTGCTTTTATTGTAGGGCTTTCTTTTGGTGTTCATTTTATGGGACTGTTGTCTATACCTGCGATCGGTTTACTGTATTACTTCAAAAACTATAAAGAAATTACTATTAAAAATTTCATTATTGCCAATGTAACTGTGGTAGCCATATTGTTATTTATATTTAAGCTACTTCTTCCATCTACTTTAAAGTTATTCGGATGGTTTGAGGTGATGTTTGTAAACACATTTGGACTACCTTTCAACTCCGGAACTATCTTCCTGGGGTTAGTTATTATTGCACTTTTCTATTTCTTACTAAAAAATACAAGAAAGAAAGATTATCCTTTACTCAACACAATCATCTTATGTGTTGTATTTATATTTATTGGATTCTCTTGTTGGATAATGTTACCAATAAGAGCTAACGCCGGTACGGTTATTAATGAAAATAATCCTAATAACGCAAGGGAATTATTAGCATATTACAATCTGGAACAATATCCTGAAACCCATTTATTCTATGGCCCTCAGTTTACTGAAATTTATGGTCAGTTAGATCCGGATAATCCATATGAAGATGATAAGCCTATCTATGAGAAGAATGAAGAAACCGGAAAATATGAAATCATCAACGACTGGAAAAATGCGAAACAAAATATAGATGATGCTCATAAGTCCATATTACCGCGAATGTGGAGTACAGAACACATTGCTAACTATATGGAATATACTGGCCCTATAAAATTTACCATAAAGGCTGAATATCAAAATGAAGATGAATTACTCAATGCTGTAACGCAATTCAGAAGAGAGTATGCTACCGGAAAATTGGACAATGAGGACTACGATCGTTTTTTAAGAGAATTTGGAGAATATCTCAATGTTGAGAAACCTTCTTTTTGGGACAACGTATATTATCTATTTGATTATCAGATGGGATATATGTACTGGAGGTACTTTATGTGGAATTTTGTAGGAAGACAGGATGATGTACAGGGGCAAGGATCGGACCTTCATGGTAACTGGCTTAGCGGTATCCCACTGGTTGATCAGGCAAGATTAGGATCTCAGGATAATTTACCTAGCGATGCTTTAAAAAACAAAGCAAGAAACACGTATTATTTCTTACCTCTTCTATTAGGGTTACTTGGAATAGTTTTTCAAGCCAGTAGAGATAAGAAGAATTTCTGGATACTACTCGTGTTTTTCCTGTTCACGGGATTAGCATTAAAGATCTATCTTAACGAAAGACCATTTGAACCAAGAGAACGAGATTATGCTTTAGTAGGTTCATTTTATGTTTTTGCTATCTGGATAGGGTTTGGTGTTTATGCATTATTCGATCTTTTAAGAAAAGCTATTAAACCAAAAGTTTTAGCTCCAGCCGTTACGACAATTTGTTTGTTAGCGGTTCCTGTATTGTTAGCCGCTCAAAACTGGGATGATCACGATCGATCGGATCGTTATACGGCACAGGCTATGGCAAAAATGTATCTCCAATCATGTCAGGAAGATGCTATTCTCTTTACCATAGGTGATAACGATACTTTTGCGCTTTGGTATGCTCAGGAAATAGAAGGGTATCGTACGGATGTACGTACTATAAATACAAGTTTATTTGCTACTGCCTGGTATATTGATCAGATGAAGAGAGCTGCCTATGATAGTAAGCCTATTCCATCACAGTTTGAACATAAGTTCTATGCATATGGGAACAATGATGCTATCTATTACAAACCTGTTACCAATGACACTATGCTTATTAAAAACTGGCTTAGATGGATAGAAACAGATGATAAGAGAACCAAAGGACAAGTAGGTAGTGGTAAATATGTAAACACATTCCCTACACAACACATCCGTATCCCCGTTGATAAAGAAGCTGTTCTTAAAAATGGTATTGTATCCCCAAAAGATGCAGATCTAATAGTTCCCTATATAGACATACATCTTAAAGGAAGTATCCTTTTCAAAAACAGACTTATGATGCTGGACATCATTGCTAATAATAACTGGGAAAGACCTATTTACTTTACCGGAGGTAGTTTTGGTGATGATGACTACTTATGGATGAAAGATTATCTTCAATTAGACGGTCTTACTTACAAACTTGTTCCAATACGCACCCCTATTGACAGAAGAAATCCTTTTGACATGGGCCGCATAGATACAGATGTGATGTATGATAATGTAAAAAGTTGGGATTGGGGAAATAGTGAAAGTCCTGATATCTATCACGACCCTGAAACACGTAAAAATGCTATTACCTACAGAAGTAATCTTGCAAGGCTAGTCGAAGCTCTTATTGAAGAGAAGAAAATAAATAAAGCCAAAGAAATTTTAGATTTAGGTATGGAAAAGCTACCTGTAAAGTATTATGAATACTATACTTTGGTAGAACCATATATTTCCGGATATTACGAAATAGGAGAAAAGGAAAAAGCAAGAGAAATTTGGGCTCAGGTAGCCAAAAAATATCAGGAACAGCTGAACTATTTCGGAAGTCTTAATCTTGAAAGACAATACTCTTATGCCGAGGAAATCGTAACTAATGTAGAAAGATATCGTAGTTTAATTGATCTGCTTTTAATCAATCAGGATCGAGAAATTATGGACAAAGAAGTTGAGGAATTTAACCGAAACTTAAGAATGTTCAGTAGACTATACTCTTCTGATGAAGAATATGATGATCCTGAAACCATAAGAAAGCAAGAAGAAGATCTCTTGAAAGAATTCCAAAATTCTCAAGAGCTACCAGATTCGCTCAATGATTCAATAGTTAATTAAATATTTAAAAAGCCTTTACATCAAAGGCTTTTTTTGATTTATGAGATTTATACCTGCTAAAACACCAAAACTATTAAAGCTGCTGTTCCCTCGGTACATCTGGAGCTTACCTGCTTCAAAGTCTGAAAAAGTGATATATCTTACATTTGATGATGGACCGATACCAGGTGTTACTGAATTTGTTTTGAATCAGTTGAAATTATATGATGTGCAAGCCACTTTTTTCTGTATCGGTGATAATATCAAAAAACATCCTGATATTTTTAAAGAAATAATCCAAAACAACCACTCCATAGGCAACCATACTTATCATCATCTAAAAGCATGGAAAACTGACTTTAAAACCTATTTAGACAACATAAAAAAATGTCAAGAAGAAATACAGCTTCACGCACCGAAACTTCCTCAATGCAAATTATTCAGACCTCCTTATGGACATCTTAGTTACTCCAAATTCACAGCTCTAAGAAAAATGGGATTTAAAATAATACTTTGGGATGTTCTAGCAAAAGATTGGATACAGGATCACCCAGATGAAAATTACTATTATAAGAACGTAGTAAACAATGCTACAAATGGAAGCATCATTGTTTTTCACGATAGTCTTAAGGCTGAAAAGAATCTAAAAAAAACTTTACCTAAAATTTTAGAATATTTTACTAAGAGAGATTATGAGTTTAGGAGAATAACCTTTTAATAGTACTCCTTCATTATACCAATAAGTGTATTAGCATCCTGCTCCCCACTCTGACGCCATACCATCTCCCCCTTTTTGTAGATCATCAAGGTAGGTAGTCCTTTAATTCTGAGGGCCGTCGCAAGCTCTTCATTTTTATCAACATCAATCTTAATCACTTTACCTTTATCCCCTAAGGCAGCTGCCACATCCTTTAAAACAGGATGCATGGCTACAGATGGTTCATTCCATTCTGTATAAAAATCTAACAGCACGGGAATTTCAAGATCAATTAATTCTCCAAACTTCGACATTGTTTATTTTTTTAAGCTTTATACAACTATAACGCTAAATTAAACATTGTAAATATACTATTTTATCTTAATTAAGTGACAGCTTTAGATTTTCTCAATTCTATAACAGTTATTTCAGGCCAAATACCTACTCGACCGGGAAATGCGTGAAAACCAAAACCTCTATTAACATTAAGATATTTACCCATTTCAGAATACATCCCTGCCCATTGTTTATAGACATATTGCACAGGACTCCACCTTAGAAAACCAGGGATTTCTATCCCAAACTGAAAGCCGTGTGTATGTCCACTTAAGGTTAAGTGATAGTGGTCGTCGTGGTTTTTAACCTCATATTCCCAATGAGAAGGATCGTGACTTAATAATATTTTAAAATCATCCTTTGATATATTTTCTGAAGCCTTAGTAAGATCTCCGGCCTTTTTAAAATTATGCCCCCAGTTTTCAACCCCCACAATTGCAATACGTGCCCCATCCTGTTCTACATATTCACTTTCATTAAGCAACAGCCTAAAATCAATTTTTCTGTGCACATCTTTAATAGCTTCAAAATTGGCGTCCTTTTCTTCCTGCGTTTCCCAGGTAACATATTCACCATAATCATGATTCCCTAAAACAGAAAACTTACCGTGCTTAGGAGTTTTCAATCTTTTAAAGGTATCAATCCATTCATCCATTTCTTCAGCCACGGTATTTACAATATCCCCAGTAAAAAGAAGTAAATCCATTTCCTGTTCGTTAATTAAATCGACTGCATATTCAATTTTTTCTCTTTCATCAAAACTCCCGGAATGTATATCAGAAATTTGTGTTATTCGGTATCCATCAAATGCGTCAGGCAAATCATCAAAATGAAGTACGTGAGTTATGACTTTATAATTATACTTTCCTCTAAAAATTCCATGAAGCAATCCTGCAAAAGGAATGGCTGCAATTCCTAAAGCTATTTGGCTAACAAACTTTCTTCTATCCGGTAAGTATTTTGGTGCTGTTCCTTCAAAAAAGGTATTACTAAAATAATTATAGCACGCCACACATACTCTGATAATATCTTCACCAAACATAAAAAGTACTAAAATAAGCTTAGGCACCAGTGTAGTAAATAAAATACCACTAGCCCTTAGTGTATACTTGGTAGGTCCCACGCTACGATCATAATTAGCAAAAACATAAATCACATAACTAATTAGAAGCACAGAAATAACCAAATATCCTATTTGAATAACTTGATTTTTAGTAATGGTTCTAATTGCCTGATAGGCATATATCTCAACCAAAACATATAATGACACAAGTATGATCCAACGCATAGTAACTTTCTTTGACAACAAAACTATTGGGAGTTTTACCCAATAGGAAGCTTTTAAGTTAAAATTAACGATCTTTACCTGTACATTATAAGAAAATCATTTTTTTGGAGTTATATCAATATAATTCTTACTATTTTTTTCTTTAGATAAAAAATAATTATTCGTACCTTCGCCCCTAAGTGCTTAGGCATATTAGGAAAGCAAATTGAATTCATCTATAGATTAAAATATATAAGATAATTGATAACATAGTTATCAATTTTATTTTGGGGCGAAATGCCGTCAGTCCTTGACGGCATTTCTTTTTTCTTAAGGTTTTGAAAAACTTATAGAATTACGCCAAAGACCATAGAATTTGGATTTCTAATTTTTATATTGCGATTATTAAATTTCTTACTCGATTATGTCACAAAAACGTCTTTTTCTTCTGGATGCTTATGCCTTAATTTTTCGTGGTTATTACGCATTAATCAAAAATCCCAGAATAAACTCAAAAGGTCAAGACACTTCTGCAATAATGGGGTTTGTCAATTCACTTTTTGATGTCATCAAAAGAGAAAAACCTGATCATCTGGCAGTAGCGTTTGATAAAGACGGAAGTGCCGATAGAGTAGAAATGTTTCCTGAATATAAAGCTAATAGAGATGAAACCCCTGAGGCTATTCGTATTGCTGTACCTATTATTCAGGAAATCCTAAAAGCAATGCATATTCCCATTATCGAAAGATCCGGAGTTGAAGCAGATGATCTTATCGGTACCATAGCAAAACAAGCTGAAAAAGAAGGTTATCAAACCTATATGGTTACTCCTGATAAGGATTATGCCCAGTTAGTTTCTGAAAATATTTTTATGTACCGCCCGGCTCGTATGGGTAACGGAATAGAAATCTGGGGAATCCCTGAAGTACAAAAGAAATTTGAAGTAGAACGCCCTGAACAGGTTATTGACTATCTGGGTATGATGGGTGACTCTGTTGACAATATCCCTGGATTACCAGGCGTAGGTGATAAAACTGCCAAGAAATTTATAGCGGAATTTGGGTCTATGGAAGGGCTTTTAGCTAATACCGATAAGTTAAAGGGAAAAATGAAAGAAAAGATAGAAGAAAACAAAGAATTAGGACTTCTATCTAAAAAACTGGCGACTATCATTATTGATTGTGACGTAAAGTTTGACGCAAAGGACTATGAACTATCTGAACCGGACGCACAGAAAGTTCAGGAAATTTTTGAAGAATTAGAGTTCAGAAGACTTAAAGATCAATTTATCAAAATCTTTTCTGGTGAAGATGTCTCTACTACTCAGGTAACCAGCACCCCTACCGCAAAAAAACAAGCCTCGCAGGCAGGAGCCGGACAGTTTTCACTTTTTGGAGGGGATGGTGAAACCCAGGAAATCGAAGAGTATTCTTCAAGAAAAACTATCGAGAATACTGAACATTTTTACCAAACTGTTCAGCCTGGAATGGCAATGAAACTTTTTATCCAGAATCTGTTAAAGCAAAAAAGTGTTTGTTTTGACACGGAAACCACAGGTTTAGATCCCCTAACCGCAGAACTGGTAGGAATTGCCTTTAGTTGGGAGGCCGGTAAAGGGTTTTATATACCTTTTCCTGAAAGTAAAGAAGAAGCACAATCATTTATTGAAGAGCTAAGACCATTCTTTGAATCTGAAGAGATCGAAAAAATTGGTCAGAATCTTAAATATGATATTAAGGTATTAGCTAAGTACAATGTAGAGGTAAAAGGAAAACTATTTGATACCATGTTAGCCCACTATCTTATCAATCCTGATATGCGTCATAACATGGATGTACTTTCTGAGACTTATCTAAACTATACACCTGTTTCTATCACAGAACTTATTGGCAAAAAAGGTAAAAATCAAAAATCTTTCAGAAGTGTACCCTTAGAGCAACAAACAGAATATGCAGTTGAGGATGCCGATATTACGTATCAGCTAAAAGAGCACTTTGCTCCTGAGTTAGAAGAAGCTAAAACGCTTTCGCTTTTTGAAGACATAGAAATCCCACTATTAAAGGTTTTGGCAGCTATGGAAGTTGAAGGTATTAACTTAGATAAGGACTTTTTAGCCTCATTATCAGAAGAACTGGATAATGATATTAAAAATCTTGAAGCCCAAATATATAAAGCTGCGGGAGAAGAATTTAATATCGCCTCTCCAAAACAGTTAGGAGTTATCCTTTTTGAAAAGATGAAGCTTGTAGATAAGCCTAAAAAGACTAAAACGGGTCAATATTCTACTGCTGAAGATGTACTGAGCTATTTAGCAAAAGATCATCAAATCATTCAGGATATATTAGATTATAGAGGATTATCCAAATTAAAAAGTACCTACGTAGACGCTTTGCCGTCACAGGTTAATGAATCTACACATAGAGTACATACGGATTATATGCAGACTGTAGCAGCCACAGGTAGACTTAGTTCTAATAACCCTAACTTGCAAAATATCCCGATACGAACAGAACGAGGCAGAGAAGTTAGAAAAGCTTTTGTTCCCAGAAACGATGAATACACATTACTTGCAGCCGATTACTCTCAGATAGAACTTCGCATTATTGCCGCATTAAGCAAGGAGGAAACGATGATTGAAGCCTTTAAGAAAGGTGAAGACATTCACGCCTCTACAGCATCCAGAGTGTTTAATGTGCCTATTGAAGAGGTTACCCGAGAACAGCGTAGTAATGCCAAAACGGTCAATTTCGGTATCATATATGGCGTTTCTGCCTTTGGTTTAAGTAATCAGACCGATCTAACCCGTAGTGAGTCCAAAGAGTTAATAGATACCTACTATAAAACCTACCCTAAGCTTAGAAATTACATCAGTGATCAGGTAGATTTTGCCAGAGAGCATGGATATGTACAGACCGTTTTAGGCCGAAGAAGATATCTTAAGGATATCAACTCTGCTAATGCAGTAGTACGCGGAGCTGCGGAGCGAAATGCTGTCAATGCACCTATACAGGGAAGCGCCGCTGATATCATCAAAATCGCGATGATCAATATCCACAAAAAGCTAAAAGAAGGTAATTACAAAACCAGGATGCTACTGCAAGTACATGATGAATTGGTTTTTGACGCCTACAAGCCCGAATTGGAGGAGCTTAAAACCATGATTCAATCCGAAATGGAAAATGCGTATACGCTAGAGGTCCCATTAGAGGTAGATATGGGTACTGGAAACAATTGGCTGGAGGCGCATTAATCACAAAAATTATTTAATCAAAACTCTATATTTGCAACTTCAACCAATTAAACCAATCAATGGAGCAACTTTTTACATTAGACAGTCTTTTTACTCTTTTAATGCTTGTACTACTTCAAGCTGTTTTAGGTTTTGACAACCTATTATACATATCTCTTGAATCCAAAAAAGCCCCGGCAGACAAGCAAAGTTTTGTACGTAAGATGGGGGTTGGATTAGCAATTATACTTAGAATTGTTTTACTATTTGCTTTAATGTCGTTAATCCAATATTTCCAAAAGCCTTTTGCCTCCCTGCATGGTAATAATATTATGGAATTTGAATTTAATGTGCATAGTATTATTGTACTTGCCGGTGGTGTATTCATTATCTATACTGCGGTTAAGGAAATCTGGCATATGATGCTAATTAAGGAACACGCAGCTAATGAAGAAAAGGCTTCTAAAGGTTCTACTAATATGATTATTTTTTGGATAGTGATCATGAATCTTGTGTTTTCATTTGACTCTATACTTAGTGCTATGGCGTTAACCAGTGGAATGGAGTATGCGGGACAACTTACCTTAATGACTATAGCGATAGTAATTGGAGGTATATTGATGATTGTGCTCGCTGATAAAGTTTCAAACTTTTTACAAAAAAATAGACTCTATGAGGTTTTAGGATTATTTATACTTTTAATAGTTGGGATAATGTTATTGTCTGAAGGAGGACATCTGGCACATATACATCTGTTTGGGAATCCTATTACTCCAATGAGTAAAACAACTTTCTATTTTGTGATCGTGGTATTAGTACTTATAGATATTGTTCAAAGTAAATATCAAAAGAATTTACTTGCCGAGAAAGCAAAACAAGAAGAGCTAATAGAAAATAAAAAAGCAGACCTTTAGTCTGCTTTTATTTTTTTAAAGAAATCATAATAGTTTAAAAAGGTAGGAATCACAGGCCCGTTAAAACCATTAGGAGCATTAAACAACACGCAAATTCCTACTTTATTTTCCGGATCAATCATAAGCTGAGTCTTATATTCATTCACATTACCACCATGATAGATAATTCTTCTGCCATGATAATCCAGAATCCTCCATCCCATTGCATAGTAAGAATCTGTAACACCTTCCCATAAATTCACATAGGTTTCTTCATTACTTGTACATATTCTAGGATTAAAGATATCCGCTAAGCTATTCTCAGAAATCACCTTTGGCTTGTATCCCATTAAAACTTTTAAATACTCACCCATATCTGTAATTGAAGCATTGACACCACCTGCAGCTGCTACATTATAGTAACTCTGGTGAAGATCTGCCAAATAATATTTTTTTGAGTAATGATTGTACTTATGTGGTAACGCTATATTATCACTATTCTTTATTTCTTCAAAAGTTACACTGGCGGAATGCATACCTGCAGGTTTAAATACTCGCTCTTCCAATAACTGCTGGAAAGTCTTTTGAGTCTGACCCTCCATTGCCTTTTCTATTACAGAAAACATAGCATTTTGATATTCGTAGTCAGCGCCTTCTTTTGACACTACACCTTTATACTTAAATTGTTTGATTAATTGATCTAAGGAAAATCCGCTGCTAATCTGACGACTGAACGTATATTTATATAATCCTGCAGTATGAGACAATAGATGATGTATCTCTAATCGATCAGATTGTGCTCTGTCTTTTAAAGCAAACCCAGGTACCACATCCCTTACTTTCATATCCCAGGACAATTCACCTTTATCCACCATATTACCTGCAAGTACAGCTGTCACACCTTTAGACAAACTCGCAATTCTGAACACTGTATTGACATCAACAGAGTCCTCTGTATGAAGTTGCTTAACCCCAAAACCTTTTTTATAAATAACTGTTGAATCTTTGACAATGACTACAGCAGCTCCCGGGCATTCAGATACATTAAAATTAGTTGTGAAAAACTTATCATAATAATCCAGAAAAACTGCAAGAGAATCTTTGAATTCCTCTTTATGCTCTTCCTTTTCAACGATTGAAATATCGGTTTTAGAATTATTTGATTGACAAGATATCAAAAGCAAGCATAGGATACAATAAAGGTATTTCATGTACAAAATATGTTTTGCCACAAAATAACTTTAAATTCCTGTGGTTTCAAAGAAAGTTAGAGAACGAATCTGTAAGTAGCCTTAATCAAAAATGTATTCTCAGGTTGTTGCTGTAAAATCTGATTATCTAAACTTCTAAACAAATGATTACTGGCATCACCTAAACCATTAACTCCTTGAGACCATACAAGAAAAATTTCTGACCCCGGAATATACTCCCATCGCAGTACCAAATTAGATCTGAACTGCACAAATGCGAAATCCGGGTCGCCAAAGGTATAATCTACACCTCCACCATCTTCATCAACCGAGTAAGTACCGTCTGCAAATGATATCTGACTATTATTGTACAATATTACCCTCTCATTTAAATCATCAGCTGTTGGGTTGTTAACAAAGTTAAAATCTGTATACCTCCCTCTGGATATAAATGGTTGACCATAATACTGTATTGTCAAATTAGGGTTAATATTATAGTTTAATCGTATACTGGCACTCAAAGTCTGCTGATCAATGTTTGCAGTTATATACCTTGGATTTCCGTTAAAATCAACTTCAGTTACATACTGTGTCTTGTTTGGGTTTTTCTCAAATTCAGGGTTCAAAGAAATACTGAATGCATTAAAAGGCTGATAATTGAGGCGCACAACATATCGCTGTAGCGAAAAATTATTCTGTTGTGCGGAAGAATACACATGACCTAAGGTAAAATTAAACTTTTTACTTTGGTCAGATCCAAAGAACAGAAAGGCAAAATTTTCATCAGAAAAACGCCACCTTGGACCTCCTCTTAAAAAAGTGTTGGTAAATATCCTTGGCTTATGTCCATAACCAATTTCTGTCCACCAGTTATTTTGATAATTGATATACCCGTTAAACTCGTATTGAATTCGATTATAATTACCTTCAAAATCATACGTAGAAAACTGATTAAGGCTCACATTAGCTCTTCTATAAAACTTAGTGGGTTTTAAAAACAGGTATCGTAATCCTGCAAATTGAATAATTTCGTCTGCCTGTCTTAGGAAGCCCACATCATTCAATTCTAATTCCGGAGATCTCCAAAACAAACCTCCATCGTACCTCCAATTACCACCACCAGATTTACCCGCTGACAATTTTCCTCCTGTACCGGTTAAAGATGTTCTTGTAGGATCTACTTCCACATGATCCGCATCACTTCTTTGAAATAAATGTGTTAACTCGCGTTGCGTAGCTTCAATGGCTTCGGGAGATCCTTCAACATGACTTGCTACAATGTTTCCTTCAACAAAATACTTTCTGTCCTTCCAGTTATGTCTAAAATCTAACCCTCCTGTGTATGCTGATTTCCTTAAAAAATTTAAATTATTCTCTCTTAAGCCTATAAGCTCTGCTGTCTCATCCGTATTAGGGTCATCAAAATCAATGTTTAAAATATCATCCAGATTACGGTTCGTAGCTGTAAATATTCCACCTATAAAGGTATTTCTTTCATTAAAATCTTTCTGTACTCTACCTATAAAATAATTAGTCATAGGCTCCACTAAAGCTTCTCTTCGATTTCCATTCTCATCTTCAATCTTCGCTATCTCTCTGGAGGTTACACTTTCCAGAACACCAATTGACCAGCCATCTTTTGTTTTACCGCTAAATTTAGCTGCTCCTAAAATTGTTGTGTTTTTAGGAGTGTCCACAAATTCTGTATTTACCGGACTAGATCCTACAAAACCCTGGGGGCTTCGCCCTATTCTTCTGGAGTAGAATAAATTATCAGAGTTATTAGCAAAACGATAATCAAAAATGTTCTTGTTTTCTACAAAGAAAGGTCTCTGCTCCTGGAAAAAAATCTGAAAACCATCTAAAGCAATTGCAGCAGGGTCAGCTTCAACCTGACCAAAATCAGGATTCACAGTAAGGTCAAGTGTTAGATCATTTGTAATACCAATTTTAGCATCAAGTCCTCCATTAACTTTAAAGTCATCACCATCTCTGAATGGATTTCCTTGCTCTTCAGGATAAGTGTCATATTGTACAACTCCAAAAGGCTGAATCTCTAACTGCTTTTGAGGTTCGATATCAATTAAGCCGTGTAGCTCTCCGAACTCACTTATAAAACCAGGAGCATCTGCGGGTATTCTCTGCCACGCAGAGCGTTCTTGTTTTCTGAACAACATACGGGTTACCTGCAATCCCCAAATTTGTTCTTTACTATTACCAAATTTCAATTGGCTTAGCGGTATTTTTACTTCTGCAGTCCAGCCTTCACTGTCTATTTTTGCAGAGGTATACCATATAGGATTCCAGCTACTATCCCAGTTGTCGCCATTCTGGCTAACAAATTCATCTCCCTTGACACCTGCTGCAGTTACTGTAAATGAAAAAGCTGTTCTTAAATCATGATATGTATCTAAAATGATAGTAATTCTATCTCCGGCAAAGCCATCTCTCCTTGATAAACGTTTTTCAATATTTTCCGGTTCCTTATCATAGCATCGATAGGCTACATATAAATATTTTTGATCATAAAGAATCTTAAATTTTGATTCCTGATCAGGAGGTGTATTCTCATCAGGATTTGTTTCTATAAAATCCACTGTCCACTCTACTATATCCCAACTCTGATCGTCTATCACCCCATCAATAACAGGAGCCTTGGCATTATTAAGTGGTTTAGTAGTATAAATTCTTTTAGGAATTGATGTAAATTCATCCTGTGCAAGGATTAAATTGCAGCAAAAAAGGAATAGAAAAATAAGCTTATTCACGTTGACAGTTTTTTGATTGATTGATTGATTCGACTAAAATGACAGTTTAATTTTAAAAATGTCACACCTCTTATGTTTTTTTAGTAAAAAATTAACAAGTAAAAATTTAGAGTAAACCTGTTTTACAACACCCCGGAAAAGAGCTAAACTTATGATTCTGAAAATCAATGAATCATTACATAAAATATTCTCAACATCCTGTTTGCTATATTAATATATAATTGTACATTTGCACCCCCTATTTATGATAGGAAAGGAATGTTTAATTAGTAAAATTATTAAGTGTGGACACATTAAGTTACAAAACGGTATCTGCAAACAAGACCAATTCAAACAAAGAATGGTTAGTTGTAGATGCTGAAGGACAGACTTTAGGACGTCTATCTTCTGTTGTAGCAAAGCTACTTAGAGGAAAGCACAAGCCTAGCTTTACCCCACACGTTGATTGCGGTGATAACGTTATCGTTACTAACGCAGAAAAAATCAACTTAACTGGTAAAAAGTGGACTGAGAAATCATACATCCGTCACACTGGTTACCCAGGAGGGCAAAGAAGTCTTACTGCTCAGGAGTTATTTAGCAAGAACCCAGAGCGATTAGTTGAAAAAGCGGTTAAAGGAATGCTTCCTAAAAACAAATTAGGTGCAGAATTATTCCGTAATTTAAAGGTTTATGCAGGTGCTGAACACAATCAGGATGCACAAAAGCCTAAAACTGTTAACTTAAACGAATTTAAGTAATGGAAGTTATTCACAAAATTGGTCGTAGAAAAACAGCAGTTGCCAGAGTATATGTTAAAGAAGGCTCAGGTAGCATCACTGTAAACAAAAAAGAGCTTAACGCATATTTTACTACAGCTACATTACAGTATAAAGTAAACCAACCTATTACTATGACTAGTAATGAGGATAGGTTTGACATTAATGTTAATGTATATGGTGGTGGAATTACAGGACAGGCAGAAGCTGTTCGTCTTGCAATTTCAAGAGCTATGTGTGAGTTAGATGAAGAGAATAGAGGTATTCTTAAGCCAGAAGGTCTATTAACAAGAGACCCAAGAATGGTTGAACGTAAGAAATTCGGTCAGAAGAAAGCTCGTAAGAAATTCCAGTTCTCTAAACGTTAATCTATTAAAAATGTATTTGTTGTTACCTCGTATACATCGAGGGTTAGTTTAGCATCTAAATACTTAAGGCCATATCGCTAAAGATAGCCACTTAAGTATTGCTAATTCAACAGAACGTAAACTATTACAAAAATGGCAAACAATATCGAAGTAAAAGAATTGCTTGACGCAGGTGTACATTTCGGACACTTGACAAGAAGATGGGATCCTAATATGGCTCCATATATTTATATGGAAAGAAATGGGATTCACATCATTAACCTATATAAAACTGCTGCAAAAATCGAAGAGTCTTGTGAGGCTCTTAAAAAGATTGCAGCGTCAGGAAGAAAAGTTCTTTTTGTTGCTACTAAGAAACAAGCTAAAGAAATTGTAGCAGAAAAAGCAACTCAAGCTAACCAACCATACATCACAGAAAGATGGCCAGGTGGTATGCTAACTAACTTTGTTACTATCCGTAAAGCTGTTAAGAAAATGGCTTCTATTGATAGAATGAAGAAAGACGGAACTTTTAACACACTTTCTAAGAAAGAGCGTTTACAAGTAGATCGTCTTAGAGCTAAATTAGAGAAGAACCTTGGTTCTATTTCTGATATGACACGTCTTCCGGGAGCTTTATTTGTTGTTGATATCACAAGAGAGCATATAGCAGTAAAAGAAGCACAGAAATTAAACATTCCTATATTCGCAATGGTGGATACCAACTCTGATCCAAGACAAGTGGATTATGTAATCCCTGCGAATGATGATGCTTCTAAGTCAATCGACAAAGTAATGACTTATGTTTCTAATGCTATCTCTGAAGGATTAAATGAAAGAAAGGCTGCTAAAGACACTCCTAAAAAGGATGCTAAAGCAGATGCTTCTAAGAAAGAAACTGTTGCAGAAGAAGTAGCTAAGCAAGAGGAAGAATAAACATTCTACTAAAGCCTGTTATGGCTAATGAATAGTTTATAAAATTAACTATATCATAAAATTAATGAGTCGTTTAGTTCTATACTTTT
>NZVW01000089.1 GCA_002697475.1 Aquimarina sp. | reverse complement strand
TTAATATTTGTACGGATTAATATCTGTAATATTCAGGCTTATAAGGTCCTTCTACAGTTACCCCAATATATTCTGCCTGATCTTCGCTTAATGTTTCCAGTTCAGCACCTAATTTTGCTAAGTGAAGCTTAGCCACTTTTTCATCAAGGTGTTTAGGTAGCATATATACTTCGTTTTTATACTGATCAGAGTTTTTCCATAATTCGATCTGTGCAAGTGTCTGATTCGTAAAAGAATTACTCATTACAAAACTTGGATGCCCGGTAGCGCAACCTAGATTTACCAGTCTTCCTTCTGCCAATAGAATGATATCGTTACCATCTACTGTATATTTGTCTACTTGAGGCTTAATCTCGTCTTTAGTCTTTCCGTAATTGTTATTAAGCCAGGCAACATCTATTTCGTTATCAAAGTGACCGATATTGCAGACGATAGTTTTGTCTTTCATGGCTTTGAAATGCTCACCTCTTACAATATCCTTATTACCTGTAGTAGTAATTACGATATCCGCATTACCTACAACTGTTTCCAGTTTCTTAACTTCATAACCATCCATAGCGGCCTGCAGCGCACAAATAGGATCTATTTCGGTTACTGTAACAATAGAACCGGCACCTCTAAAAGAGGCAGCAGTACCTTTTCCAACGTCACCATATCCGCAAACCACAACTCTTTTTCCAGCTAGCATCACATCTGTAGCTCTTCTTATCGCATCCACCGCACTTTCTTTACAACCATACTTGTTATCAAACTTAGACTTGGTTACAGAATCGTTTACGTTAATTGCAGGCATTGGTAAAGTACCCTTTTTCATTCTTTCGTATAGACGGTGAACACCAGTAGTAGTCTCTTCAGATAAACCTTTGATACCCTCTACTAATTCAGGATACCTGTCAAGTACCATATTAGTTAAATCTCCACCATCATCTAATATCATATTAAGCGGCTTACGCTCTTCTCCAAAAAACAGAGTTTGTTCAATGCACCAGTCAAACTCTTCTTCATTCATTCCTTTCCAGGCATATACAGGGATACCTGCATCTGCAATCGCAGCAGCTGCGTGGTCCTGTGTAGAAAAGATATTACAAGAGCTCCAGGTAACTTCAGCTCCTAGAGCCTTTAAAGTTTCGATCAAAACTGCTGTTTGAATGGTCATATGCAGACAACCTGCTATTCTTGCTCCTTTTAGCGGTTGCTCGTTCTTATACTCTTCTCTAAGGGACATCAAACCGGGCATTTCTGCTTCAGCAAGTTCTATCTCTTTTCTTCCCCAAGAAGCTAATGATATATCCTTTACTTTATAAGGAACATAAGGAACCGTTTTTGTACTCATATTTGATTGTTTTATGTTTAAAAGGTACTTTTTAGCATATCGTACCAAAAAATTCTAACTTCGCTTTTTATTTACTAAAAATATCTTGATTTTCAGAGTGCAAAGGTACATAATAACTTTAAGAATATAAATGCCTCTTTACAAAACTATAACGCCACAACCTCATACAAAAGTTTTAATCTGGAAAATAGATGAACCTTTTGATGTACTTAACAAAGATATTAGCTTAACTCCTCATTGTCAGAATAGAATAGACAGTATGAAGTCTGAAATGCATAGAAGAGGGTTTATGAGTATCAGGCATTTACTAAAAGAGGTAAGCTATGACGATAGAGATCTATGGTATGATGATTTTGGTAAGCCTCACCTGTACGACGGAAACCAAATATCGATAACGCATTCCTATAATTTTTCGGCTATAATCATAAGTAATCAACAGATAGGAATTGATATTGAAAAACAAAGAGAAAAGATCACAAGTATAGCACATAAGTTTGTTCACTCGTCTGAAGAACACTTCTTCAACAATGAACAGACCAGAATAAGTTTACTTACTATTATTTGGTGCGTTAAGGAGTCGTTGTATAAGCTTTATGCTACTCCTGGGTTAAGTTTTAAGGACCATATTAAAATTACCGAAGTTGATTTTAGTAATAATAGGATAAAATCAACTATCAATTATAAAGGAAAACGGGATAGCTATGAATTAGCATTTATAGAGTTTGAAGGTTTTACCTGCGCTTATGTAATACCCTAAATTAATCACTTATGAAAGTTTCAATAGAGCTTACATTTACACCTTTGCAAAATGATTTTGAAGAACATATAATTTCTTTTATAAAAAAATTAAGAGCATCTGGGTTTACCGTCCTTGAAAACCCTCTCAGTACTCAAATATATGGCGAGTATGATGAAATTATGACCTTTCTAACAAAGGAAATAAAAGAATCATTTGAATCCATGGATAATGTGCTTTTGTATATGAAAATGGTGAAATCCGATAGAAGCGATTATGAGTCAGATTTTTGATTTTTTTTTCGGACAATATTCAGGATATGATACTATTGATATAACCCTGGAGATTATTGCTGTCATCTTCGGATTACTCAGTGTGCTGTATGCGTGGTTTAATAAAATATGGGTATATCCTACAGGCATTATCAGTACTATAATATTTGTTTATTTGTTGTATAAATGGTCATTGTTGGGTGACATGATGATCAATGGGTACTATTTTATGATGAGTATTTATGGTTGGTATATTTGGACCAGAAAGACAGCTAATGAAGTAACACCTATTACAAAAACTTCGACAAGAGAAAAGTTTATAAGCATATTCATCTTTTTAGGAAGTATTTTATTCGTCTATTTAGTGTATCTATATAATGATAAGTGGAACAGTAATTACGCCTACATAGATACATTGACAACGGCAATATTTTTTGTGGGAATGTGGTTGATGGCAAGAAGGAAAATTGAAAATTGGATTTTCTGGATTATAGGAGATTTGATATCAGTACCATTATATTTTTACAAGGGCTTTACATTTACCAGTTTACAATATCTTATCTTTACCATTTTTGCAGTATTTGGTTATCTAGAATGGAAAAAAATCTGGAACAAAAGAGCAGTAGGTGTTTAAAAATTGTACTTTTTGGCCCGGAGTCAACGGGTAAAACGACTTTGGCAAAAAAACTGGCTGCACATTATAAAACTTCCTGGGTGCCAGAATACATGAGAGAGTATTTGCAGAAAAAGTGGGATAATTCGAAAGAAGTTTGTGTATACGAGGATTTAATCCCCATTGCTACTGGTCAAATGAAGTTAGAGAATGCTTTAACAAATAAAGCAAATCAAATTTTGATTTGCGATACTAATCTTCTGGAGTTAAAAGTATATTCGGAGATCTATTATAATGGGAGAGTTCCTGAGGAAATATATAAATTTGCATTGCAAAACAAATATCATTTGTATCTTTTAATGAACACTGACATACCTTGGGTAGCAGATGATTTAAGAGATAAACCAGATGAAAGGGAATCTGTTTTCAGTGTTTTTAGGGATACACTTATAGAATATGACTTACCATTTGTTCAAATAGGGGGAAATTATAAAGAACGATGGTCCAGTGCAATAAATGCAATTGACCAACTTATAAAAACAAAATTAAAGTGAATATATCAGACAAAGACATCAAACTTATTAAATCAAAAGGGCTTACGATTGATAAAGTATTATCACAAATAGAGATTTTTAAAAATGAAATTCCTTTTGTATCCTTACGCAATGCGGCTACCATTGGTAATGGGATATCTAAACTTAGTGAACATTATCAGTCAGAATTATCAAAATTATACGACAGCAGACTTGAAACATTAGAGACATTAAAATTTGTTCCGGCATCCGGTGCTGCAACACGGATGTTTAAAGAACTGTTTAGGTTTTTGGATAATTATCATTACGAAAAAGAGAGTCTTAATTCTTACACAAACCACGAGAAAGCTGATGCTATTCGGTTGTTTTTGATTGGTCTTGAGAAATTTCCGTTTTATGATATGGTGATGGAAAAGGTAAAAGAGGCATATCCTAATTTTGAGAGTCTTTCTGAAGGAAAACAACTCTATATTTTTGTAGAGATGATGTTGAAGGAAAAGGGATTAAATTACGGGGCTTTTCCAAAAGGTTTGTTGCCATTTCATAAATATACACTGGATAGTATTGCTACATCTTTTGAAGAACATCTTTATGAAGCTGCAGGATATAATAAAGATGTTAAAGATCATTCCAGACTACATTTTACGATATCTCAGGAACACTTAGAAGCTTTTAAAGGGGAGTTTGAGCGTATTGAAAAGGAAGTTGAAGAGAAGACCAATACAACTTTCGATATTTCTTATTCTTTTCAAAAGCCAGAAACAGATACTATTGCAGTAACTGAAGATAATGAGCCATTCAGGTTAGAAGATGGCTCGCTACTTTTCAGACCAGGAGGTCACGGAGCATTGATTGAAAACTTAAATGATCTTGATGCAGATATTATTTATATCAAGAATATTGACAACGTTGTTGTAAGAAAATATCAGGACGAGTTATCGTCCTATAAGAAAGTGCTTGCTGGTAAGCTGATTGAGATTCAGGATGAGGTGTTTAGAATATTGAATTCCTTAGACAAAAAAACACCAACAGAAGCAGAATTAAAAGATATAAAGAAATTCCTGGTAAACCAACTTAATGTTAGATTACCACTTGATTTTGATAAGTTTTCTGAAAAGTACAAATTGGAGTTTCTAAGAGAAGCAATGCATAGACCAATACGGGTTTGTGGTATGGTAATTAACGAAGGAGAACCAGGAGGAGGCCCTTTCTGGATCAAAAAGGATAATGGCCGTTTAACATTGCAGATTATTGAAGCACCTCAAATCGATAAATCAGATAAACGCCAGAAGGATATCCTAGACAGCTCTACACATTTTAACCCTGTGGATCTGGTATGTGGAGTTAGGGATTATAAAGGAAAGAAGTTTAACCTGTTGAACTTTGTTGATCCGGATTCAGGTTTCATTACAAAAAAGACATTGGACGGAAAAGCTCTGAAGGCATTAGAATTACCAGGATTATGGAACGGAGCTATGGCTAATTGGATCAGTGTATTTGTTGAAGTTCCATTGACAACCTTTAACCCTGTAAAGTCTGTTAATGATTTACTTAAATCAGCCCATCAGGTAAAACTGTTTTCGTGAAGATAGAAGAACTATTAAAAGAGATAGAGTTTAAATTTGTTAGAAGTTCTGGCCCCGGTGGCCAGAACGTCAATAAAGTGTCTTCTAAGGCAGAACTTTATTTTGATCTTAAAAATACCAGTAATATTTCTGAAGAGAATAAACTGATCCTTCAGGAAAAATTAACTAATTACCTCTCCAAGGATGGCATACTTGTTCTAAAATGTGATGAAAGTAGAAGCCAGCATAAAAATAAAGAAACGGTTATTCAACGTTTTATTGAGCTCCTTAAAATAAACCTAAAGAAGAGTACTCCCCGAAAAAAGACCAGACCCAATAGACAATCTATCCAAAAGAGGCTGGATAACAAAAAGAAACAGGCTGAAAAGAAAGCGAGCAGGAGAAATCCTTTGGATTGATCGTTTAGAAATGTGTGTAAAATATCCACACCACTGTGTGGAATCCACGTTAAATTTTAGCGTTATCCTGAAAATATCTTCGTTATAAACATCTAAAAATCAGTTTTTTGTGTTTTTTTTTAAAGTATTCCCATTTTGGAACGATTATTACTTTACTCTTAATGGTTCATTATATGATTTGAATTAGCCATGAAAAAAATAGCGTTAATTGCGATTATAGGTTTTGGAGGTTTTTTAGCTCCAGAAATGTATGCTCAGGATGAGATTGCTGAATTTGATGTTATAGATTTCAAATCTTACGAATATGAATTGCAAGAGTTTGCTGAGATTGAGATTGTAGAACTGCCAATGGCAGTACAAGATGCAGCAGCTAAAGATTTTGAAAAATTACGTATTTATAAAGCATTTATTGCTAAAGATAATACATATAAAATTATCCTTAAAGGAAAGGATAACTACACGAAAGTTGTATTTGCAAGCGCTAATGGCGAATGGATAAAGCCAAACGACAAATCTTAAATCTAGGGGTAGAAAAGGATATCGTTTTGCAACCAAAGGCGATATAAAGTTGTTTAGTGCTAAAAAGAGACCCAATCCCAAGGGTCTCTTTTTTATGTTTTATACTCCATGATAATAGATTAAAATGTTTAATTTTATATTTAGTCTTTTAGAAAAATAAATTATGACGAAGATTCTCATAGTAGAGGATGATGTTGCTTTTTGTACAATGCTTAAAACATTTCTTCAAAAGAAGGGTTATGAGGTTTTAACTGCATTTTCAGGTAGTGAAGCAACTAACAGAATAAAGGATAATGATTTTGATGTTGTATTAACAGATGTCCGTCTTCCGGATTGTGATGGGATATCATTATTAAGTGAAATTTTTTCTAAAAAGAAAGATACTGCCGTGATCATAATGACTGGCTACGCAGAAATAAATATGGCTGTTAATGCCATAAAGCAAGGAGCTTTTGATTACGTCTCAAAACCTTTTAATCCAGACACCATACTGGAAACTATTGAAAAATCTATAGCAGCCCAAAGTGATTCATCAAAGTCAATTTCAACTCAGGAGGTAAAGAAGAATATTCAAAGTGAAGAGCCGAAAAAAATAAACTCTTTTGTCAAAGGTATCAGTGATGCATCCAGGAAACTAAATGAGTATATATCTCTGGTTGCACCTACCATTATGTCTGTCTTAATAATCGGAGATAGTGGAACCGGAAAAGAATATGTAGCCAGTAGTATACATAAGTCAAGTAAAAGAAGTGGCAAACCTTTTATTGCAGTAGATTGTGGTGCAATACCTAAAGAGATTGCCTCGAGCGAGTTTTTTGGACATATAAAAGGATCTTTTACAGGTGCTGTAAACGATAAAATAGGACATTTTCAAGCGGCTAATGGAGGTACTTTATTCCTTGATGAAATAGGAAATCTAAGCTATGAACTGCAAGTACAATTACTTAGAGCTTTGCAAGAAAGAAGAATTAAGCCGGTAGGTAGCAATAAAGAAATAGAAGTTGATATAAGAGTTATAGCGGCAACTAATGAAGATTTATCTGTGGCTGTTAAAAATGAAGGATTTAGAGAAGATTTGTATCATAGATTAAACGAGTTTTCGATACAGGTCCCTCCGCTAAGAGAAAGGGTTGAGGATTTAATGCTTTTTGCCAACCATTTTCTTGAACAATCAAATGAAGAATTAGATAAAAATGTTGTTGGATTTTCTGATGAAGTTTTAGAAGTATTTAAAAAGTATGAATGGCCGGGAAATCTTAGGGAATTAAAGAATATTGTTAAAAGATCTGTTCTTTTAAGTCAAAAGGATATGATCTCTATAGATTTATTGCCTACAGAAGTAATTCGTGCTAAGAATATAGAAAAAAATACCTATAGCTTATTTAAGAATCAAAACGAACAGGAATTAATTTTAGATGCACTTGAAAAAGCAAATGGTAATAAAGCAAAAGCAGCAAGAATGCTTTCTATAGATAGGAAGACATTATATAATAAATTAAAGCAATACGATATTAGCCTTTAATCTATCCCTTTACTTTAAGTTTATCCATGAGAGATTGTATTTTATGAATACTTTCTTCTGCTAAATTTATTATTGTTTTTTCTTCAAGGTCAAATTGCTCAGGATGTTCAAGTTTAGTAAGTAATGGAATGATGTTTTTAGCTTTAATTTGTTTAAACATAGGCAGCATCTTATGTGCTATTCTTTTGAGTGCATCAATATCATTTTCTTTGATATGTAATTTTAGGCTATTGAGGTTTTCCTTTGTTCCTTCATAAAAGGTGTCTAAAATCGCGTACAATGAGTCAGAATCACCTTGGGCAAAAACCTTTAAGTCTTCGAGTGAATAATCTTCTGTTGTAACTTCATTCGATTCCTGATTTGCGGTAGATGTCTTAATAGTGACACTTAGGACCTCACTAACCAGATCTAAAAGCTCTTTAGGGGTGTAAGGTTTTCTTAAACTACCAAAAAAGCCGGCCTGTTTATAAAATTCACTGGTTGCGTTTGTTTTACCGGATAGAGCAATAAAAGGAATATCTGTATTTTCCTTTACTTTTTCTATAAGTTCAAAACCGTTCATTTTAGGCATTTGAATATCTGTCAGTACAAGATCATAGGAGTTTTTTGCTAATAGCTCCAAGGCTTCAAGACCATTATTGGAGGTGTCATAAGTGATTCCGGCTAAGGAAATGACCTCGCTTGTTAAGGCCAGCTGACTGGGGTCATCATCAACGATTAGAATTTTAATTTGTTCTAAACTTTGAATAACAATGTCATTTTCTGTATCCGAGTTTTCTTCACCAGAAAAGCTGTGCCTCTTAACAGGAATATTTAGTGTAAATGTACTTCCTTCGTTAACTTGACTTTCTAGTGAAATTGTACCATTCAATAGGGTAACAATTTTTTTAGTTATGGAAAGCCCAAGTCCGAATCCTCCATATCGTTTTTCTGTGGTTTTATCACCCTGAGAAAATTCATCAAAAATATGACGTTGCTGTTCTTCGGTTATTCCAATACCAGTATCACTAACGGATATGATAAGTCTTTTCTCTCTTACTCCATTTTCTTTTATGCTTCCTCTTACAATAATTGACCCCGAGTCTGTAAACTTGTATGCATTATTTAAAAGATTAGTAAGTACTTGTTTAATTCTAAAAGGATCACTTAAAAACTGATGATTGAGTTTATTATCAATAAATAATTTTACATCAAGATTTTTCTGATCATTTATGGGTATAACACTATCTATTGTGTTTTCAATCAGTTTCTTTGGAGAGAACGGAAGTTCTTCAACACTCATTTTTCCTGCCTCAAGCTTAGAAAGATCAAGTAAGTCATTAACCAAATGTAGGATATAATCTGAAGACTTCTTTAAGTGGCCTAAATAGTGCTTTTGTTTGTTGTCCAGAGTAGTTCTCTCAAGAAGATCTGAATAGCCTATAACAGTATTTAATGGAGATCGTAAATCGTGTGTTACGGTATTGATTAATGACTCTCTAGTTTTTAAAAGCGACTCCGTGTATGCTTTTTCTTTCTCCAGCTCATTTCTGTATTTCTGACTTTTGGATACATCTCTGGTTATGAGATACAAAAAGATGATTGCAATCATTAGACTGATAGCTCCTACTATTAATATAATAGTAGATGTTTTATTTAAAATCTCGTTAGACGCTTCAAGTCTGGAGTAGTATTTTTTACGCTCGTTATCTTCTATAGAAGAAAGAATTTCTCTTAATTGTTTGGTTAGGGTTTGATCATTTTTCAATAATTTATTCTCTCGTGCTTCTATTTCTCTTTCATATTTTCTCTCCTTTTGCTCGATCTCCGCTACCGCCTGATAAAATCTTTTAGCAACAGAGTCTAAAGTTTCGCTGGTCAGTCTTTGCTGATTATCCTCCTTAGACCATTCTAGTAAAGTTTTAAGATATTTCTTTCCTCCTTCACTTAAATTTTTAAAGCGATCATCATAATCCCGATAATTTCCATAATCCTGACTATTCTTTTTTAACTCTGCTAAAATGTTTTGCTGTAAGTCTCTGTCTTTGCGCTGTTGATAAATCGAAACTAATTCTTTAAAATTTTCGTTTTTATTATCAATAAGTACTCTGATACTGTCAATTTTTTTAACCTGTAAGGTGTCGTCAGAAATTTCTGTGACCTTATTAATTGTAGACAGAATTGTATCTACTTTTGCTTTATAAGAAGAATACTTTTCAATATCCGTAGTTTGTATAATATTTCTGGTTAA
>NZVW01000088.1 GCA_002697475.1 Aquimarina sp. | reverse complement strand
TGTAACATCACCTGAAAGATGTCATTACCCAGTTCATCGTGCAGACGTTTAGAGATGCGGGTTTCTGTTTCATAGGCAGCGCGGGTTTGTACAATTTTATTTTGCTGCGCCAGGTATTTAGTACGTTGTCTAAAGAAAAATAAAGCAAAGCCAATCAGAGACAATAGCAATAGCATACCTAGCAGATATACTGTGTTTTGATTTTGTACTTTGATGATTTGTTGTTCTTTTTGATCGGTTTCAAAACGTATCCGCGCAAATTTATCACGGTACAGACGTTCTTCTTTGATCAGGCTATCATTAAGGGCAATATATTTCTGCGCATATTCCAGACCGGTTTTAGGCTCAGAGACTTCTGAGAGGAGTTGGTAGGCCTGGAGGAGTTCTTCTGTTTTGTTTTCATTATGACATATTTCTTTAGCTTCCAAAGCATGTTTTAGAGACAATGATTTTTGTCCCTTCCTTTTATAATATTCAGCAAAATGAATATGGCTTGTTGCTAGGTCCTCAATATATTTCAAACTATCCCTAATAGCAAAGGATTGGTTCATAAGAATTAGTGACTCTCTATCGTTCGAATTAGCCAGAAATTTAACATATCCAAGATTATCTAATAGTCGTGCTTTTGTAGATGGATTGGAAACTAAATAGGAAGTATGTTCCAGTCCTTTTTCGTAAAACCTCATAGCTTTATCATATTGATTCATAGCTTTATAAATCGTACCAATATTGTTAAAAGCACTTACGGTATACATTTCGGAATCTTCGGTAAGTTTACCTATTTCGACTGATTTCAGATGATAATTTATAGCTTCTTCGTATTTTTCAGTATATTTTGAAATTATACCTAGATTCGTATAACTCATAGGTATATAGTCATTCCTATCTGCTAGATGAAATTTTTCTAGTGATTCAATTATGTATTTCTCACTCTCTGTATAATCTTTAAACTTTCGTGACAATTTGGCTAAATCAAGTAGAGTTTTGCCATAATCAAAAGCATATTCCTTTGAAGAAATTGTTTTATTTTTTTCAATGGACCTATATATGCTTTCAGCTTTATAAAAATTACTGAAAGCACTATCTATATTTTTCTTCTGTCTATAATAAATTCCATAGAAAGCATAGGATTTGGCAATGCCCACAGAATCCTTTATTGATTTTGAAATTTCTAACATTTCAACATCCATTTTACGAGATAATTCTCTTTCCTTAAATTGATAAAAAAGAATTGAAATTTGTTCGGCAACTTTTCTTTTTTCGATATTATTTTTCAAAAGAGGATAAATCTCATAGGCTTTCGATAAACTGTTTTTTCTAATTAATAAAGGCTCTTTTTTGTTTGATGCAATTTCTAGTAAATCATTTACTAATTTTATAGATGAACCCTTTTCCTCTGAACAGGAAAAAAGAGTAATAAAGGTTAAAATAATAATTACAATTAAGTATCGAATATACTTTTGGTAAACCATTTAAAGACTTTTGATATTAAATATAAAAATAGAGGGTGCATATAAAATAAACACCCTCGGAATATACAAATTAATCTTTGTTAATCTCTCCATCATCATCCTCAGTCAAAGGACCATCTTTCTCAACGATTTCAAGACCTACTTCGTCCTGGATTGGAGGCGCTTCGCACGCCACTAAGTTTAGACCTAAAAGGATAGCTAATAGTATGTATTTTAAATTTTTCATCGTGGTTAGTTATTTGTATTCCAATTTGTTGGGGTACGTCCATAGGTATCAACCCCAGGTAGATATGCGCAGATATCCTAATTACCTATGGAAAAAAGGTCTGTTAGTGGTGGGAAAGTCACATCCAGTACAGCTGTCGTATCCTACTTTCCCTTTTCAGGATAGCGACAAACTGTAGCGATGATGTTGATGGGTAAGGATATCATAGTTGTATCCTTATGTTTTTGATTTTTTAGAATTGAATCTTCAAATACAATCTATATGTTCATTTTCTTTGCGGTGCATTCCTCTCGTAAACTCGTCGGATGCAGTCAGAAAACGAACCAAAAGAAAAGACACTCCGACGCTGCTTCTCGCCCACAGCTATTGCTGTGTCGTAAGGTATTTTCCGTCAAAGCCGGAAATCAGATTTTGATTTCTAAAATCTTTCCAAGGCTTCAAGATTTTTTAACAAAATCAAAATCTTATACTGGTGAAAAAAGGTTTTAAACTTTACTTCAAAAGAAAATTGATCGTTATATCTTAATTAATAGATTGGAATATTACAGATTACAATTCATAAAGATTACATCTGTAAAGAGAACCAATGAGAAACATTTGCTGTAAAATTCAGTGATTCATAAAATTCACTGCGATCTACACAAAATCTCTCGGGTCTTTTGATGCTTTTGTTATCCGGCATCCGGGATGGTAGAGGATAAACATCTGAAGTATATCCATCTGTCCCAAGGATGCCGCTGAGTACATCAGCTGACAGTCGACCCTTGATCTCCTGCTCCTTGTTTATATGTATGTTATACTTCATCTGTTTACATTTTAATTTTTAATGGACTGTAATTTTGTTTGTGTTATAATTACAGTGCAAATATGAGAATAATTTTTAAATCTACAAAGAAAAATATGAAATAATTTATTGATAATCAATTATTTACATTGAATTTAGACAATGGTGATCCTGTCCGTTTATAGACGGATAATCTCAGGTTATTGAGGCTCGCTTTGCACTTTTTTACCTTTCAAAATTTATATGCTTGTATGTTTTTTAATAGCTAAACATTTTTTTGATTATCGTTAGGATTTGCATTCAATTTGTAATTCATTTTTATTCTTTTCATAGTCAAGCATCTCGACTTCGCTCGATGTGACAGTGTGATTTATAATTTAAAGGCATAAAAAAAGCCCCTGATTTTTCAGGCGCTTTAGATATATGCTTCTCAATGGTCTTTTTTAACAGTCAAACCTTTCAAAGATACATAGCGCCCTGGTTAGTATAGAAACTTCATCATTTCTATAACTTATACCTTCTGTAAACAGTGGCTTTATCATAATATGTAATCTTTGTGGTTTCATTTTATTGTTGCAAATATTCTATAAATATAATCAATTCGCAAAATATTTCATAATAAAACCTTAAAATTCGACTGCGATGTTGAGAATTTTTTAATGTTTAATGACTTTTAAGATCTGTTTTTCTCCACTACTTAATTGGATTTTTAAGATGTAAAAACCTTTAGCTATTTTATCGGTATCAACAGTCAACGTCTTTGAATTTGTATCTATTACAGATTGTAATACCATTTTACCGTTACTATCAAATAACTCAATTTGTTTGATCTGCTGTGATGCGTTGATAAAAAGTTGTTGTTTAAAAGGGTTAGGGTATAGTGACACAGATGAGGTAGCACTACTTAAACTCTTATTGACAACACAATCGCCTGCTACAAAATCCATTTTGTCATTCATGGTATTGTTTTCTCCTCCGGTTGGTAAACTGTAGGTGTAATAAAAATATGCGCGCTGATCTGTACCTATATTGATTTTATAGGGCACATTAGGTTGCACAAGGTATCCGGGAAAAGTAGCGTTAAGATTTCTGCTGTAATACAGGATTACAATATTATCTCCAATTCCCGCTTTTTCAGGAACAAAAGTCAAATAAGTCCCTGTGTTATCCTCTGTGATATTAACACTAAAATCTCCATTAGCAGCTGATTTAGTACATCCTGTATTTAACTCTTCAACAGTAAGTGCGTAGGTTACCGTGCTAATCGCGCCACAAGAATTGGTGTAGGTAGCTCTATAGTTACCTGTCTGATTAAGCTGTAAGTTGGTTAGCGTAATTTCTCTGGAAGCGGATGAAAAGCCGTTAGGGCCACTCCAGCTCCACGAACCTCCTATAGGTTGCGGTCCAAAGCTTACGGAATCTCCTTCAGTTGCACTGACTGTATTACCAGCTGTCCAACCTGTTGTATTAAGGTTATAGAATGATATTATGGCATCCGGATCACAAGAAGTTCCATTCCCATCTTCCCAAATGATATCATCTATCAATAGTTCAAAACTTGAAGAGGGTATAGTGCCTGAGCTTCCAATCCTGAACATATAAGACATATCCTGAAATGCAAGCAGGCCTTCAAAATCCTTGATAGGGATGCTTACCTGGCCCCATTCGCCATTTCTGACTAATCCATATTTGGTTTCTCCAGCCGGAAAAACGATATCCTTAGCATTGGTATAATTATCATTAAGACCAATAATAAAAGATACATTAGCAGGAATTTTTATCTTAAACTTTAAAGTTCCATTCTCTACATAGTTAGCCATGTTTTTGCCGTATAGCGAAGTGATTCCTGCACCAAACCAACCCTTAGAAGGATCGTTAGTAAATGAAAGTACATTTTCACCTTCATATGGCGTTCCATTTGAAGCATTCAAAGTTTCTCCAAAAACAAAAAATTCAGCATCTGTACCAAAAGTTAGTTCATTGTTTACAGGAGTTTCGTCGGTATAGACACCAAATGCTCCCTGTTCTGCCGGGATAGTACCATCAGAAAATGCTACAGAACCATGCCCGTTCCATTTATGAACTCTAACGTAGTCCACATACATTTTACCAGGTAGTGGAGCACTTACCTGATTATTGTTAAGCACTCCTGGTAATGTTCCTCCAACAGCCAGATTTAGTAACATATAAAAAGGCTTGGTAAAAGGAGCTGTTACTGAATTATTGGCATCAATAGGGAATGGGTTTTCATACAAATCATATTCATTTCCATTATCAACCACAGTAAACCTGATTTGAGTAGGTTCCCAGTAGATTCTGTACTTTACAAAACGATCATTTAAAGGCGTGCTGGCTACGTAGGGTTTATTATAGTCAATATCATAAGCGATATTACCCACACCACCATCTGGTATAGGGAAGAACGTATTGGCGCCTACATAATTATTTACTGTGGATTGTGGCTCACCCTGATAGTTTCTACCTTCCTGGCTGAAGCCCATTTCCATCATATCAATTTCACCCTTTGCTGGCCATGCAATATTAGCTGTACCCAATAACCATACTGCGGGCCATAAGCCTTGTTCTAAATTGGGAACGCGTACGCGCACCTCAATCATTCCGTAATGCACAGCTACTTTTTTGTCTGTGGTTACTTTACCAGAGGTAAATGCTCTGGAGCCTGATTGTTGTCGCTTTGCTTCTAAAACCAGTGCTTTGTTACCAGCTTCTCCCGGAACGTCTGCAACGTAAACATTGCCTTCTTCGTAAGATTGTAACTCCTGATTACCCCATCCACATAGATTGGGACATCCATCACCGACATCTTTATTCCATTGCTGGGCATTAAATGTATTAAAGTTATCCTCCCATATTACCTCACCAATTTGTGCCTGAGAGACATGAAGGGATAAAAGTGAAATGGTAAGAGCACATAATAATTTAAGCGATCTGAATTTTGCTTGAGTTTTTTTTAGAGATTTGACACTCTGATGGTTGTGTAGTTTCATAATATTCGAGTTTATGTTAAGATTTAATTGTGTTAAGTCATTATCTTTTTAATATGATTTTGTTAGTATGAAGCAAATAAAACCCTAACCCAATGAACTGGATTAGGGTTTCAAAAAACTAATTAAATTTCTATGTGGTGTTCGAAATTTACTCTTCAGAGGGGAATAATATATTTCCTTTCTCTAAGCTTTCTAGTTCAATTCAAAATTGACTTCCTGAGTTTTGTCTGAACTTCCACCGACAAAAACAGTAAATTCTCCAGGTTCTACCAGATAACTACCTTGATTGTCAAAGAAACCAAGATGATCTTTACTTAGCGTAAAAGAAACTTCTTGTGACGCTCCTGGCTCCAATGAAATCATTTCAAAACCTTTTAATTCCTTTACTGGTCTTGTGATACTGGCAAAATGATCTCTGATGTATAGTTGTACCACTTCTTTTCCTGATAATTTTCCGGTATTGGTAACGTTAACAGAAACCTTAATTTCAGGATTAGATGTTTTAGTATTTATATTTTCGACGGTTGGATTACCATACTCAAAAGTGGTATAGCTTAATCCATGACCGAAAGCGTATAGAGGTATATTTTTTTCATCAGAGTAATGTGACCAAAACACTATATCCGGTGCATCTGAAGAAGGTCTTCCGGTATTTTTATAATTATAATATAATGGAATCTGACCTACAGACCTTGGGAAAGTCATAGGTAATTTTCCACTAGGATTGTAATCACCGTATAACACCTGTGCTATAGCATTACCACTCTGAGATCCTAAATGCCAGGCCTCTACAATAGCAGGAATATGCTCATCCGCCCAATTTATAGTCAGCGGTCTGCCATTATTTAAAACCAGCACGATATTTTTATTAGCTTCATATACTTTTTCTAGTAATTCTTGCTGAACCCCAGGTAAATTAAGATCTGCTCTGCTTCGTGCTTCGCCACTTTGAAAACCAATCTCACCTAAAACCATGATAACGATATCTGAGTTTTTAGCCACTTGTACCGCTTCATTAAAACCACTGGTATCATCCATATTGATTTTAGTTTCATTGACAAATGTGGTATTTCCTAAGGAAACATCAGCTCCTTTAGCATAGGTAATTGTGTTACCATCATATTTTCTTAATCCTTCTAATACAGATACTGCTGTATTATCATCAGCTGCAATTCTCCAGCTACCTAATGGACTGTTTTTATCATCAGCTAGCGCCCCGATAACTCCTATCTTTTTCCCTTCTTTAGGTAATGGAAGCAGATTATTTTCATTTTTAAGAAGAACAATGGATTTTTTAGCTACGTCTAAAACTGCATCGTGATTTTTCTGATTTCCGATAACTTCAGCCTCTCTGCTTTCATCACAATACTTGTAAGGATCATCAAAAAGACCTAGTTCATATTTTACCCTCAAGATTCTTCGGGCAGCGTCATTTATATATTCTTCTTTTACTTTTCCGTCTCGGACTAAATTGGCAAGGTGCTCTACATACAAGTAAGATTCCATATCCATATCAGACCCTGCATTAGCAGCTAGTTCTGCGGCTTTTTTTCCTGTGTCTGATTGTCCGTGATTTATAGTTTCTTTTATTGAACCCCAGTCGGATACAATAAAGCCATCAAAGTTCCAATCACCTTTCAGAACATCTCTTTGTAGCCATTTGTTAGTGGTAGCCGGAATTCCATTTAATTCGTTAAAGGAATTCATAAAGGTTCTTACATTAGCGTCTTTAGCCGCTATAAAAGGAGGAAAAATGATGTTATATAATGTTGAGGTACCAACATCAACGGTATTATAGTCTCTTCCGGACTCGGAAAAACCATATCCCGCAAAGTGCTTGGCACAAGCTGCTATGGTGTTATGAGCAGAAAGATCATCACCCTGAAATCCATTTATCCGGGCAACCGCAATTTTGGATCCCAAATAAGGATCTTCTCCGGCTCCTTCCATAACTCTACCCCATCTGGCATCTCTTGATATATCTACCATAGGAGCAAAGGTCCAGTTAATCCCAGCAGCAGCAGCCTCTTCAGCAGCAATCCGAGCAGATTTCTCTATAGCCTCAAGATCCCAGCTAGCTGATTCAGCTAGTGGGATTGGGCTTAGTGTTTTATACCCATGAATTACATCAAATCCTATAATTAAAGGAATTCCTAATCTGGACTCTTCAACAGCAATCTTTTGTACTGCTTTCACTTCTTTAACTCCACGTACATTCAGCATTGATCCTACCCATCCTTTGCGAAGATGCTCGTATTTTTTAGCCGCGTCACCCTCTTTAGGTGAAGGACCGGTAACATTCCAGAAACCGTTATACTGGTTCATTTGACCTATTTTTTCTTCTAAAGTCATTAGAGAAAGAAGAGAGTCAACCTTAGATTCAATGTGAATGTTTTTTTTGTTATCCGGAGTTATATTTTGGCCCATATCCGCTTCATTTGCAGTTGAGTTGCAATTTAACATTACAAAGCCAATTATTACTCCTGTTAAAAGAACATTCAGTTTTTTCATGAATATTTGTTTTCCGATTTTATTTTAAACTTAATCTTTTTACTGATAAACTCTTACGTAATCAATCTCCATTGAAGACTGAGTAAAGGCAGGATCAATAGTTCCTCCCAGAGTACCACCCATAGCTACGTTAAGGATTAAAAAGAAATCATTTTCGTAGAAAGGAACATTAGTACCATAAGAATATGTAAGATGAGGATTACCATCAACTGACAAAACAAGTTGATTAGATGACCATTCTACACTATACACATGAAATGCAGTTGTAGCATCGGAAAGCGTTGTACGGCCAACGATAGCATTACCTGCGGAGTTTCCTGGAAGATGAAGTGCACTGGAAACATCATTTATATTGTTACCTACATGCTCCATAATATCTATTTCTCCACAGTTAGGCCAACCAACATCTTCAAAATTAGCACCCAGCATCCAAAGTGCTGGCCAGGTACCACCACCATCAGGTAACTTAGCACTGATTTCAACTCTACCGTATGTAAATTCGAATAAATCCTGAGATTTAATTCTTGCAGAGGTATAACCTCCGTTTTCAGCTATGGCTGTAATTTTTAGCACTCCATTTTCAACTATTACATTTGAAGGGTCATTAGTATACACCTGAGCTTCATTATTACCCCATCCATTTGTACCTGTTCCCAGATCATATGTCCAATTTGCACTATTTGGTGCTCCGTCTGTATCAAACTCATCTGACCAGACTAATGTGTCAAAATTATTGTCATTTCCTACATCTTCACCTTGAGAAGTAATTAAGAACCACCAGTCGAATTCATTATTGCCGTCTGTAGATCTTAGTACAAGGTCATTAGTAGGTTGCTGAGGGTCATAACCAAATAACTCATAAGAATGATTACCACCAATGTAATAACCAATAAATCCAATTCCGGTTAGGTTTAAAGTAACAACTCCACCTGGAGCGCTAATAGACCACTGACCTGTATAGTCATCATACGGATAATTTTCTATATCAGCTCCGTTAGGGGTTCCACTACCTGATCCTCCTAATTCATCGATTAGTTTTTCTCTACCGAACACAGTTCCTGATGGATCCTCCGTTGGATCATCATTAGTACTGTCTGTTATATGGGTAAAAGTACCATCTGCATTAAAGATATATCTATCATCGTACATCCCAACACCAGCTTTATCATTTGCCGGAGCAGCGAAAAACTCCCCAAAAACATTACCTCCCACTGGACCGAGTCCAAAATGTGCAGGAGCTTCGTTTTTAATTCTCCAGCTTCCACTAGTAAGAAGGGTTATTAATTCTATAGGAGGCTCGTATAATACCAAAACCTCTACCTGAACAGTTGTACTGGAAGAAAGTCCTCCAGTACCGTTAGCTATAACAGTTACGTTATACGTACTTGTTCCTGTATTAGAAAAATTATAGGTTTTTTCTCCGGACGGTGCAGCGTCTAAGATTCCATTGTACAGGAATGAATAAGAAACTGCATCATCTGCCTGAGCTCTGAAAATTACCGTACCACTACCATCTCCCGTAGGATTGTTTGCATCTGCACCAACAATCTCTACATCTACGGTGATATTAGAGGGTGCCTTGATTTCTCCTATCGAGACATCATCATCTTGACAGCTTGCAAAAAAAGCAAGTGTAATGACAAAACTTATTATATATTTTAATTTCTTCATATTGATTATTTTAAAAATGAAAACATTACCGTTTTGTATCTAATTAATAGATAAGGAAACGTTATCCAAATTAACAAGACCTACATCTGCACCTAAATCAAAAATTACTCTTGCATCAGGAGCCCCAAAATCACTGGCTGTTAAAGTAAGTGTATAAGTGGTTCTTGTTGTAGTAATATTTACGGTTTCCGTACTGCTTGAAAAAGGAGCTGCACTAAGTCCTATTCCTGCAAGTATAGATCTATTTGTGTCAGACCATGCATCAAAAGTTAAAGTATATGTATTGCCTTGAATAATTTCAAGCTTTTGGCTAACATTAACATCAAAGGCATTGCCTGCTGTAGTAACATTTACTGAGTAATATGTATTACCACCTTCAGTTACTACTGGTGCAGAGGTACTATCATCCACTCCTACGATCCAGGAGTCGCTACCATTTTCAAAATCACCATTAGTCAATAAACCGTCATCAAATAATATGTCTCCTTTATAAAAATAAATATTATCTATAAAAACAGTTCCAGCTGCCCATGGATCTCCAACAAATTTTAATTGGTGTATATCAGCCACTGTTAATCCCTGATCAGTATATGCTGAAATTGGAATGTCAATACTTGTCCATTCTCCTGCTGTCAGATTACTTACTACTGGTTGTTCTCCATTAGATACGCTAATTAAAGACGTTTCAATTGTCGAAATTCCACCTGCAGTCCATACATCTAAATGTATAAATTCCATTGCTGTTACATCAACAGCAGAACCGAACTGAATTCCCTGATAACTTAAATTTATGTATTGTAACATTGCATCGCCATTAAGATCAAAAGAGCTCCAGCTACTGCCCTGACCACCTTGACCCCAATCCGGGAAGTAGTCAGTTCCTGCCACATCAGTATAAGCAGCACTGAATATTGAAATCACATCTTCATCTGCTCTAGATGGGGGTCTAGGAGCAGAAACTATAGGTTGTAAAATTTCAGTAACTGTAAATTCTTCTGTATACTCAGTTGTTTCTATGGCACCACCTTTAGCCACTACTCTTATTGTATAAGTTCCAGCATTTTGATAGATATAAGAAACGGTTTCGCCAATGTTTCCTGATACAGGAGTAGCATTAGCATCTTCACCAAAATAAACATCAAAAGATACCGCAAATTCTGCAGTTGCAGTAACATTTACCTGTTTGGATACTGCAGCATCATTTTCGATAATTACTTCAAGATTTTGAGGAGGATTAAAAGATACTACCAAAGGCTGAGTAGCTACAGTAGTTTTTCCAGTAACACTGGAACCTGTAATTTTTAATTCATAGTTTCCTTCAGTGTAGGTATGTTGAACTTCTTCTCCTGGTTGTACAGAAGTTTGCTCTTCTGTTCCATCACCAAAATCAATATCAAAAGACACAGCGCCTTCACCGTTAGGAATAATAGTTACAAGCCCTGTGTTGTCCTGAGTAATGCTAACTAAAGCAGAAATATTACTAGGAGCGGCAACATTGTCCAGATAGTCAAAGCTATCGTCTTCGTTACAGCTTATCAGTATCGATAACGATACAAATAAACTAATAAAATATTTTAAATTTTTCATCTTCATAGTTTTTTAATATCCGTCATTTTGATCCCAGCGATTACCTGCTAATTCAATTTCTATAAGAGGAATAGGAAATAATTCATTCTTATTTGTTGTAAACCCATCTATAGCTTGTGC
This sequence comes from Aquimarina sp., assembly GCA_002697475.1. Lineage (GTDB taxonomy): Bacteria > Bacteroidota > Bacteroidia > Flavobacteriales > Flavobacteriaceae > Aquimarina. The sequence goes on along the minus strand of NZVW01000088.1, from coordinate 15,099 downwards.
AGCTCTTCCTGTTCTTACTAAATCAAAGAAACGATGTCCTTCTCCCATTAATTCTACGCGTCTTTCCTGATAAATAGCTTCAGTTAAAGCAGCGCCGGTTACAGCTACATCCGCTAATTGAGCTCTGTTTCTTACTCTGTTTAGATAAGTCTGAGCCAAAGCATCGTTAGGAGAAGTTTTTCTGTTATGTGCTTCAGCAGCCATTAGCAGTACGTCTGCAAAGCGAATAGCTCTGTAGTTGTTAGGATTAGTTAGGTTAGCATCACCTGTATTGAGGTCACCTTGTCTGGCAATATACTTTCTGTTGTAATATCCGGTATGTTCAAAACCTTCTACATAAGTTGCACCTTCTTGCGCAGCCAAGGCTTCAATATCAAGAATAGCTACATCTCTACGGATATCACCAGTTTCGAAGGCATTGTAAGCTTCTTCAGTAGGTACATTAAAACTGAATCCTGATTCAAAAAGTGGCCCGGAATAATTTCTTATTCCATTAAACCCAACAGCTACATTACCTTCACTACATTGCAGGCATTCGAATCCGGCACCTTCTTCATCTGTATATTGCACTTCAAATACAGATTCAATATTATTTTCGCCTTCTTGTTCAAAAATACTATTATAGTCTGTAACAAGATCATAAGGCCCTGCAACTACTAAATCTAAGACTTCTGCAGCTTCAGTAAACTTATCTTGGTACAAGTATACCTTGCCAAGCAGAGCTCTTGCAGCACCCTGAGTAACCCTACCTGCTTCTGCCTGAACTGCAGGCAGATTGTCAGCGGCATATATTAAATCTGCTTCAATTGCAGCATATACTTCTTCTTTTGGAGCTCTATCAATAGAAGTTTCTTCTCCAAAAAGAATTCTTCTATCTATAGCTAAAGGAACATCTCCAAACCATTTTACTAATTCAAAATAGTAGTATGCTCTCAGGAATCTGGTTTGAGCTATAACACCTTCTTTTCCAGGAAAATCAGTTTTATCCTGAAACTCCATAATATAGTTAGCTCTGTTCACACCAGCGTACATCCATCTCCAAATATCTCTTAGTTGAGCGTTTACATCGGTATGAACCATATCATCAATCTCCTGAATACCAGGCACGTCTGTCGCACTTTCTCCACCGGCTAATGTATTGTCAGATGCAATTTCTCCTAACATTACATTAAGATAGGTTGATTGTAATAGATCATAAGCACCAATCAAGGCTTTTTGATAATCTTCTTCTGAGTTGAAGAAGTTCTCTGAATTCTCTACAGGAGGTTCCACATCAATAAAATCATCACTACAAGACGTAATGAAAACCAATGATGCAAGAATCCCTAGAACGAATTTTATATTGTTTTTCATCTTATTCAATTTTAAAATTTAAGATTAACACCAGCTAGATAAGTTCTAGGCACAGGATAGAATCCCTGATCAATACCTCCTCCGATAGGAGCTCCTGATGATGCAGACGGATCATAACCACTGTATTCTGTAAAGGTGTATAAATTATTCACAGAAAAATAGAATCTTAGTTTGTCAACGCCTATAGATTCAACAAAAGAGTCTGGTAATGTATAACCAAGTTGTACGTTTTGAATTCTTAAGAATGATCCATCCTCTACATAAAAATCTGAGAAAAGATTATTAGAATTAGCAGCTGTAGTCACTCTTGGAAATTCATTAGTTGATCCTAGACCTGTCCATCTGTCTAAGAAGCCAATACGTCTATTAACTCTGTTTTGATTTCGTTCGTAGTTTCTAACTATATCGTTGCCAATAGATGCAAAAGCATAACTGGTGAAGTCAAAATTCTTATAGTTAAAACCGATGTTCAGACCCATAGTAGCATCTGGAATAGGGTTTCCTATATCCGTTCTGTCGTTTGAATCGATTACACCGTTACCATCAATGTCTACATATCTTATATCTCCAGGTGCAGCATTGGGTTGCGTAGCGTGAGCATCAACTTCTGCTTGATTTTGAAAAATACCGTCAGTCTGTAGTCCATAAAAGTATCCTATTGGTTTACCAGCTTCCATTCTGGCAGGAGGGTCTTGTCCAATTCCAAAAGCACCACCTGGAATGAAACCGTTATCGTTATCCACAAAAAGGACTTCATTTTGTAACGCTGTCAGATTATAACTTATGTTAAATGAAAAGTTTTCTGATAACCTGTCGTTATATGCAATCCTAAATTCAAAACCTTTGTTTTCTACTACACCAGCATTAACGGTAGGAGGTGAAGAACCCGGAGCTCCTACTCCCAGTACTCCTGATACTTGAGCAATTAGTAGTAAGTCTTCTGTTTTTCTTTTAAAATAATCAAAAGTAATATCAACTTTATTATTGATCATTCTTGCATCAAAACCTATATCAAGTGTGTTTTGCTTTTCCCAACGAATCTCTGGGTTAGAAAGCGCTCCTATGGCCACAGCCTCTTCTCCTCTAAGCAGAACACCGTTTAGTACATAAGCAGCTTCTCCATCTAATAAGGAAACAAATTGATAGTTATTAATTCTATCGTTACCGATTATACCCCAACTACCTCTTAATTTAAAGAAGTTTACGGTGTCGCCGGATCCAATAAAATCTTCGTCAGTAAGAATCCATCCTGCAGATACAGATGGGAAATATCCAAATCTATTTTCAGGTCCAAACTTAGACGATCCATCTCGTCTTACACTTGCTGATAACAAATATTTCCCTTTATAATCATATTGTATTCTTGTAAAATAGGATAATAATCTGGCATCAAATGTGGTAGGCAGTCCCTCTAGATCGTTTCTTAATTCAGTTGCCTGATCTAAACTGGCATCATCATAGGAATTACTAGGAAGTTCAAAACCAGTATTACTGCTAAAATCACCCCATTCTTTACGTACTGACATACCAATAAGGGCTTTAAAATTATGATCTTCACCAAAGGTGTTTTCATAATTCAGGAATGAATCCCAGGTATAATCTCTGAAAATATTCTTAGTCTCTGTTAGGCTATTTCTATCTACATTAAACACCTTTCCTGATCCATAAAATACTTCAGGAGAGAAGAATTTACCTTCTACTTCCGCATAGTTAAACTGAAATCTCGTTTCGGCCTTAAAATTATTCCAAAAGTTATATTCCAAACCAAAGGTAGAAGCAATTTTATCTACCCAATTATCATTATATGTATTTTGAATTTGAGCTATTGGGTTGATAACCTCATTCCCTAAGCCTTCAGCTAAAGTAAAGTCTCCATTTTCATCACGTACCGTGAATGTAGGGGCCATATTCAAGGCATTAAATAGAACAGAACCCAAAGCGTTTTCAGGCAATGTGTTTCTACTTGTTTTTGTATAAATGTTCGAGGTAGAGAACTTAAAGTTTTTTGCAAACTCCTGAGTGTAATTAAGTCTTCCGGTAAATCTACCAAAACTTGCTTTACTTCCACCTACAATTCCATCTTGTTTAAGATATGCAACGCTTCCTGAGTATGTAGATTGTTCTGCTCCTCCTCTGAAACCGAAGTTGACATCTGATATGGGAGCAGCTCTAAATACCTCATCCTGCCAGTCTGTTCCTTCTCCTAAGGTTGACACGTTAGGAAAAGGTAATGGTTCACCACCTGCTGCAAAGGCCTCGTTTAAGATTAGCCCATATTCTGTAGCATTTAGTAAAGGAATTTCTCTAGTAGTGGTCTGGAATCCTGTGTAGGAGTTAAATTCGAATTTAATTCCTTGATTTTTGATACCAGACTTAGTTGTAATTAGGATCACCCCATTTGCTGCTCTAACTCCATAAATACCTGCAGTGGCATCTTTTAGAATATTAATGCTTTCAATATCATTAGGATTAATTACACTTAGATCTTCAATAACGTTACCATCAACTAAAATTAATGGACGGTTATCTCCGTTAGTTGAAATACCTCTTATTGAAATTGTAGAAGCACTACCAGGGGAACCGGATTGTGAAGTAACATTAACACCCGCTACCTGACCTTGTAGAGCTTGTTCTACACGAACAGGATTGAGGTCTGTAATATCTTCTGCACCGACCACAGATACAGCACCTGTGATTTCCTTTTTCGTTTGAGTTCCGTAACCAATAACTACGACTTGTTCTAAAGATTGAAAATCTTCTTCAAGTTGTACATTGATTTCTCTTCTGTTTCCAATAGGAACTTCCTGAGCTGTAAATCCTACATAAGAAAAGATAAGAGTAGCTCCTGGTTGTACATTGTTAACGATATATTTTCCGTCAAAATCGGTGACAGAACCATTATTGGTACCTTTAACAATTACGTTTACACCAGGTAATGCTAAACCGGTAGCATCAGTTACCGTTCCGCTTATCTGAATTTCTTGTGCCTGGATGAATGTTCCTATAAACACCGCAATTAAGAAATTAATAATTTTCATTAGCTTTTTGTTTGATTTTCTCAAACTTAGCCAGTTCTATTAACAATTTCTTAATATTGAACCTCAACAAAAAACATACACCTGTTGTAGAAATTTGTAAAATAACAGCCATATACTTTGTTGAATTCCCTTGTAATGTGGGCTTAGGGGGTGAATGTTAAAAGTGGTTTTATAGCCGTCTAAAGGCCTTAAAATCATAATCTCTAACGTTGTAGTATAGGTAATGTTGAGGTATAATCTAGATTTGTTGAGGTGCTATATTTCTAAGATGTAGTTAACGAGATTATCAGAATGATCTAAATTTAACTTTTTTCTTAAACGATATCTTTTTATTTCAACACTTCTTACCGAAATGTTTAATAAAGGAGCAATCTCTTTTGAGGATAGATTTAGTCTTAAAAAGGAGCAAAATCTTAAATCGTTGGGGGTAAGTTCAGGATGCTGAGCTTTTAGTTTTTTCAAGAAGTCTTTATCAAGATTATTTAGGGCTTCTTCAAAATGTTTCCAGTCATCTTTGTTATTTAGGTTTTTGTCAATAACCCTTTCAACATCTTTTAATCCCTTTTGTTGCTTTTCGCTTTTTTCAAGTTCTTTTTTAATTGTATTAAGAAGTTCATTTTTCTTAATAATGTTCATTGTATAAGATGCTAGCTCCCTGTTTTTACTTTCAATATCCTGACGAAGTTTTTCATTATTCAATTTCATAATAGCTCTTTCACTCTCCAGCTGCTTCAATTCTAACTTTTTTTTATTTTCGTCAACAATTTTTTGTTTTTGTTTAGTATAGTATTCTTTATACGCTTTATTAATAATAAGGAATATAATTACTAAAAGAATTATATAACCTATAATTATGCTAGTTGAGGCATACCATGGACGATCTATAGTAAATGAATAGGATAGGCCATTCGAATTAATGACATCACCGGTTTTAGCCCTTACTTTAAAAGTATATTCTCCCGGAGGTAAATTTTCGAAAACAACGTTGGATTCCGATGACCATTTACTCCAGTCTTTATAAAAACCTTCCAGGGTATATTGAAACTCTGGTACAATATATTTATCATATTGAGGAATGGTGAACGCGAAGGAAATTGTATTTAAGTTGGGTTGAAGATTTAGATTTTCTTCTAATAATGAAATGGTTTGAAACTCTGCGTCTTTGTCTCTTACCTGAACCCGTTCTAATATTATTTTTTCTTCATCATACTTTACATCTTTAACATCTAAGTTTATATAACCAGAAATAGTACCCAGAAGATACTTTTCTTCTTCTATATGATTAATATTCTCAAACCCATAAAACTCTTTTCGGGAAGAACGGGGAATGGGTATTTTATTAATTTTTAGATCGTCTGAGAATTGACTTTCAATAATCTGACCTAAATAGTCTTGCGCAAAAACCCATAAACTTCCGTGATTGTCTTTAATAATTTTTCCTTTTAAGTCGTTTTTTATTTTACTGAAACGACTTTTATTTAGATCCGTGGTAAATTTTTTATCCTGATTGTCAAAAATATATGTCTCATTTTCGTGTACATACAAAAGTTCATTATCATATTTTATGATGTTAGAATTTTTACCTCTACCTACTGAATCTAATGTACTGAAAGTAACCTCTGTTAAAGCTTTATTAAGTTTTAATTTATACACTCCGCGATACTCATGATTAACCCACAATGTATTATCATAAAACTCCATATATCTACAGGACAGGTCAAAGCCCTTCAGCTTATTTCTTAACTGCCATTGATCTTTGTTTTTTTCTAAGACTACAAGCCCGGTATAAGTACCTTGTAGTAATAAGTCAGGATTATTTTTAAATGGTTTAAAATTCCATCCTCCTGAAACTTCAGAGATTAAGTTTGTCTTATTTTTATCGATGATAAATGTGCCAGAGTTATGTCCACAGAATAATGTGTTATCATATATAAATAACTCCCACACCTGTCCATTAGTCTCTTCTATAAATTTAAAAGGTTCATCTTGGTTTAGTTTTTTATAAAAAACACCTTGATTAGATCCTATATAGAGATAATCATTGTGTACCGCAGAGGTATATACAGTTCCTATATCACCTTTGTAATCAGGATATATAGTAATTGGAGATGTAATATTAATACAGTTAATACCATTATCTAGTCCCAGCCATATGTTATTATCTACATCTTCATAAACACTTAGTATGGTATTGTTACTTAATCCTTTATTTTGATCCAGGTCATATACTATTTCTCCATTAGAGGATAAGTAGATTAGTCCATTAGAAATAGTACCTAAAATATAATTACCATTTTTTAGTTTTAAAGCACTGAATATGGATACGTTTTGGAGTTTATCTGCTGAAGCTAATGTAATCTTCTCTATGTTTCCATTAATTAATTCATAGAAACCATTATTTCTGGTAATTAAAAGTAACCCGTTGTCTGTAGTTGCTATTTCAACAACGATATCATTTTTAAAAAGCTGCAAGTCATCTAGGAGAATAGGTTTACCATTTTCTATTCTGAATAACCCCTGTTTATTACTCTGATAATAAATGGAATCATCTACCTTAAACATTCCCTGAATACCGAATTCAGAATCAATAATACTGATCTCTTCTGTTTTCGTATTATAGATATAGATTCTGTTTAAAGATTGAAAAAGTATTCTATCATCCTGATGTATAATATGCCAAATTTGTTCGTCGTCAATAAGCTTGTCTTTAATACTGTCACTGATTGAAGTATAAATCAGATGGCCGAAATTATTTTTTTGCCAATACCCAAAATTCATATAAAAGCCAGTATAGACTTTATCTTCTACTACCTTTACAGATCTAATTACGGTTTCATTGGGGGTAGGATAGACTATCCACTCTTTACCATTAAATTCCAGCAAACCTTTATTGTTGCCTACATAAATGTATTTATTGTCGGCTTGTGATATTGACCAGTTTTGAGACTCAACCTGGTAACTTTCTGGTATAAAATCTTCAATAGGAGGTATCTCCTGCCCGATAATGTGCGAGTGGAGAATGATAAATGATATGCAGGAAAGTATACGTTTTAAATAATTCAAGGCCAAAATAAACTCTAATATATAATTTTTATAAAAAATAAAGTAAAATATTCTACGATTGACAACAATATCGTAATGAAAATCCTTAAATCGCATACCAATGACAATATACTGCGGTTATATATTAAGGCACCAATTTAAGATTTTTGTAATATTTTTTGCGTCATCTATACCTCTATGATGAGTTCCTTCGAGAGGTATGCTCAAAATGTCAAGAGCCTGCTTCATTCCTACACTTTTTTTAAGTTTGGCTTGCTTTATAAATAACTCTTTAACGTTTATATGATCAGCAGATAAAGGATACGAAACACTTTTTGCTTTACATTCCTTTTTCATCATATTTAGGTCATATTGTCCATAACTTGCCCATGTATAATGGTACCCTTGGTAATTATTTCTAATAATTGTGCAGGCTTGCTCAAATGAAACTCCATTTTCATCCAACATTTTTTGTGTTATTGTAGTCAAGGAAGTACAAAATGAACTTACTTCTGATTTTTGAGGTCTTACTAATATCCCCTGATTTTTTGCAATATCTCCGGTCATCGGATCTAATATGCAGATTCAGATTTCTATAATTTCGTTAATTTGACCTGCTGGGATGGTCCCATCCCAGCAGGTTGCTTCTAAATCTATAATTATTATTCTATTCATTTTTATTGTTTTTGTGCTTCTTTGATTTTTTAGAAGAGGCACCTTTCTTTTTATCCTTTTTTTTCTTCGGCATTTTATCTTTGATACGTGTTTCTTCTTCTTTTAAATCATTGATAAAATAGTTATTGTATGCATAGGATTTAGCTAACTTTAAACATTTTAGAGCTTTTTTATAGGCTCTTTTTTGTTCAAAATAAATAGCTTTTTTTACATACAATATTCCTTTATCTGTCCCTTTTACCGTTAATGCATAGTCAATTAATTTTTCAGCTTCGGCATAATCTTCGTTCCATAATAATACATTGATATATTTTGGATAAATATTAACCGCAAAAATATCAGCGGCTAAGGCTTTTTGATAATATTCTTTAGCGGCTTCATAATTTTTTAACTGTTCTGCATAAATTTCGCCCATTAACCCTAATGCAGTAGCGTTATTTTGATCATAGGACAAGGCATAGTTTAAGGACTCTACAGCTTCTTCTAAATCATAAGGATAAGCGTCTAATGCCTGAAATAAATATTTATCTAATAAATTGCTCATTTTTAATTGTTTAATTGATTTTTCAAATCATTTTTTAATTCGTTTCTTTTCTTTTTAAAGGAGGTGTTTGTTTTTTGTTTTTTAAAATCACTTCCTTTAAAAACTCTAATTGGATTACCTCTTTGTAAACTGAGGTGATTCTCCCACTGATCAGTAATTTTTTGTTTGAGGTGCTCCAGATGCATCTCTTTTATCTTTTGCAATAGACGTTCTGTAGCCATCTTTTTATTCTGATGTTGTGATCTGCTATCCATAGCGACAAGACTAATCCCTGTTGGATAATGAGTCGCTCTTACAGCGGAGTTTACCTTATTTACATTTTGGCCTCCAGGACCAGAGCTTCGCATAGTTTGATACGATATGTCTTTTGTATCTATTTTCTGATTGGTATTCAAGTCCAATTCAAAAACGCCTATATACCAATTTTTCCGTTTATGATATTTTCTGAAAGTTGAAGTTCCCACCCATTGTAAAGTGCCTATCCAGGTGTTTAAAAATGATTCTAGCTGTATTCCTGTTACTTTAACCGTAGCAGATTGCAACGTTCCATTTTCAATACCAGGAGATCTATGAAGTATTTCATAGTTTAATCCCAGTTCCTGAATTTCTTTTAAAAAATATTTTAAAACCTGGGCAACTACCCAGCAACATTCTGCCGGGCCTCTGCCTGCCGTTATTTGTATTAATTTTTGTTTCATTATTCTTTCTTCTTTTATTGATCCATTCTCACAATTTTTGGTGTAAAGGTACCGAGTACTGTTAATAATTCTTTTTGATTAGCCATCACCTTTTGGATGTCTTTATAGGCCATTGGCGCTTCATCAATACCTCCGCCAATTAAAGTTACCTCCTTAGCTTTGAGTTCTTTTTTGATCTCACTTTGCGTTAAAGTCTCTTTACATTTTCTTCTTGAGAGTAACCTACCTGCACCGTGAGATGCGGATTCCAGACTCTCCGGATTTCCAAGACCTCTGACAATAAATCCTGGAGCAGTCATAGATCCTGGAATGATTCCGAGCTCTCCTTTTGCTGCAGGAGTTGCGCCCTTGCGATGTACAATATACTCTTCGCCATTGACTAGTTGTTTCCAGGCAAAGTTGTGGTGATTCTCAATAGTTACCACAGATCTTGTACCTAATTGTTTAGCAATGCGATGATGGATATTATCGTGACAAGCTTTAGCATAATCACCGGCTAAATTCATCGCCAGCCAATATTCCTGACCATCGTGTGTATCAAGGTCTAACCAGGCTAATTGCTGCACATGTTTTGGTAACAGACATTGTTTTGTTGCCAGATATGTGTAATGCTTAGCTATATTAGCACCTAATCCACGAGATCCGCTGTGAGACAATACACCTAAGTACTCACCTTTCGGTAGTTCCCATTCGTTATCTGTTGTTGTAATGTTTACAATACCAAACTCCACAAAATGATTACCACCACCAGAGGTTCCCAGCTGTTTATAGGCTTTATCCTTCAATTGCTTTACCATTGGAATATCTGTGAACTCACTTCTTTCAAAAATCTCGTGATCATGTTTTACCTTATGGGTTTCATACATCCCAAATTTGGTATGCTCCATCAGGATATTTATTAATTGATCTTTCTTTCCTTTTAAATAAGACACCGGCATCTCAAAAACACTTAAACTCATTCTACACCCGATATCGACACCTACTCCATAAGGAATCACAGCATTTTTAGTGGCCAGCACTCCTCCGATAGGTAGGCCGTATCCTGCGTGCGCATCCGGCATCAAGGCACCAGCTACACTAATGGGTAATTTTAGCGCATCAAATAACTGGTATTTAGCCTGTTCTTCGATTTCATTTTCGCCATATATTCTAAAAGGTGCTCTGGTAGTTTTAAGTGTTTGCTTTTTAACCACTACCGGATCCAAAAGACTTTCGGCAATTCTACCCCAAATACCGTCTCCCTTATAATTTTCAGGATGTAGCAATACTTTTTTTGCCGCTGTCAGTACCTGCTCTTTTTTTAATCTTTTATGATATCTGTTAATTTGACCTAAGGTCACATTGATACTATTATTTTTGGGAAAACCTAATTTAATCAGGTCTTTTCCGCTTAATTTCTTTCCCATGATTTTATACTTTGGGCGTTACCCACCTGCGCAGAAGCTACGGAGGGTCGGGTTTTTTGCTAATACTCCTCGATTATTCATCCTCGTCAGCACTTCGACTCCCGATAGCTATCGGGACAGTGTGACAGCTTAGTATGATAATCTGCGGGGTAGTCGCGGCAACCCCTAACGCATAATTTAATTACATACGAACATCAAAGGATCTCCATACAACTGGTAGTATGTTATGGAAGTATACAATATGTCCGAAACTTAGGGCTTCGGACTTCATAAAAGCTAAAATAGAGAGGTTACTTAGCAGCGAAGTCCCGAAGCGTACTCAAATAAAGACCTTGTCCTTTTTGAGTGTCTGAATGTGCTTGTCTAAAAGTCATTATACTTCGGTTTTTTATTTTTTTATAATCTTAAATTTTATATGTGTTCATTTTCTTTGCTTGCCCAAAGAAAACGAACCAAAAGAAAAGGCACTTTTTTCAAGGTGTTTTTCAGTTATACTGAAAACCCAATTTATTTTACTAAAATCTTTCCAAGGCTTCAAGATTTTTTAACGTAAAATAAATTCTACACTGGTGAAAAAAGAATTGCCAATCTCCACGTGTTAAAAGTAAATTTTTAACGGTACAAATATGTAGCAGGTTTTTTAAATATGCAAATAAAAAATCAATTTATTTTACTGATTATCAATGGTTTAAACTAAAATTTAAGCAATAGTTACCCTGTCCGTGATATGGTGCTTACGGATATTCTATACAATGTTTTGAACCACTGTGTTTTAGCATTTAGGCGTATGTAAATCGTTTTTCAGGCATTACTTAAATTTTTTTGTCATTTTTTATACGATTTTATTGAGATCCCGATATGCATTAGGATTTGTTCAACTTTTACTTTAGAAATGATTTCTACATCACTCCTAAAATTAATTTCACAAAAAAAGCGTCCAGTAAGTTGGACGCTTTTTAATATGTTGATTTTAAAACCTGACTACTTAATACATAGTTGGCTAAATGAGCGCCCTTTTTTATGTGATAGGAAATACATCATGGTTTTAAAATTGTTTTTTGATTTATAATCTGATACAAAAGTAGCGTAATATTTTTAGTTTCCTAACCGGTAGCTTTATTTAGAATCATTATTGGATAATCTAATGAATCATAATAGTATACGCACTCTGATGTTTTTTTTCTGGAGCTAATTGCTGTATACCTTCTTTTTCTTCTATGTTTTGCGTTGTGTTTTCCAGATCTGCATAGCCTAACCAGGGTTCTATACAAACATAAGACGCTTTAGGCTTTGCCCATATACCCAGGTCAGGAAAATCCTTGAATTCCATAGATAGCATAGGCCCTTTAGTTTCATGACTTAAAGTAGCTTTTTCAGCATTAATATTTTTAAAAATTAACGCATCATGATCGAATAAAGTAGGAGTGAGCTTTATTTTATCCTCCTCAAAGACTTCAATAGTCTGATCACTTATTAAACCTTCGTTACTTAAAATATTGCTTGGTGTCCCGGAACCTTTTTCTAAATAAATATGGTAATCGGTATACTTTTCATCATCATATAATGGACAATTAAATGCAGGATGCCCGCCCAAATTAAAGTACATCATATCCTTACCGGTGTTCGTGATATGATGAGATACCACAAGCTTTTTTCCTAACAGTTCATACGTAATCTCAAAACGAAAATGAAAAGGATATACTTCTAAGGTTTTGTCTGTATCATGTAGTGAAAAGCTTACCTTGGTATCTGATAGCTGTTCAGCAACCAAATCATCATTATATCTGATAAAACCATGTTTAGGCATTTGGTAAGATTTACCTTTATAGCTATAGCTGTTATTTTTAAGCACACCTATCACCGGAAACAGTACCGGAGCTCTACTTGCCCAGAATTTAGGGTCTCCCTGCCATAGATGTTCGATGTTTTTTTCTTTATTATATATACTATGGAGTTCAGCTCCGATAGGATTGATAAGGACTTTTAAAAATTCGTTTTCGAGGATATTCATAACATTAAATATGTATAATCAGTATATAAAATTAATTTAAAATCCTATTCTTCGTATTACATCATCTAGCCATTTTTTAAAAAAAATAGGTGTTTTCAATTTAGTTATTTTCACTAGGGACTGATAAATTCAACAATTCATCATCCTCAATACCTTTTTCTTGTTGCTCTAGATAATATCCGGCGAAAGTCTTTATTTTCTTAAAAATGTCTGATTCTGATGGAGATCTGTGATCGTATTTATGAGTGTCTATTGCATTATAGAACGCCTGAAAATGAAACAGTGTCTTAAACTTAAAATCATTCTTATCGTGATATATACTTAAATCATATACAATCTCCTTTATATCAGTGGTGTTAGCATCATTCACGATTCGTTTACAATAAAACCTAATCATATTCACCAAGAATGTTTTGTTACCATAATACGGCCGTGCAGCTTGCTCTAGGTTATACTTCCAGGATTCTGAGCTATAGTTAATATCCATCAGATTCGCGATGAATTTGTCTTCAGCGATTCTATTAACATAACAGGATTTGTAAAGCTTTTTTTCAAAATCAGCTTTACTCATATTTCCTGTCAGTACCTTAAAAATGTATATTTCCAGATTTTTCATTTCTTTCTTCTTTTCTTTTTCCTTCCCCAAGGAGCATTTTTCTGCCAGTCACCAGCCATAATACAACCGTAAGGTAATACTTCATCTTCCACATTTCCTAATCCGTAGGTTTCCATTTGGTTTCTTACGGTTTCTGCATTTTTATAGGCTGTAGGCAATTCTGTAATATCAATCTCATTAGAGAAAAAACGAACATCTAGTCCTTTAGTTTCTTCAGCAAAAATCTGCTCAAAAGTTTTCCCTTCTTTGCTTTTTCTATGCTGTGTTCTACTCATATTACGCCCAGCGCCGTGTGGTGCAAAACCCAGATTGTTATCAGTAGTTTCTCCGCTAACAATCAATACAGGCTCTGACATATTTAATGGAATCAATCGTGGTCCTGTAATATCAGGCATAAATTTGCTATCCAATGGTGTAGCACCTTTAGCGTGATAGAACAAATCCTGATCTTTAAATACAAAGTTATGCTCATTCCAGTAGCGATCCCAACCGTTACTATTGAGAGCTTGTAAAGTAGCGTTATGAATCACTTCGTGATTTGCTTTTGTCCACTTTCTAATAATTTGTAAAGCTTCCCAGTACAACTGACCTTCTTGTGTATCATAAGGAATCCATGCGTTTTGTTTCAAGGTTTCAGGAGACAACTCTTTTCTGAAACGTTCTGCAATTTTCATCCCTTGCGTATATAAATTAGCCCCCACACCTCTGGAACCGTGATGTGTAATCATCATAGTATTACCGGTTTTTTCAGAAGTACCTACAAACAAAAAGTGGTTTCCATCTCCTTGTGTTCCCAGATGTGACCTTGCTGACTGAATCATCTTTTCGTTATTCAATAGATAGTTCCCTTCAAAATCCTGTAATAATTCGGCAGGAAATCTGTATTGCGTATTACGATCTCTTCCTCCTGGCCCAAAATGGGTGTTTTGGTGTGCAGCATCCAGTACTTTTTTTGGATCCATTTTACCGAAATCAGTTAACATCACTGAGCAACAAATATCCGCACTATGCATTCCCGGATGGATAGCTTTTTTAGCGACAGCCACACCACCTACGGGAATGGTACCTATAGGTCCGGTAGGACATGCATCCGGCATAATTGCTCCATTGACTAGTGTTGGTGTTTTCATTAGGGTTTCCATAGTTGCCACTACAGAATCCACATTACTTTGTTCTAGTTCATTTTCTGCTTGGATATTGATGGCAAAATCAGCTGCTCTTTTATGCAAACCTATGTTTGGTGCCGATTTAAATTGCTCTAGATATGTTAACATGGCTTTTCCTTCTAATTGATTCGTATTGATATGCCCAATTGCTTCAGGAAACCATTTTCCGGATTTGAAGCCTAAATCGATAAGTGTTTTTCCTGTGATCATTTTAGTTTAATATATTTTGTTTAATTTCTTTGATTATTTTTAAAAATGCTTCTTTCTTCAAATATGCATTGAATATACTGCTGGAAGCGTCTTTAAACTTTGATGATTGGATTTCTTCTATTAAGATATCCAAGTTGGTAATAATTTCCTCTTTATCATAATAGGAAATAGTTTCCTGTATTACCTCTTTTGAAAAATCAAAAGCATCAATACCACAGCATTCAGCAACACAAAATGTTTCCAAATCTTGCCAGAACTCTTTATTTAGTTCTAAATGGATATCTGCAGAATAACTCTTTTGTAGACTCATAATTTTTCTTTTGAAGCTCTGCCGACTCCT
>NZVW01000087.1 GCA_002697475.1 Aquimarina sp. | reverse complement strand
TATTATCTTTTGATATATACGGAAACTGCTCTCTGTGGATTGTATTGACCTTAGCACCCAGATTAATCGGTTTACTATAGGTTCCATCCTGATTAAGATCTACGTAATAAATATCAAATCCACCGAAACCTCCTGGCATATTTGAAGAAAAATACAGGCGTGTCCCGTCTGCATTTAAAGCAGGATGCTCTATAGAGTAATTGACATCATTAAAAGGCAGTTTTACAGGCTTTTGCCACTTACCATCTTCTTTTTTGGCCTTGTATAAATGCACTGCATTGTTCTTTAAACTGTCAAATTTACTTTTACCTCGCTCTGAATTACTTTTTGATATATACATGGTGTTACCATCTGCAGAGAAACAGAAACTACCTTCGTGTAACTTAGAATTCAATTTATCTGAAATACTCTGCGTCTCATATTTTATTTGATTTTCAGCATCTACCGTAGTCATATATATATCCAGAAATGGCCTATGGGTCCATTTATAGTTTTTATCAAACAACCCATTATCACTACGATCACTGACAAAGTATATTATCGAGTCCCTTTTAATAGCATTAAAATCAGCATTATCAGAATTAAAACTTGCAGGGCTAATGGTATAGTCATCATCCTTAAGCTTAAAGTTTTCAATAAATGCTACTGCTTCAGATTTATTGAAATCTTCTTTTCCCATACCTTTATAATACAAATCCAGATAGTCAATAGCTCTGTCATGTTCTCCTAAAGATGATAGTACCTGATACAGCAAAAAATTATTTGAATTATCGTAAGTCTTATCACTATTATAAAATCGACCTATGGTAAGGTACTTGAGGTATTTATAAGACTTTTTAAACTCATATAGATTGAAGTAAGCTATAGCTATGTTTTGTAACACTTCTTTAGAATTACCTTCTTCATCCAGTTGTTGTTCGTATTGCTTAGCTGCATTAATGAAATCTCCTTTTTCAAAAAATCGATCTCCTCTACTCTTCTTTTGAGCAGAAACTGAAAATGTCATTAGCAGAAAGATAAACGTAAAATATATTTTGGTACTTTTCATTTTAATAAAATCTTGGAGAAGTATAAGTATTGCTTAAATTAAGAAGATCAAACTTATACAATACTATAAACTCGTGACTACCATTATTATATGCATTTAGATCATTGACCCCAAAGTCATAGGCATATCCAATCTTCAAACTAGGAGTTATATTAAAACCTGCCAGTCCTACCATTGCTTCATCATATCGATAGGAAGCTCCGAGCTCAAATCTATTATAGAATAATGCATTTAAAGAAATATCAAAAGTTAGAGGTGCATCAATAACTTGTTTAAACACAAAGGATGGTTTTAATTTTATTTCATCTACCAAGTTGAATACATATCCTGATACTGCATAGATATGAGTTTTAGCCTGTGATACGCCAACATTATTAATATTTACATCATTAGGTAAAATATTAGGCGATGAAACTCCAAAATAGAAATTATTAGAAAAAAGAAATAAACCTGCTCCAAATGTCAACTCTGTTGTTGAAGTATTATCTGAAAAAGCAGGATCTGAAGAAACATTAGAATCCGATGCATTTATACTGAAGCTGTTGATACCTGCTTTGATACCATAAGAAAGTTTAAAACTTTCTGAAAGTCTGGTGATATAAGCAAAATCCACATTAAAATAATTAGAATTTACATCAATGGCCTCCCCAATACGATCATTAACGTAGTTAACGCTTAGCTCAATCTTACTTCCCAGTGGGATATTACCAAATACATTAGCGGTTTGTGGAGCACCTTCAACTCCCGTCCATTGCTTTCTATACAATAATCCCGTAGAGATTAAGCCTTGCTCATCTGTAACATAAGCAGCGTTTACGGTACTCATATTGTACATGTATTGAGAATACTGTGGGTCTTGCTGGGCTTTCACCGAAAAAACAAAAAGCATTACTAACAAGAATATATAGATGTATTTCATTTTATTGAAATTCTTTACTTTTAATTTAGAGTAGTCCATTGCCTTATTTATTTCGCTAAATAAAAACTTCCCTGAATAGGCAGATTATTTTCAAAGTTTGGATTAAAAATATAGAAGTACGTACCAGACGGTAAATCACCTCCATCGGATAAGGACACATTACTTACTCCACGAAACTCTTCTGTGGTATTATTGCCTTTATAAACTAAAGTTCCGTATCTATTAAATATTTGTAGCTGAAAATCAGGAAAAGCTTCCGGTATATTATACTCTCCATCGATTGTTAATGCAAAAGTATCATTTTGGCCATTTCCATCAGGAGAAATCCCATCTTGAAAATCGATTGTACAAATTTCTCCTTCGGCTGATCTCTCTCCTGTGTTTAAAATTGATATCATTACTGGAACTCTTTCAGATTCACAATCATTTGCATCAACATTAGCAATATATAATATCTGACCATCTACTAAAATAGGATTATCTAAAATAGGGGTTGAACTTTCCAAGG
This sequence comes from Aquimarina sp., assembly GCA_002697475.1. Taxonomy (GTDB): domain Bacteria; phylum Bacteroidota; class Bacteroidia; order Flavobacteriales; family Flavobacteriaceae; genus Aquimarina. The sequence goes on along the minus strand of NZVW01000087.1, from coordinate 6,603 downwards.
TTTCGTACCAATTATAATTCAGTACATCAACCTCAATTTGCTCTAACCTTGCCGCATCAAGAATACAAAACTCCTGATTTCCAACAACTGGTTCCGGAAGGTCTATTATTTGAATAGCAATAGTAAGTGATGATTCATTACAAGGCGCTTCATTAGCCAGTACATATCTGAAATTGTAGATTCCACTAGCCAAAGTTTCAAACTCTACAACACCTTCAGAAGTTAAAGCTCCTGTGCCATCGGTATCTTCAAAAAATCCGGTTCTGGGCGTATCTCTATCCAAAACCTGAAATAAATTAACCCTACCATCAGTTTTACAATAAGAAGCATTAATATCCTCACCTACTTCAACCGGATCTCTAAAGGTAACTTCTACAGTTGACTGGTTAGAGCTTGTACATCCGGGATTACCAGGTACAGTATACACATATGTTCCAGGTCCGGGTATAGGTAATGTATCATTATCAGGATCAAAAACACCAAGATGATCAGTGGAGGTGTATCCAAATGGGCCAAACCAGGTTCCTGTTGTATCTGGGTTACCGCCCAACTGATCAAATAACGTGAATCGAAGATTATTAGAACATACTTCTAATGTCGCATTTTCACCAGCATTAGGTTCCGGATACAATGTAAACTCCAAAATTGCAGAATCAGGACAACTAGGTGGATTAGAAGTTGTATGCGTAAAAGAATAGGTCACTGATGAAGTTAAATCTGAAGGTATTATAAAAGTATCATCTACTACGACTCCGCCATTAAGATTATCAGTCCATACACCTTCTTCAATAACCCTCCCATCAGTAGTTAGTAATCCTCTAAGACTGAACTCATCCGTATCAGTTTGACAAATATCCAGTCCTGAAGTATCCTGACCTGCATAATCGTATGGTAAAATTTCAACTGTAACCAGTGTTGAAACTAATGAACAAGGATTTGTATCATTTCCAATAGGAGAACAAAAATTATTAGCAAATGAAAGTGATCCACCACAATTTTGATTAGGTATGACGGTATATCTAAAATTATATACACCCGGTCTTGCATCCCGAATGGTTATTGGTCCTAAATGCTGTTCATCCAGAGGTGTATTTTCTAAATTAATTGCCAGATTTAAGTCTCCATTATCTGGTGTACTACCTTCAAATGTCCAAAAAGCAAAGTCATCATCAACAGATCCATCAACATAAATATATCCCGGCTCAAACTCCAGTAAGTCAAAAAGATTTATTTGATCCGGTGAGGAATTAGGACAAATCTCTTCTACCGCATTTCTGGGGCTGAATTGCCTTAGCTCTTCATAGAGAATAAATGTTACTGTTTCTTTATCTGCAAGACATACCGGTGATCTACTTAACACCTCGTACTCATACTCGAACGTCTTACATCCAAAACCAGGAGCGTACTCTGCAGATGCGACAAAAGCATCATAAGCCTCCTTTAAATTTACTATTCCTGTTATACTATTTATAAGACCATATCCAGTTAAGTCGTTCCAGTTACCATCCTCATCTTCATTTATTAAATAGGTATTGTCAAACAAATTGATATCCCTATCCCAAGAGTCAATATCAGATTCGCATAATGTAAAGGTGGAACCAAAACCAGCTTCCACCGGCTTTACTAAGGTGATCTTAACATCTACAAATTCAGACACGCAGGAATCCACATCAAACACGGTATATCTAAATGTGAAATCTTGACTATCAATTGGGTTACCACCGCTTGTAGTGATCGTAGCTCCAAAAATAGATTCTTCTAAAAGATACTCGGTAGATGGTAATGTTCCGGTGTATGTCCAAATTCCGTTAAGATGTGGTAAAGGAAAATCCTCTCTTGATTCTAAGGTATCAAATAGATTTATATCCATTTCTATCCCGTCTGAACATTCATCATTGGTGTCACAGACCGGATAAAAACCAGTAGTTACAGCAACACCGGCATATGGACCCAATTTTAGATTTAGTCTTAGGCGATAGCCCCCAGGACAACTGGGATTTCTTAATGTGAAGAAATACATATCAGTGGCATTTCTAAGATCCCAAAGCCTTAGAATTCCGTTGTTTATTTCTACATCAGCTTCACCTTCGAGCACACCTGTAGACACCCATTCATCGCCGGGTTCTGGTGCGTAACCAGTCTCGTCATACAAATTAATGATTCCATCTGGAGTTCCATCATTATCATAATCTACATTTTCCATATCACACATCGTTATTGAACGCTCCTGATTACACTGGGCGTGAGTAGATGGTGATAAGAAAAGAAGTGGGGTTAATGATAGAAATACTAGTAGTTGTTTTCTATACTTCAATTTTTTGGTTGTTTATGCGGCTAAAATATAAAAAGAATTAATTTTTACGGCTTAACCCCATATAATATTATCTTAAAAAATCAATGCCTTGATTTTAAAACCTCTACAATATTATTTAAAGTATATCCTTTAGCCTGAAGTAGAATCAGGTAATGAAATAAAAGATCAGCGCTTTCATTTAAAAACAATTCTTCATTATCATCTTTAGCTTCAATTACAACTTCTACAGCCTCTTCTCCAACCTTTTGAGCCACTTTATTAATACCTTTTCTGAACAAGGACGCCACATATGAGGTTGAATCTTCTTGATTTTCTTTTCTACTCTTAATGATACTCTCTAATTCTGATAAAAACCCAAAAGATTGATCATTATTTTCATCCCAGCAAGTATCAGAACCTTTATGGCATGTAGGTCCCTGAGGATTTACAGATATCAATAATGTATCCTCATCACAGTCATTTTTTATATCTACTAAATGCAAAAAATTACCACTCTCCTCTCCTTTGGTCCATAAACGACTTTTTGTTCTACTATAAAATGTAACTTTATTAGTATCTATGGTTTTTTCATAGGCTTCTTGATTCATATAGCCTAACATTAGTACATTTTTTGTTTCTGCATCCTGAATGATAGCAGGTACTAACCCGTCATTATTTTTATTGAAATTTATTTTCATAATTATTTTAGTAACACTTCGACAAGCTCAATGTGACTAACAACTACAAGTCAGTCTGAGCCTGTCCAAGACAGTGATTATTATATCCTAACTGGTATCTTATTATTTTTCAATTCCTTTTTTAGATCATTAATCTTTATTTCTTTAAAATGAAATACACTGGCAGCTAATGCTGCATCTGCTTTTCCATCTATGAAAGCATCTACAAAATGCTGAATATTTCCTGCACCTCCTGAAGCTATGATAGGGATATTTAATTCTTCAGACAATCTTGCCAAAGCTTTATTAGCGAATCCATCCTTTGTACCATCATTATCCATAGAGGTAAAAAGTATTTCCCCTGCCCCTCTTTGTTCTACTTCCTTTGCCCAATCAAACAAATCAAGTTCAGTTGGTACTTTTCCTCCTACCAGATGCACTTTCCATTGACCATTAATTTGTTTAGCATCAATTGCAACTGTGATACACTGACTACCAAATTTAGCAGACAATTCATTAATCAATTGAGGATTTTTGACTGCTGAAGAATTGACAGAAACTTTATCCGCTCCATTTTGCAATAAAACATCTACATCCTCTACAGAAGATATTCCTCCTCCTACTGTGAATGGGATATTCACTTTTTCGGCCACTCTTCTAACTAAATCTGCTAAAGTTTTTCTTCGCTCTTCTGTTGCTGATATATCTAAAAAAACCAACTCATCTGCCCCTGCTTTGGAGTAAGCATCAGCGAGTTCGACAGGATCTCCTGCATCCCTTAGGTCTACAAAATTTACTCCTTTTACAGTTCTACCATTTTTTATATCCAAACAGGGTATAATTCTTTTTGTCAACATCCTTAACTTATTTTTGTACCATTAACAACAGCTCTTTCAGGTTGTAATAAAATAACTTCTTTATCTTCTGCCAGACCACCTAAAATTAGACACTCGCTCATAAAAGTCGCAATCTGTTTTGGTGGAAAGTTGACTACAGCTACAACTTGTTTTCCTATCAACTCATCAACATCATATAATTTTGTAACCTGAGCCGAAGTTTTCTTAATTCCTAAATCTCCAAAATCAACCCAGATTTTGTAAGCAGGATTTCTAACTTCTTCAAATACTTGTGCATCGATCACGGTACCAATGCGCATGTCTACTTTCTCAAAATCCTGCCAATTTATTGTTGTATTACTCATTGCTATAGTTTAAGATAAATCCCTCTAACTGCTTTAAAGTAATCCTATTTTCATAAATAGCTTTACCTATAATTGTACCTTCACAACCTATCTCAGCCAACTTTGGTAATTCATTAAAGGTTGAAATTCCACCGGAAGCTATTAAATAGAGATTCTCGTTACTTTCTTCTAGTATTTTTTTATAAAGCTCGAAAGAAGGTCCCTGCAACATACCATCTTTACTTATATCAGTGCAAATTACATATTGTACACCCTCGTCCTGATATTTTTTAATGAATGGTATTAACTCCTGATCACTTTCTTCCATCCAACCACTCACCGCAATCTTTTCATTATTAGCATCAGCACCTAAAATGATTTTATCAGAGCCAAACTTTTTTAACCAGGATTGAAAGGTTTCCGGGTTTTTAACAGCAATACTTCCTCCCGTGATTTGGTTCGCTCCACTTTCAAAAGCGATACGCAAATCCTCATCAGATTTTAACCCACCACCAAAATCGATCTTTAAATTTGTTTTTGAAGCAATTTGTTCTAAGATATGATGATTTACTATATGCTTGGATTTAGCCCCATCAAGATCCACCAAATGCAAATATTGTATTCCGTGATCCTCGAACTGTTTTGCTACTTCTAAAGGGGTTTCGTTGTAAATTTTCTTAGTCTCATAATCTCCTTTAGAAAGTCTGACACATTTTCCATCAATGATGTCTATAGCCGGTATGATTCGCATGATTTATTTTTTAGTTGTAAGTATTAAGTAATGAGTATTAAGTTTTTAGTTTATCAACTACTTTTAAGGCTTCTTTGTAATGCAAAATTCATTTTTTTAATTTCTGAACATAAATTCAATAATTTTTCTATTTCGTTAATCACAAAAAAGCCCAGCCTATTTGTCAATATCAATTGCGTTTCAAGTTCAGTAGTTGAACCATTCGCAATACTTAAGAAACGAATAAAATCCTTTTCAGAATTTCTTCCAGCCCCTTCTGCAATATTTGATGGAATAGATATACTACATCTTTTTAATTGAGATATTAAGCCAAATCTTTCTTCCTCTGGCAATGACTTTGTCAAAGCGTATACTTGAACTACCAAATCCATAGATTTATTCCAGATCTTTAATTCCTGATAGTTATTCATAAAAACATAAATATTTTAAATTCATTTATTACATGGCTTCGGACTTTCTACTAACTACTTAAGACTAATAAAATTTTCAAGAATTTTTTCGCCAGCTACACTACTTTTTTCAGGGTGAAATTGAGTTCCAAAGAAATTGTCTTTCTGCAATGCAGTAGAGTATTCAACTCCGTAACTTGAATTTGAAATTGTATCAACAGTTAAGGGAGCATAATAACTGTGTACTAAGTACACATATTCCTTTTCTTTAACATCCTTAAACAATTCTGTTTTTAAGTTTTCTATTTGATTCCATCCTATTTGTGGTACTTTAACATGATTATTGAATTTAATTACGTCTACATCAAAGATTCCAAGTCCTTTAGTATCACCCTCTTCCGTGTAATTACACATCAATTGCATTCCCAGACATATTCCTAATACAGGTTGTTTAAGATCAGGAATTATTTTATCCAAATTGGTATTTCTAAGTTTTGTCATTGCACTACTGGCTTCACCTACACCAGGAAAAATAACTTTATCGGCACCTTTTATTTCTCCAGGATCATCACTCAAAACAGCCTCATAACCTAAACGTTGTATGGCAAACTTAATGGATTGAATATTACCCGCTCCGTAGTCTATAATTACTATTTTCATTTGACTTTTCATCCTGAATTTGGTTCAGGATCTTTTTAATTAAACCTTTTATTAGTATGTATCCGTTTCCAGTTTGGAATGATACTATTTTTACAAAACACCTTTAGTACTGGGAAGCACCATTTTATCTGGGTCTCTCTTCACTGCTACTTTAATAGCTTTAGCAAAGGCCTTAAAAATAGCTTCGATTTTATGGTGTTCGTTAGTACCTTCAGCTTTAACATTCAGGTTAGCCTTTGCTCCGTCTGTAAATGATTTGAAAAAGTGAAAGAACATTTCTGTTGGCATCTTACCGATCATTTCACGTTTAAATTCTGCATCCCAAACCAGCCAATTTCGGCCTCCAAAATCTATAGCTACCTGGGCTAAACAATCATCCATAGGCAAACAAAAGCCATACCTCTCAATACCTAATTTATTACTTAAAGCTTTTGCAAATACTTCTCCTAAAGCAATGGAAGTGTCTTCGATTGTATGATGTTCATCAACTTCAAGATCACCTTTGACCAGTATATCCAAATCCATTTGTCCGTGTCTGGCTATCTGATCTAACATATGGTCAAAAAACTCAAGACCTGTATCGATATTACTCTTTCCCGTACCATCCAAGTTAAGTCTGATTTTTATATCCGTTTCATTAGTTTTTCTTGATA
>NZVW01000086.1 GCA_002697475.1 Aquimarina sp. | reverse complement strand
AATATGACCATTGTATTGAAATCTGGCCTTTATATTTTTCATCAATGGCATCCATTGAGCAGGTGGTACTCCCTTGAAATTTGGAAGGGTTTTTTCAACATCGTTTAAATCGTAAAGCGGTTCTGCCGGGCTATGTTTGGAATAGCCTTCGTTGTTGGCGCGTTCGGCTTCCTGCTCTTGGATTTTTGCACTATCGTTCAAAATGATTTTTGCAATGTCCAAGGTGGGATTTGTGCCGTAAATCGGGCCTTTAAACCCTTGTTTTACCAATCGAGGTAAATACCCTGTGTGGTCCATATGGCCGTGGGTAAGCAAAACCATATCAATTTCTGAAACTTCAACGGGTGGATATTCCCAGTTTTTAAGGCGCAATTCCTTCAGCCCTTGAAAAAGTCCGCAGTCTATCAATATCTTTCTCTCTCCCGTATCCACTAAATATTTTGAACCTGTTACTGTACCAGCAGCTCCCAAAAAATGGATATTTATTTTATCGTTTTTCATCGTATTCTTATGTATTAGTGCCCACCACAACAGGAAGGTGTGCTTCCTTTATCTTCGGTCGATTTGTATAACGCTATCACTTCATTATATAGATTTCGTGAATCCTCTTTGATATAAAGTGCTACCTTTTTTATAGATTTAGTTTCAAAGTCTACCATATCCAATAGTATTTCCAAAGCCTCTTCAAGCAGTTTTGGGTCGTCTTCCAATGCTTCGTAAAAAGGTTCAAAATCTATGTTGTTCTGTTTTTTTAATTCTTCAGTTTTCATAAAGTTAAATTTAAAGTTTTATTTTTTAATGGTTTTTACACAGTTCTTCGGAATCTTCCAAAATCTTTTTGTGTCTTGTTTTATCTATCCCGATTTCATTTAATAAAGTAGGTGTTTCGTGGATCTCTTTGCAAAGCACAATGCCTTTATCCAATAATTTTGTTTTTTCGGCATTGGTCATTGTTGTCAATGCTGTTAAGGGATGAAATCCAGACTTGTCTATTCTGTCTTTTAAACCGTTCCCCATTGGATAATCCCAGCTTGTCAATAATAATCCTACACATTTACCATATTGTATTGCATCGGTTGTAAATCGTGTATTGGTATACACACCGCCTTTATGTAGTTTGGCCTCGTGTCCTTTTTGATGTTCCCATTTCCTTTCCACATCCAAAAACCGTGAATGGATGTACAAGGGAATCTTGACATTACAAAACCGTCCTTGGTCACTATGGTATTTGCACTCAATCATATAATGGTTATTGTCTTTTAGGGCTATCACATCTACTTCGTGCTGCACACAATTACCTTGTACAATCACACCAACTTGTGTTGAAAAACCTTCCTGTTCCATTATTTTTCCTACTAATTTTTCAAAAGGAAAACCTGAAGGTCCCAATTCCATTAGTGCTTTTTTGAGTTTGTATTTTGATGCACTTACCCTCGATTTTCCCTTAAGCATTTTAAATGCCATTTGGTAGATTTTCTTGGTGGTAATCCCATCATATATAACAGATTGAATCTGTCCTGCTATTTGTTGAATTACATCCTCACTCGCTTGAGCTCGTCGCAATGAATTTTTGAGTTTGTCAACATCAAAAGGAACAATGTCTCCCGAATGCTTTATTATGTTTATTGAGTTGTCCATTTCTTAAATATGTATTGTCATTACTGGTAATGCGGAATGATTGGTTACACCTTCGGCGATACTTTTAGAAAAGAGACTTAAAAAGCCGGTAGTACCATGTGTACACATGGTAATGAGGTCTGCAGGGTTATTTTTTAAATAGGTAGTTATTCCAGTTTCAACATATAGTTCATTGTACACATTCATGGTGTAGTTTTGAACTTCTGGGAATTTCTCTATAAAACGTTTCATAGGTTGTAAGCCCAAAGCAATACTATTTGTGTCGGTTTTAGTATTGATACGTAACAAGTGTATTTTTGCATCGCATTTTGCGGCAATGGAAACAACCTGTTTAAAGGCGTTGCTAAGGTCTTCTTCAAAATCAGATACAAAAACAATATTTTTAAAAGGGAAATTAAGTGCTTGGTCTTTTACCACGATAACAGGTGCATTAGCTTTTCGGACGATTTTTTCAACATTACTGCCTGTAATTTCCCTAATGACACCTTTAGTGCCACTGCTTCCGGTAATGATAAAATCGTGGTGAAAATGGCCTGAATGTTCCAGAATATCTCCCTGTCCGGCATCATATTGAAGAAATGTACGGCATATCAAGCCTTCGTGTTCTGCCATTCTTTCCAGTTCACGTAATTTGGCTTTAGCAATACCAATTTGCTTCACGGTTTCGGGATAGCGTTTTTCTTTGAGTTTATCTAGTTTCACCCACTCTACAGGCGTGTTCATTAGATGCAAAAAGTGAATTTCAGAATTGTATAACTTTGCCATTTTAATCCCGAGTTGTGCAGCTTTGGTACAGTTTTCAGAGAAATCGGTGGGTACAAGTATGTTTTTCATAAATTTTTAATTTTTAGGTTATCCATTATTGTGCAGTATAACCACCATCAATGACCAACTCAGAACCGGTCATAAATTTTGATTCGTCCGAAGCTAAGTAAACGACACCGTAACCTATGTCATCAGGCTCTCCCAAGTGTCCAACCGGATGTAGACTTTCTAACTGCTTTTTGCCCTCTTCCACATTGCCTTGGGCTTTTAGGAAATTTTCTACCATTGGGGTCCATATATATGCTGGATGAATGGAATTAACGCGTATTTTGTAACCCTGCTTCGCACAATGTAGTGCTGCCGATTTGGTAAATATGGTTACACCTCCCTTACTTGCATTATAGGCGGGTAGATTAGGGTCTCCAATAAGTCCTTCGATTGAAGAAAAGTTAATAATGGAACCACCTTCTCCAGTTTCCTTCATTCCCTTTATGCCATATTGGGTGCCTAAAAAAGTACCGTGAAGGTTTACGTCTATAAGATTTTTCCAGTCATCTAAAGTTACATCTTCAACCGTTCCACCTATTCCTATTCCGGCAGAATTAGCTACTATATGAAGCTTTCCATATGTTTTGATCGTAGTCTCAATAACCATTTTCCATTCTTCTTCTTTAGAGACATCTTGTTTAATGAAAATTGCCTCACCGCCATCATTGTTAATGTCTTGAACTACTTTAGTTCCGTTTTCATCATCTACATCAGTTATCACAATTTTAGCCCCTTCACGAGCCAATAAGATTGCACTTGATTTTCCTAGGCCAGAAGCACCTCCCGTGACAATGGCTACTTTATTTTTTACTCTATCCATAATTTTAAGATTTAAGTGTTATTACTAATTTTTGTTTCTTAATCAAGAAACTTCGTTTCCTGAAACTTTGCCATTTTCAAAACAGTCTAGATTATAAATCGTGGTTTCAGCAATATTGGTCAAAGCTGTTTCGGTTAAAAAAGCTTGATGGCTGGTTATAAAAACATTGTTGAAGGTCATTAATCGGGCAATCACATCGTCTTGCAAAATGTCATCGGAATGGTCTTCAAAGAACAAACCTTCTTCTTCCTCATACACATCCATCCCGAAATATCCAATCTTTCTTGATTTCAGACCTTCAATAACTGCCCTGGTATCTACCAAGCCACCTCTGCTGGTATTGATGAGCATTACCCCAGGTTTCATAAGTGCTATGTGTTCTTTGTCAATTAAATGTTTGGTTGTAGTCGTTAATGGTACGTGCAGGCTTATAATATCAGATTGCTTGCAGATGGTTTCACAATTGGTATAGTTTACACCATAATTATCAATTAAATCATTGTTCTCAACAACATCTTGAACAAGAATGTTACATCCTAGTCCGTGAAGTATTTTTATAAGTACAGCACCTATTTTTCCGGTACCAATAACCCCGACTGTTTTACCATTCAAGTCAAATCCTGTAAGCCCATTTAAAGAAAAGTTTTGTTCACGAACTCTATTATGTGCTTTAATCAATTTTCTATTTAAAGCCAATATTAGTGCAAGAGTATGTTCAGCTATGGCATAAGGGGAATATGCTGGCACACGAGCTACTTTTATACCTAGTTCAGCCGCTTTTGTCAAATCCACGTTATTGAATCCCGCAGATCGTAAAGCGATGTTTTTAATACCAAAAGCTTTCAATTTTTCAAGAACGATTGCTGAAGCGTCATCACCCGTAAATAGACTTACAGTTTTAGAGCCAGTAGCCAGAATAGCAGTTTCTTCTGTTAAACGACTTTCTAACAGTTTTAATTGGTGTTTACCGTTATTCGCTTTTACCAGATATGGTTCTTCAAATTTATGGGTGCTAAATATGGTTGTTTTCATTCTTCTTTTTTTAAATTCTATAACTGTATTAATATATAGGCTATACCAACGACAACGACACTTCCAAAAATGAGCATTACCAGTTTCCCCGCTTTTTTTGAACCTTTGAAATAAGTAATGCCTAGTTTCACAATCATATTACTAATAGTTGCTGTTATAATGACATTGGTGGCAAGAGCGAGTTTGTCTTCCAGAGACCCAAATTTTGCCATACTAATAGTTATCGCATCGGTATCTGCCAATCCTGCAATTAAAGCTGAAAAATATAGACCACTTTCTCCGAAAAATTGATTTCCATAAAAAACTGCAAATAAAATTGCCACATAAATAGCACCAAACCCAAGTGCATTTAGAATATTAAGAGGATTACCAAGGTTGATAGCTGTCTTTGAGACTTCAGTATTCTTTCTAATAAATAAGATAGCACTTATCAAACAGATCAATGTTAGAATGGTAAAGGGAATGGCCAAATAAGAAAGTATGCCATTATTAAAGATATATGCTAATATTGCCAGTCTTGGAAACATGATGGCAGAAGCAATAACTATTCCTGCAGCATATTCTTTAGAAAGTTCAGGTGACTCCTTGCTTCGCGTAGCATATATCCAAGCTACGGCAGTACTTGAAATCAAGCCACCCAAAATTGCAGTTAGCAGAATACCTCGTTTAGAACCTACGTATTTTACAAGAAAGTAGCCGATGAAATTCAGAAAAGAGACAATCACTACTATTGCTCCAATCTCAAAAGGGTTGAGCAAACCTTCTGGGCCATAATCTTGATTTGGTAAGAAAGGTAAAATAAGAAGTGCAATTATTGAAAACTTGATAAAGGCAAAAAGTTCTTCTGAAGTGATATTTTTAATGAAGGTATTGAAGGTTGTTTTCAATGATAATAAAGTAACTATAACTACCGCGGTAGCAACGGCTTCCTTGTGCAAATGATTCGCTACCATAACCCCCAAAATCAACGTAGCGAATAAAGCCATATTGGTGGTAATACCAGTCATAATATGCTTTTGCACGATGGAAAGATGGCTTAAGGCCAAAAACAAAAGAAAGGCAGCTGTAATTATAATGACCAACCAAGGTGTGTAGGCTGTGGAAAGGTTTCCCAAGATAAAGCCAATAATTGCTACAATTGGGAAGGGTCTTATGCCAGCAAAACCTTGTTCCTCTTTCAGTTTATCGTATTCACGTTCCAATCCCAGAATAAGACCAATTCCCATACTAATGAGTAGTCCGAGGATAAATGGGTTGATATTTTTAAACGCTTCTGTCATTATTGTAACCTAAATTGTTTATTGGATTTTTACAGAAAAACCTTATGGTCAAAGGGAGGGCTGCACTATTTTCCACTTACTGTTTCATTTTTATGTTTTGAATTTTAATTCCTTGTTTTTATTGCACCCAATTCATTCCAGATTTTAATATTGGGTGGCATTATGGTCTGTTTTATCCCCAAAGGATATTTTTCAACAATAAGGCGGGCCATCAAATAACAGATACTGGACTCGGCCCCTTGATTAATGTTCACGTTTTCACTTTCAAGGCCATCATAGCACCCGCCATTTACCGGATTGTACATAATTTGCTGAAGGTGGTTGTTGCCTAAAAACCAACTGAACGCCGTATGCAGTTGCTGGGCATATTTCTTTTTCTGGGTAACCTTGTAGAACAGGTCCAGGGAAAGGATGGTATAAGCAACTTCAATGGGTTGTTCGCCGTAGAAAACACGTTTGTTCCTTTTATGGAACCAGCCATCATTGGAAACTACCGTTATCTGCCCTTTCATAAAATACTGAGACAGCAAAAAGTCGAACGTAATTTCGGCAACTTCCCTATACCTTTGATCCTTGGTAATTCGCCAAGCATATAATAAGGCATCGGGCAAGACGCTGTTTGCATAGGTAAGGTAGTCTTCAAACCATTCCCATTGGTTGTCGGCACTTATATGGAAAATGCGCAAGAGCTCATCGGCCAGTTTTTGTGCTATGGCAGTACAGGTTGTTTCTGTTCTGTTTTTTTGATAAAAGTAAAGGCCTTTTAGCACAAAGCCCAAGGCTCTTGGCGATCTAAAATTGGTTATGTTTGGGAAGGCTTTTTTAAAGCAGCTTTCGGCTTTTATCACTAAATGTTCGGGAAGCTGTGATGCCTCCGACAATAGATACCCCAGTGCCCATATAGCCCTGCCATTAGAGTCTTCAAGGTTAACTTCATTGTTTTGGCTCGTAAAATGTTGACTGTAATCTACATAGTTGTAGAACTCCCCATTTTCCTGCTGGCAAACGGCCATGAAGTTCAAATAAATTTCTATTAGCTGAAGAGTTTTTTCCGAAGCTTTCTGTTCATAATACATTAGCATGGTTATCAAGGCCCTTGCGTTATCGTCAAGCGTATAGCCAAAGGATGGGTCTGGTTCATCAAAACTTGAAAACTGAAGGATGCCAAAGTTGGTGGTCATATTTTCAATATGCTCTGTTTTAATGGTGGGCAGCACAAATTCCAGTGGTTTTTGATTTTTTAAATATTCCTGAAAGACATCAGCATAAGCTAGCGCGACATTTTCCCAACTAAAGGCGCGCATTTGGGTAAACGCATTTTTACCCATTGAGGTTCTTAAAGTGGGTTGTTTCAATAAGTCAACAATGGCGTTACTTATTTCCGAAGCATCTTCAAAACCGTTCAACAGTATACCGGTACTGGGATCCAGGCATTCCCTAGAGTGGGGAATTGGGGTTGATATCACGGGATTGCCACAACTCATTGCATACGCAAAGGTGCCGCTTACCGCTTGGTTGGGATCTTTTGAAGAAAATATATAAATATCAGAAAGCGTCAAGTATTCTAGTAATGTTTTGAGTTCCAAATACTCATTAATAAAGATAACATTTTCATTGAGGCTCAACTGATTTACGAGTTCCATAAGTGATTTTCTATAAGTCTCACCGTCATTTTTTACTACCTCCGGATGGGTTTTACCTAATACAAGATAGATGGTGTCTGGGAAATTGTTGAGTACTTTGGGCAGAGCGCGAAGCGTCGTTTCTATTCCTTTATTTTTACTGAGCAGGCCAACGGTGGAGAGCACCATCTTGTTTTGAAATCCATACTTCTCTTTAAGGGCTTGCTGCTCTTTCCACAGTACAATATGTGTCCCGTGTGGTATAACCTTTATTTTGTTTTTTTCTATGGAATAATCTTTTTCCAGTATCTCGGCGGACCTATTGGTGAGTACAATAAACTTTTCGCTCAGCTCATCCAGTGCCTGCATTACTTTCAATCGCTTTAAGTCTGGGTTGGGTAATACGGTATGGAACACACAGGAGATAGGGATGTTAAGACGGAGCAGGAATGCTACCAAATGGCTTCCGTATTCCCCTCCAAAAAGTCCAAACTCGTGTTGTACACAAACCATCCCAATATCTTCCCTTTCATTCAACTTATCGGCAACTTTAAAAAAGGAATTCAGTTTTTGTGCCTCTATTATATATGAGACTTCCGTGGGATATTCATCAATGTCGCAACAATCGTTTTCCAGAGCGCATACCTCTATATCCATTGAAGCACCAAAACTGTTTTTAAGGGATGTTATAAGGTCTTTTGAAAATGTCGCTATGCCACATTGCCGGGGTGGATAGGAACAGATAAATAATATTTTCAGCTTTTTCATGGTTTCATTGTCTTTTTTAGTTCATCCAATAATTGTTTTAGGCTGAGTTTAGCCACAGCAATATGTTTATCTGCCGCCCCATAATAAATATGGAGGTTATCTCCAAATAGCGCAGTTCCCGTAGGGAATACTACATGGTTTACCACCCCTTTTAGTTCCCATTCCTCAGAAGGTGAGAATAATGGATACGCCAGCCTCCCAATTACTTTTTTTGGCTCGTTTATATCTAATAGTGCAGCGGCTGCATGATAGGTTTTTCCGATGTTGGTTTCACAAACGCCATGGTAAATTATGAGCCAGCCATCTTCTGTTTCAATGGGTGGGCATCCTGCTCCCAGATAATTAACTTCAAAATCGTACAATGGATCCATAAGGATATGATCGGTAAGGTTCTTTATGTGGTCTTCCCAAAATTCCTTGGTAAGGTCTTCCCACCGTTCAAACTGGACTATTTGTATTCCAGGCCATATACGATGAAGCATTACGAATTTCCCGTTGATTTTTTTAGGAAAGAGTACGATGTCCTTATCCCTCAATAACCTATGTTTTTCCTCTACCATACCTATTTGGGCAAAAAGGTTGTAGTAATGGAAATATTTTGGATTTAGTTTGCCCTGATTGCAATGTTCCAAATGAAATTTATACTCCTTGTAATTCAAGGGTGGCGTAATAATACCTTTTTTCTCAAAATTTATCATGTCTTTAGAGGTAGCCAAGGCACCCATGGCATTTACGCCATCATAAGCTGTATATGTTAAATAAAAAGCATCTTCAATTTTAACGATACGTGCATCTTCCACGCCGTGATTTTCATAGTCGAAATTACGCCCTATCAAGGGGCTTGTTTTCCTCTCTATAATATCTAAATGTTCATTGGTTTTGGCATATCCAATGGTAGAGTAGTTGCCATCTTCCACCGCACGGTAAAAGATATGCACTTCTTTACCTTCTTGAAATATTCCGGGATTTAACACGCCGTTGTTTTCAAAAGGATTTTTAGTGGGACTAAGCAATATTCCTTTTTTCTCTATTGTTATCCAGGTATTGATTTGATGTATATGTTCCATATTGCTATATTTAATTTGGGTCTTTCCTGTTGTATTTATCCTTTAGCCTTACAATATCATTTTCATCAAAATTCCCAAAAGCTATTTCAAGTATGCTCACGGAGGCATTGGCTGTTTTTATTTGATGTACGGTCTCCTTTGGGATAAAAAATTCATCCCCTTTTTGGCCCACAGTTGTTTTGTCGCCGATGACGAAATTCCCTGTTCCATCAAGCACTCTCCAGAATTCTTCTCTGTTGTGGTGATACTGAAGGCTTAGCTCTTCGTTTGGATTGACCGTAAGTATTTTTACGGTACTTATCTCATTATGGGTAAAGCGTTCAAAGTTTCCCCATGGTCTTTCTTCTTTATAGGTTTTCATTTTCCAAATAGTTCTAAAAGTTCATATAATTCAGTATTTACCTGATGTTGTTTGACCACCTCTTTAAAAGGGGTTAGCTGCAATTGATTATTTAAGATTCCAACCATTGCGTTCTTTATACCTTGTGAAAGTGCGTTTACACTTGCCACCCCGAGTCTAATTCCCAACATTCTATCTAAAGCTGAAGGATTTCCACCTCGCTGCACGTGGCCGAGTTTTGTAATTCGTAAATCGACATCGGGATTGACTTCCTTTATTTTTGAGGAAACAAGTTCAGCACCTATTTCATCACCTTCAGAAACCACGACAAGGAAGGCATCTTCGCTATCGTAGTTTTTAACCTTGTCTAATAGATAAATAAAGTCTTTTGCGCTTTCGGGAATTAATATAGCATCGGCACCTACCATTAATCCCGAATGAATAGCTATATAGCCTGAATCCCTTCCCATTACTTCTACAATAAATACGCGGTTATGTGATTCGGCGGTGTCCTTTATTTTATCAATATTTTCAATAGCCGTGTTTACTGCGGAATCAAAACCGAGGGTGTAATCAGTACCGGAAATATCGTTGTCGATAGTTCCCGGAATACCTATAAATGGGATGTCGCATATTTCTGAAAAGGCCAATAGACCTTTAAAAGTACCATCACCACCAATAGCAATTAAAGCATCTATGTTGTTTACTTTTAGAGTTTGTAATGCTTTTTTACGACCCTCCAGTTCCAGAAATCGTTTGCTCCGTGCTGTTTTTAGGACAGTGCCACCTTGGTGTACTGACTTTTGTAATTTGTGCGATTTTAATGGAATTAAATCACCATCTATTAATCCCTCATATCCTTTTCTAAAACCGCTTACTTTAATCTCATTAACTTCAGCACATTTTGTGATTGCATACAATGCAGCATTCATCCCAGGACTGTCGCCTCCGGATGTAAATACGCCTATATGTTTAATTTTATTCGTGTTCATTTGATATTTTTTTTTGTAATCTTATTTCTGAAATAGTAAAATCTTGAATTACCTTCCAAACAAATTCTGCCTCTTTCAGAAAGAATTGATGGTCTCCTTCCGATGAAGTAATAAAGTGTACGTTTTTAAATTCCCTTGATAATTTTAAGGCATTTTCTAAAGGTGCCGTAGTGTCTTTTTCCCCGTGAATAAAAAGGATACCTTTATCCTTAATTTTCCTTGCTATCGCAAATAAATCTGTTTTCAAGATGACTTCTGTGAGCGAATAATAATAACTCATCCAATGATGCTTTTTTGCATCTTCATAAACTTCATCCGTTAGGTTATCAGGCTTGAATGCACGTGACATAAATATGGGATGAATCATACAAATGTATTTTGAGAATTT
>NZVW01000085.1 GCA_002697475.1 Aquimarina sp. | reverse complement strand
ATCTTGATGAATTATTTTTTGCTATTGTTAGATTTCTTCTTTCCTGATCATCAAGACTTTTTTTATTTAGTTGCTCTTCTATCGGACCGCTAATCAAAGATAGAGGTGTTCTAAATTCATGAGAAATGTTTTCAAAGAATCTGGATTTAGCTGAATCTAATTCCTTTAATTTTCTATTTGTTTTCTGCCTATTTCTTAATACAAGCACAAAGAAAATACCCGCTATAGAAAAAACTCCGAGTCCTGCTAAAAATAAATTACGTTGATTTAATTTTTGTACCTCTATGGTTTTATTTTTTGCTTCTAAAAGCGCTATCTCCTGCTCTTTTTTTTCAGTTTGGTATTTTTTTTCCAAATCATTCAATTGATTCTTTTTGGCTCTGGTCAAAGCTGAATCATTCATTGTCTTATGAAGATCCAGGTACTTGTATGCATCTTCATAGTTCTCCTGCATCTTATAAGAATCCGAAGCTATTTTATAAACAGATCCTAATCTTCCAAAATCGGGTGAATCCATTTTATTGAATAATTCAGCACTTTTAACTTCATATTCTGCTGCTTCACTATAATTGCCGATATTAAAATTAAACCTTCCATAGCTCCAATAACCGTAAGCACTGTCAACTAAACTTTTTGCTTTGAGTCTTTCTTTGAAGTATAGTTCCATGTAAATTTTAGCATTGCCATAATCCTTCATATCTGTATAGGCTGAGCCGAATCCATAATACAGATCTGTTTGATTACTTTTACCTTCTAATAACTCTTCTGCTTCTTTAAAAGATTGAATAGCATCTTCATATTTCTTCAATATATTTTCTATGGTACCTATTCTTACATAAAGATAACCCTGAAAAGCAGTATCATTTATTTTTTCACTGATCTCCAAAGCTTCTTTGTAGTAACCTATAGCTTTTTTCCAGCTTACCGTATCGTTAACATCCTCTACAGTACTGGTTAGAACATGCCCCATATTAGAAATAGCCTTTGATAAGGTATTGTTTTTAATGCTTTTTGTTGATAGAATCGAATCTACTTTATTGTAGTAATTGAAAGCTTCAGAAGAATTCCAAGCAGAATATTCAATATTACCTTTAGTCAAATAAGATTTCGCTATTTGATCAATCTCTGATGTATTAATGTACATATTTAATGATGAATCAGCATAAATCCTGGCATCATCAAAATTTCTTTTTCTTCGATACTCATCAGCCAATTTGATATATAAATCAAATTTTTCTTCAGGAATATTAATCGTTTTTAGCTTTGATTTTAATGTATCGATTGGAGATACCTGACTCTTAGCTAAACTGACCCATAACAATAGTAGTGTAAATATCCATTTTTTCATTTGAAGGGCTTAAGTTCATCTAAAAATATAAAAAATTAACAAATTTGGACCTGATGACTCTTTTTACTTCTTATAAAAATGTTAACTATCAATTTCTAACACGAGTATTTCTTTAAATTGTAAGCCTAAATTCTACATAATGAAACTATCCTATATTTTACTTTTTACATTTATTACTTTCGTTTCACAAGCTCAGACCAACCTAAAAATTTATGACATCATAGATGCTATTTCAGCTGAAAGAATAGAAAATGATATTAAAACACTTGCTGGTTTTGGAACAAGACACACATTAAGTGACACGGTATCAAATAGCAGAGGAATCGGAGCTGCCAGAAGATGGATAAAACAAGAGTTTGAAAACATATCCAGTTCTTGTAGTAATTGTCTTGAGGTTTTTTATCAAAAAGATCTCATTAAAAAAGGTACAAATCAGAGGATTGTAAATGATGTATGGGTGGTAAATGTTGTAGCTATTCAGAGAGGAACCAAACACCCTAACAGATTTATAATCATGAGCGGAGATATTGATTCAAGGGTAACTGACCCTACTGATTTCACCTCAGATTCTCCCGGAGCGAATGACAATGCCAGTGGAATGGCTGGAACAATAGAAGCTGCAAGAGTTTTATCGAAATATAAGTTTGATAGTAGTATTATTTATGTAGGTCTGTCAGGAGAAGAACAGGGACTTTTTGGAGGAAAAGGCCTTGCTGCCTATGCTAAACAAAAAGGTTGGGATATCGTAGGAGTTTTAAATAATGATATGATAGGCAATATCGAAGGTGTTGATGGAGTAATTGACAACAGAACTTTTAGAATATTTTCAGAGCCTACTCCACCCACTGAGACAGAAAAAGAAAGAAACGCAAGAAGGTTTTATGGAGGCGAAGTGGATGGGATTTCCAGACAATTGGCAAGATATATCCATAAAACCACAAAAAAGTATATGCCGGAAATGAATCCAATGATGGTTTATCGTCTGGACCGTTTTGGAAGAGGTGGACATCACAGGCCTTTTAATGATGAAGGTTATGCAGGCATCCGTATTATGGAAGCTCACGAAAACTATACACAACAGCATCAAGACATTAGAGAAGAAAATGGAATAAAATACGGAGATGTAGTGGAACACGTTAATTTTGACTACGCAAAAAAACTAACAGCCGTGAATGCAATAAATCTGGCTAGTATAGCCTGGGCTCCTCCTGCTCCTAAAACAGTACAAATTGGAGGAATCGTAGAACCATCCGTAAAATTGAAGTGGGACTCGGTTGATGATTCAAATGTTTCCGGATATAAAATTTACTGGAGAGATACTACATTCCCTACGTGGGATCATAGTAGGTTTGTGGGCAATGTCACTGAATTTACTTTGGAAGATATTGTTATTGATAATTTCTTCTTTGGTGTAGCTACAGTAGGTAAAAATGGCATGGAAAGCCCAGTAGTATTCCCTTCTAAAACATTCCGTTAGCATTAACAAATTATTTATGATTTCTTATGAAAAAGGTTTAACATAATCTCTATGTACTATTAAATAGTGTTAAAACAAGTAATTTTTATCTTAAATATTTCACAACCAGATATTTAACACCTTCTCAAATTCTTACATTTATCCTGCCCTCAGATACTACTACATCACTCTATTTATACTAAAGCTTGGGGATTTTTCTAATCACCTGAAAGGGAAAAATTTAGGTAAGGAAAAACTTTGTTTTTAGTTTACATTTTAACTAAGTAGTGATTTTTTTCAGAATAATCTTCAATAAAAACAACAAAACAATAACCGATAAATTAAAGATTCCATGAAAAAAAATCTACTTTTCATTGTAGTACTTCTTACCCTAAACTTATATGCTCAGAATCCGGTCGCTATATGTCAGGATATTACCGTTCAACTAGACGGCAGTGGTTCAGCAACCATTTCTGCTTCTGATATTGATGGAGGATCTAGCGATAGTTCCGGAAGTGTTACCTTATCCATTGATAATAATAGTTTTACGTGTTCTAATCTGGGGACTAACATAGTTACACTAACTGTTACTTCTGACGGAGATAGTAGCACAGATAGCTGTACTGCGACAGTCACAGTTGCAGACAGTTTTTCTCCTGTACCAGATGGGTTTTCCTATATACCCACAGGGCTTCCATCCGCTCCTCAGTCTGCATTAACTAATGTGGCAGAAGCAGATAAATACGGAGTTTTATATGAATTGGATATTACTTCACCGGCCAATTATACAGTTTCAGTACCATACACTACAAATAATTCAGCTTTAACTGGTTTAAATCCAGAGAGAATAGCCTACTATCTGCAATTAGATGATGAGTGGATATGGGTATCCCTTGATGATTTCACTGGTGGTAATTTAGCGCAAATGGGGGTGCCAAGTGCTAATGGTAATCCTGTTGTTTTTAACAATCAGGTAACTAATATGAATGTCTTTACAAATAAGTCAGGAGTCACCACAGGAACAGGGATTACAACAGGAAATGTAGAGATGTGGGCCGGTAACTATAACAGAACCGCAGATGAAAGTTTAGGAGGAAGTTCTACAACATATGATTTTGATGATACGCAACCAGCCAGTGGCGCAACAAATGGTTATGGTTCCTTTCAAGTTCATAATTATGGAATTGGCGAAACGCTGTTTGCTTTCAATAATTTTAACACTCCAAGTGTCAATTGTGATTTAGGAATTGGAAGCAATACAGGTACACATCCAGACTATACTACCGAAAATAATGGAGCCACTTATACATTGAGAAAATTGTATATACTTATATCCAATGGCACAGATATACAATTGGCAGACATTAACGACGAGTGTTCCGCTACTCCAAGTATACCAACAGCGACAGATAACTGTGGAGGTTCAGTTAGTGCTACCTCCTCGACAAACTTTCCGATAACAGCACAGGGAACCACTGAAGTAACCTGGACTTTTACTGATGCTTCAGGTAATAGTAGCACAGCAAAGCAAAACGTGACCTTGCTTGACGATACTGCACCAGCAGCAATAGCTCAGGATATTACTATTCAGCTTGATAATACTGGTAATGCTTCTATAACAGCAGCGCAGATTGATAATGGATCTAATGATAGTTGTGGTATAGCAAGCCTTTCTGTATCTCCAGATACTTTTACTTGCGCAGAAGTAGGTGATAACACTGTAACCCTTACGGTTACTGATAATAATGGTAATGAATCTACTACTACAGCAACTGTAGCCGTTGAAGACAATGTGGCACCAACAGTTGTAGCTCAAAATATTACTGTACAACTTGACATAACCGGTAACATAACTATTACTGCCGCAGAAATAGATAATGGATCTAGTGATAATTGTGCAATCGCCAGCTTATCGTTATCTGAGACTACATTTAATTGTACCAATATCGGTGTAAATGCTGTAACGCTTACAGCTACCGATAATAATGGTAATCAAGCATCCGCTACTGCAAATATTACGGTTGAAGATAGCATAGCACCAACAGCACTGACACAAGATATTACCGTTCAATTAGATAATACAGGCAATGTTTCCATTACTGCTGCACAGATTGATAATGGATCTAGTGATGTTTGTGGTATAGCTTCTTTATCGATTAACACTTCATCTTTTACTTGTAGTGACGTAGGTAATAATGTCGTTACACTCACAGTAACAGACAATAATGGTAATGAGAGTACAGAAACTGCAACCGTTACTGTTGAAGATGCTACAGCTCCAACGCCTATTTCTCAAGATATTACTATACAGCTTGACAATACAGGTAATGCTACGATAACTGCTGAACAGATTGATAATGGATCTAGTGATGTCTGTGGCATTTCTACAATTACTGTAAGTCCGAATGCATTCTCATGTTCTGATATAGGAGCCAATGCAGTAACATTAACCGTGACTGATGTAAATGGTAATCAAACTTCTACAGATGCAATTGTTACCGTAGAAGATACTATTGCACCAAACGTCATCACTCAGGATTTAACTGTTCAATTAGATCTAGATGGTAACGCAACATTAAGTGCTGCTCAGGTTGATAATGGGTCAACAGACGCTTGTGGTATTAGTTCTCTGGCTATTGACCAGACTCTATTTACCTGTGATAACTTAGGTACCAATTCAGTTCTTTTAACTGTAACAGATACTAATGGAAACCAGGCCAGTGCAAATGCTACCATTACCGTTGAAGATACTATTGCCCCAATAGCAGATCTAGCAAATTTGCCGGATATTAATGCTCAGTGTGAAGTTAGTACTTTAACACCTCCTACTGCTATTGATAATTGTGGAGGAATTATAACTGCAAGTTCCAATGCAATCCTTCCTATAAATGTACAAGGTACTACAATGATTACCTGGACTTATGAAGATCAGAGTGGTAATACAAGTACTCAAGACCAGAACATTATTATTGAAGATACTACTGTTCCAACAGTTATCACTCAAAATGTTACATTGCAACTTGATGAACTTGGAAATGCTTCTTTAACCAGTAATCAAATCAACAACGGATCCATTGATAATTGCGGGATTGATACTATAACTTTAGATATTGATAGTTTCAGTTGTAGTGATGTAGGAGATAACACTGTAACGCTAACTGTTACAGATGTAAATGGAAATCAGTCCAGCGCTCAGGCAATCGTTACTGTTGAAGATAATATAGCGCCAGTATACATAACCTCATCTTTACCTGATGATATAACCGTTGGTTTGACAACAGATGATGCATATGAATTAGAGGATTTTACAGTAGAAGTTGAAGTAACTGATAATTGTGATATTGTTAATAGGGTAACGACCATAAGTCAATCTCCTGTGGCCGGAACTTTATTAGAAGCAGGAGATCATATCATAACTATATCTGCTATTGATGATACTGGTAACGTTGAAGATTATGAATTTACCATAACGGTTGATGCTACATTGGGCGTTGATGATTTTACACAAAATGATTTTAAAATGTATCCTAATCCAACTCGCGGTATAGTTCAATTAGGTATTGAAGTAGAAAAAATTACCATTTTAGATTATTTAGGAAAGGAAATAATACACTTTGGTAGTGTTAAAACTATTGATCTATCATCACTTGAAGCCGGTGTGTATTTTGTAAGAATTGAAACTGATAAAGGTTTAGGAATTAAAAGAATCATAAAATTATAGTTGTGTAAAACAATTTATTACGCTGTTTTTTGTACAATTGTAGTCATTATGAAAAATATTATAGAAAAATACAGACTCTCAATATCGCTGATATTACTATATAGTTTTTTGATTTTAATATTTTTAGCGATCTTTAAATAACCATAAACTCCTCTCTTTGAGGAGTTTTTTTTCATTACAAGCACTAATTATGAAGATATATATAATCAGACTAACCGCTCTTTTAGTTTTTATATGCAATTCACTTTATAGTCAAAGACAAAATGATACCGAACTTCTTGATAAGACAGTTAACAGTAAAGTCATTGAACACAAAAGCTTTGCTTCTCAATATGTAGATAACAGGAATATCGAAGTATATCTTCCTTCAGGATATAACCCTGATTTAAATGAAAAGTATCAGGTGCTTTATGTTCATGACGGTCAAAATGTCTTTAACCCAAAAACTTCATATACTGGAATTGATTGGGGAATTGATGAAATTTTGGACAGTCTTATCCATAAAAAAACAGTTGAAAAAACTGTCGTAGTTGCCATATGGAACAATGGAAAAAAACGCTTCTCTGAATATATGCCGAAATCTCCTGAAGGCATATCAGAAACAGAACAAGCTAAAAAAGGATTAAAAGATTTTACAGGAATTGACCATCTACTATCAGATGAATATTTAAATTTTATTGTCAAGGAGCTTAAACCTTTCATTGACAAAAATTATAATGTTTCATCAAAGAAAGAAGATACCTCAATAATGGGAGCCTCTATGGGCGGTCTGATTTCTTTATATGCTATCTGTAAATCCCCAGATGTTTTTGGATCAGCCATATGTATGTCCACACACTGGCCAGTACCTATTTTAGGCCCGTCATATATCGAATCGTTAAAAACAGATTTACCGGACCCGAAGGATCATAAAATTTATTTTGACTTTGGTACGGAAAGCTTAGATGCTCAATATGAACCGTATCAAAATCAAGTAGATGACATTATGAAGAATGCAGGTTATACGGAAGGGAAAAACTGGATGACCCAAAAATTTGATGGAGCCTCGCACAACGAAGAAAGCTGGAATAAGCGAGTACATATACCTCTAGAATTTATGCTGCAATAAAAAATCCCGATGTATATATCGGGATTTTCAAAAAACAATTATTAACTAATATAGTACCAGGTTGTCCCCCTGAGTTCTACTCGTCTCCATCTGCTTTGATTACGGTCGTAGTACCACCATTCGTTGTTCCATCTATAAACACTAACTCCATGAATGGTGTAATAATTACCATTTTCATATACCTCTCCACCTCCATTTCCAGGATACATATTACCTATACCTGTAAGATCACCACTGGATAAGCCATTTCTCTGAGTGCTATATCCGCTTCCATCCTTTTTAGTAATAGTTCTTTGTCCGTTATTAGAAAAAGCGGTAGACGGATACATCATAATTGATCCAAAATCCAGGCTATTTGTATATTCATCTCCGTCTCTTCCTTGCTCTGCATATGTCCTAAAGTTATGCTCTTTTCCGGATTGAATATTTTGCCATTGAATAGTGATCCAATTATCTCTGTCAGCCCTACTTTGTTCGTGCCAAAGACCTACTGCATGACCAATTTCGTGTATGGTATTACCGGTGGAGCATCCATCTGCTAAATTAATGTTCTGTCTCCCTCCTATCATTCCTACACTAGATGAGCATCCAGAACCTTGTCTAAACAATATATAATTTGATTGATTAGTTCGCTGAACAAATTTCAAAGAAGTATTAGCTTCCCAGTGAGCTATGGCATCAGTTACCCTATAACTTTTTGGTAATCCGGATTCTATCTGGTAGTACACTGTATTGTTAGGCCATCTTCCTCCTGTTCTACCAACACTTCTATCTTCCGGAGCAATTTCGCCTTGCTCGAATACTAAAAGCTCCTGAGTTCTGGTCAACATATCTTTTTGAAAAATGATATCTCCTTCATAGATATATTCACCGTCAATTTCCTCCACAGCTACTTTAAGCCCCCCGTAAAACATTTCAGAAGTCTCACCATGTTGATCAGGATAAGCCCTTTCTACGTTAAGATCTTTTTCTTCTAAAGAACCACTATTAGAGTTAAGATCTAATTCTTCATTTGTACAAGAAACAACCACAAGTGCTGCTCCTAGGAATTTAATTAATTGATTTGTTTTCATTTTAAATTAAGTTGAGTTTGTGTTTATAATAAAAATTTACTTTTTCATAAATCTTCCATTATATGTTTTATGATCTGAATTAATCCTATAAAAATAGATCCCTGATGGTAATGATCTGATATCAATTCTAGTATCCGTAGGTGTATTTTTAGAATTCGTAATAACTTTTTCTAATAAAATATTTCCCGAAAGGGAGATAATTTGAATACTTCGGACTGATACTTCTGACAACCTTAAGTTTAGAAAGTTATCCGCCGGTACTGGCGACACGAAAATCTTATTATCTTTTCCCCTTTGATATTCTTCTGAAATACGTATCTGTAGGGAATTATCAGTATGATTTGTAGAAGAAAAAGACGAACATGATCCTAACAGGATCCAGGCATCCTGCCAATAACTTCCTTCACCCGGAGCATAAGCCCAGGAAGCTCCGTTACACCATCCTGAATAAGGATATGGTTTGCATTCATATCTGCTACCCAGGTTTTGAACAATACTACCTGCTGCATAATTACCACTTTCTACATACTGAGCTTCAGAACAGCTATCACCATCTGTATTTTCTTCGACAGATATAGTAATACCTGAAGAGAAAGTTGATGCATTATCGTCATCAAATGCTTTTGCTGAAATTATATGGGTACCGGATACTGCTGTCCAGTTGACTTGAAACGGTAAAGCATTATCTTCTGAAATCTTATTTCCATCTACAAAAAATTCGACTTTACTAATTACACCATCAACATCAGAAGCATTTGCTGTAATTGTTACCGTTTCTCCTGCTATAAATGAAGCGTTATTGGAGGGAGAGGCTATTGTAACTGAAGGCGATTGATTATCCGGAACATCACTATCTTTAAATATTATCTTATCTATATTAAAGTCATTGGTATCCATAACTATTCGAACTACTTTAATTCCTGAAGAAAGGTCAAGTCTGGTAGAGACCGTTTGCCAGTTTTGCCAGCCACCGGTATTAGGAACCTGAATACTTCCGGAAATATCTGTACCATCGATTTCTAAATGAAAGTTTTTGCCTGATGAAGTTGCTGCCACACTGGCTTCTAATATATAACTCCCAGAATTTTGAATATCAATTGTATATTCTAGCCATTCACCTGCTTGTATCCATCCTACATTAAATCCACCTTGGGTACACGGTTCTATATCTACTTTATCATTTCTATAACTTCCGCCTTCATTAGCATCTGAAAGATCATTATAAGCTATATTTTGACCTCCATTATCATAATTTTCAGCTTCAACAATTCCCGGAATTGAAATTGGAGTTCCTTTATATGGGGTTTGGTCACTACTGGTATCTCCACCGGGAAAATCATCTGCAGGAAACTTTATTTTATCTCTTATCCACAATCCTGCTTCTTTAAGTCTCGATGTATCCCAAAAGCCTGAAGCACAAGTTCCTGTTTGCCACGCTGCTCCTGATCTAAAATCATCAGAGTAATTCCAGCTTGTCCAGCTGATTTTCTTTTGCCTCATTAAATCTATAAATCGTTGCGTCATGGCAAAATCATTAGGCCCATCACCTGTATATTCCTGACTACCAAATTCAGTAACGAATACCGGGAGTTGGTCAGATGCCTGATCCAGTACCCTAAGATATGCGTCTCGATGACTCTTTGCATAAAAGTGAAAAGTGTACATAATGTTATCAAATTGAAGTGGATTATTTAAAACATCCTGTAAGGAACCTTCACCAGAAACACCAAATGAGGCCCAACCTTGTGTACCTACTAAGATCACAGCATCGTTATCAATGGATTTTATCACAGGAATAATTTGATCCGCATAGGTCTTAATTCTGTTCCAATTTACTCCTGATCCATTTGGTTCGTTACATACATCATAAATGATATTAACTTTATCCTTATGTTGATTGGCTATAGCGGTGAAAAACTGCTTTGCATTTGCCAGATTATAATTAGGATCCCCTGGATTAAGCTGATGCCAGTCTACCAGTACATACATACCCCTTTCTGACGCTTCGTTTATAAGACGGTTTACCTGATTAGTAAATCCAACCGGATCGGTTTCATAACCGCCTTCCTGAACATATAGTGAAACCCTAAGTATATCGGCTTCCCAGTCATATGCCAGGACATCCAAAGAGTTTTCTGTAAGGCATTTTCCCCACCCATACCACTGAATCCCGTGAGTACTCATTCCACGAAGCTGAATAGGTTTATTATATTGATTACATAACTGAGTCCCACAAACTTTTAACTGACCGTTTTGCGATACAGGTGTTTGTTGCGCCCATAATTGTGTAATTGCTGTACTTTGGAGTATGAAAAGTATTGTAAAAAAGTACTTTATGTTTTGAAATAGCGTATTTTTCATATGATAATTTTTTAAAAGTAAGGAGATCGTCCTGTGATATTATATGATTTACTAATCCATAAAATTTGTGTGCAAAAATTTAATTAGCACTACGAGGGCAATCTCCTGGAAAATTCGTGTCTACTTAACTACAATTTTCAATGATTTCATTTCCCCTGATTGATCTTCAAGGATGCATAGATAGATACCAGGAACTAGTTTTACAGGAGTTATCTGTTGCTCGTGTTTACCTACTAATACTGGTTTGTTTCTAAATGCAGTTACCACAACCTTATTGGATAGATTCCTTATGGTTAAGGTTAACCTTTTAGGAGATTCAACATCATAGTATATGAATACATCATTATTTACGGGGCTTGTGATGCATTTCAGTAATGAAAATGATTCTTCGGGGATTTCTACAGACCGATCTTCACAAGGACCTAGATTTTCCCAAACGTCATATGTAGCTGAATTTTCTGACGGAATATCTCCTTTAGTCCACCATTTAGCCTTATAAACTGTGTCAATATGATAAACGCTATCTCCGCCCCAATACACATTATTGGAATTCCACGGAGAAATATCGTTGCAACCTAAAGAACCTCCTCCATCGCCTCCATCGCCGCCGTCTCCACCATCTGATCCCGAAATCTGTATATCACTCACGGAATAAAAAGCCTCATGGCTATCGTTAAAATCTCTTTGCCATACACTAACCAGAGCTGCTCTTTTACCAGCATAAGAATCTGGTATAAATGATCTAATCGTTGTAAAAGACTCTGCAGGTCCTTTACCCCGATGACCGATTTCTATCAAATCGTTCCATCTCAAAGGTATTGTAGGATTCCAATTTAGTGGTGTAATATAAACTTTATAATATTCTGTTCTATGAGGAGCTGTATTTTGCCATTTAACATCTATATATCCGTGATCAACTTTAGTTGTAGACCAGTCTGCTGTTAAGGCATTAAGACAATTAAAATCAATACCACTACCGTTTCCTCCGCTAGCAATTTGTCCATCAGGTGCATATATTTCGTGCCTACCATAATCCGTGTGTGGTTGTAGCACTCCCATCCAATTGTAGATAGCATTTCCACAAGGTTGACATACAGAAGTTGAAGGGTTATTATAGCAATTGTATATTCTACTAGGTGGCCAAATGACGGTACCGTGTGACAGTAAAGGCTCAGCTATGCAAATAATGCATAATAAAATAAGGTTTTGAAGAGTTTTTTTCATGGCATAAACAATTAGAGTTTAATCTATTAAAATTCTGTTTAAGCCTTAAAAGGCTGTCAAGTAAAACCTGACAGCCTTTTTATATGCTTAAATGATTATTGTTTAATTAACTTGAGAGTTTTTGTTTCTTTTCCTATTCTGATTTTTAGGAAATAAAGTCCTGCGGGTGCATCATCAGCTATCCATTTAAATTCGGATTCTCCGGAGGAGATCAGTTCATAATTTTTCAAAGTTGCTACTTTTATACCAATTTGATTATAAACTTCTGCTGTGACATATTGCTGTTTATCTAATTTAAGTGTTACATCCACTTCATTATCAAAAGGATTTCTTTTTGCTTTGGCTTCTGTTGTAGAGGCTATTCTACCATCTAAACCATCAAGGTAAGCTCTATGAGGATTAGAAAAGCCAAATCCAGCAACTATATCCCAATTAATTGACCAAGTCATAAGACCTCTAAAATCCGGATATCCTGAAGGGTTTCTTAGTGTATATCTACCCCCGAAGGATTGTCCTTTGATGATGTAATCGAGTGCTTTATGGACTTCAGCCGCGGGAGTATATCCACTACCTGCTGCAGAAGTACTGGCCGGAAGACCAATAGCTACCTGATCTTGTCTTAATGCAGGAAACTGTTGCCCATTAGCCACAGGGAAACCTTGTAATAACATGTCTGCCATCGCAACCTGAAAATCTGCATTCCCTGAGCTATAACATAATCCATCAAGACCCAGCATACAACCTGTATTATAATGCTGTACGTGGATATAATCCATCTCATTTCTAAGGGCATAAATCAAAGGAAGATAAGCTCCACTAGGTCCGCCATAACCGCTAAAACCTCCCTGAACATATAAAGTTTCAGGTGCCATAGATAGTATAAAATCTGCACTATACTGACTTAAAATTGATCTGAACGCAGTGATCAAATGAACTAGCTTGGGGGAAGTAGGATTCATAAAATCATTATCGCCTGCAGCCAGTGAAACTGAGCTTCCTTCAAAATCTATATCCATACCATCAAAACCATAAGTATTGATGATATTTACCATTGAACTACTAAATGCCTGAGCATCTGCAGGACTATCCACATCTACTGCACCAGTTGCACCACCCATAGAGATTAACACTTTTTTACCTCTGCTTTGCAATAACGCTACATCATCTTTAAACTCTTGTACACTTGAATAAATTGCAGGATCTGGAGTAAAGGTCATTGTAGCTCCGTTAGGTACTGTCGGAATAGCAAAGGAAACATTAATTACATCCCACTTATCAGATACTTCCCTAAGTTTAGGTATTGAAGATCCATTATTAAAATTGTGCCAGTAACCTACCAAGATTGTCTTTGGTAAATCTCCTCCGGGAGGTGTAGTGATAGTACCCACTGTTATGGTTACAGTTGAAGAATCTGATGATGCATTTCCATTATCAAATGCTTTAGCCGTAATGTTATAGGTTCCTGTCGAAACGTTTGGCCAACTAAAACTGTAAGGGTTGGAGGTATCTTCACCTATTTTACTGCCATTACTATAAAACTCTACTTTAGTAACAGTTCCGTCACTATCTGAAGCTGATGCTGTGATATTTACTGTACTACCGGAGGTATAGTTTTGTCCGTTAGTTGGCTGGGTAATAGATACCGATGGGGGAATATTATCTGGTGTTCCATCTCCACATTCACCTTTAAGAATCCAGGCATCTTGCCAGTAGTCTCCTATCCCTGGTTCATATGCCCAGGCAGCACCATTACACCAACCACTATTAGGCCAGGAACGACACTCATATAAGTTACCATTGTTCTGTACCAAACTACCTTCAGTATAACCTCCTGCTTCAACATATTGTGGTTCATCACATTCTCCTGTATCCGAGTTAACTGTCATAGTTATTGCAGCTGAAATTGTTGAGCCTCCTTCGTTATCAGTAGCTTTTGCTGTAAGCGTATGATTGCCGTTAGTCGCTATCCAATTTGTAGTATACGGCGCTGAAGTATCTTCAGCTATTAAATTGCCATCTACATAAAACTCTACTTTACTTATACTACCGTCAACGTCAATTGCATTTGCAGTAACAGTTACATTTTGTCCTTCTGTAAAAGAAGAATTATTAGCGGGACTCGTTATTATTACTGTAGGCAATTGGTTTCCATCACCTTGAACTATAATAGAAACTGCTGCAGAAGTCGTGGTGGCATTATCATCATCAGTGGCAATTGCAGTAATGGTATGGTTACCTTCTAAAGCTGTCCAGTTTGCAGCATAAGGAGCTGTATTATCCTCTCCAACAGCTATCCCGTCTACCAAAAACGCAACCTTAGTCACTTGTCCATCACTGTCAGAGGCATTTGCCGTTAAGGATAAGTTATCCCCTACAGTAAAAGTTGCTCCTTGCTGTGGTGCAGTAACATTAACTTGCGGTGCAATGTTATCAGGTGTACACGGATCACCTACTACCTGATGAATTGCAGCTAGTAATGATGTCGCAGGATCAGTAGTATCGTGAGATAACTCCCATATCATAATACCTCCACCTTGCGCTATCGCTAATTCAGTTTTAGCTTTTATCGTAGTGATACCATTATAATTATTTCCTTGGAAAGAATCACTATAAGGGTCTGCTCCCTGAGCTAAAAGTGAAGCATAACTTTGTGCTTGAGGACGGCTATAGAAAGGAACTCCAAGAATAGCCTTTTCTTTTGGTAATCCTCTTCCAATCCAATAGGTTAATCCGCTTTGAGCCTGTGCCATAGTACTATGATCAGGTCCATCATAAGCCATTATGTTTAAGAAATCTACATCATCGAACACTCCGCTGAGTACTCCATCTGCATTCCATCCAGCTACTACGACCGCTGCCGTTAGTAATTTACCTCGACTATGCATTGCCTGACCTAGTTCTTGCATTAACAACTCAAAGTTCTGTGGCTCATTACCCTCTCTAGGGTATTCCCAGTCCATGTCAACACCATCAAGATTGTATTGATTTACAAAATTGACCAGATTATTTACAAAAGCTGTTCGGGTTGTAGGATTCGCTGCTAATGTGGTAAATGCAGAGTCATTACCGTCCATCCATCCACCTACGGCTATTAAAACCTTAACTCCCTGAGCGTGACCTAATGAAACAATTTGCTGAAGTTTTGAAGCATTCTCAAGAGGTCGAAGACTTCCATCACTATTCGGTAACAGGAAGGAATAGTTTATATGCGTCAATTTATCATATTGAATAGCACTAGCATTACCTTGCCAGCTTGGCATGTAGCCTACTACCTTAAAATTATTACTCCCCGTACATCCCCCGTCTGTAGTAACATTTACTGTTACTGCGGTAGATGTTGAGCTATTATTTTCATTATCTGTCGCTTTTGCTGTAAAACTATAAGATCCAATTAACGCATTAGTGATAGCATATGTGTATGGACTGGTAGTGTCTTCACCTATTTTACTTCCGTTATTATAAAACTCAACTTTGGTTATGCTTCCATTACTGTCAGATGCAGATGCATTAATAGTAATTGTATTTCCTTCTATAAAAGACTGTCCGCTGGATGGCGAAGTAATAGCAACCTGAGGGTTTCCACCTCCACCATCATTACAAGGTCCTAAATCTTCCCATTCGTTGCTGCCTACAGGGTTTTGCTGTGTCCACCATTTGGCTTTATATTCTCTACCTTCAAGAGATACAACCTCTCCTCCATTATAAGCTCTACCTGATTCCCAGGCCGGAGCCGTACAATCACCATCCGGTGGATTACCTCCGTCACAAGCTCCAAGATCTTCCCACTCTGTACTACCTAAAGGATTTTGCTGTGTCCACCATTTGGCTTTGTACTCTCTACCCTGATAAGAAACAACTTCTCCTCCATTATAAGATCTGCCTGATTCCCAGGCCGGAGCTGAACATTCATTCCCATTTGTGGAACTTACAGTTATGGAAACAGAAGCTGTAGTATCGTCATTATCATTATCAAAGGCCTTTACATTAATTGTATAGCTACCTGAACTTACATCATTCCAGGAATAACTATATGGAGATGTTATATCTTCAGCTAATAGTGTATTACCGTTATAAAACGCTACTTTGGAAACCGACCCATCAGCATCCGATGCTGTTGCATTAATTGTTATAGCTTCTCCTTCTTCAAAATTCTGATTTTGTTGTGGCGAAGTGATAGAAACCTCAGGAGGAAGATTACCTCCTACACCTGTTACAACAACACTTATTGAAGAAGTATTTGTGCTTCCTTCATTGTCATAAGCTTTCGCAATAATTGAATAATTCCCCGGTGATAAATTTGTCCAGTTATAAGAATATGGCGCACTAGTATCTTGCCCTAAAAGTGTTGATCCTGCATAAAACTCAACTTTACTGACAGAACCATCTGCATCTGATGCATTGGCTTCAATAGTTACAGAAGCATCGGCTGTAAATGTAGCACCAGTTTGTGGAGAAGTTATACTAACTGATGGTGGTAAATTTCCAGATCCTCCAGAAGCAAATACTTCATTCATTTTGTTGATTAACGGAGATTTAACCGTAGACCATCTTTTAAGCTTTGTACCATAAGACTGATAAGAGCCACTGAATTCTAAATCTCCAAAAACTGTCCATACGATAGTTCCTGCAAGATTATTATCATTGATAAATTTTGCTTTAATCCCTATAGACTCTTCATCATCGTAACTCAAAAAATACTTTCCATTAGTCATGTAAGGCACTTTAGCCTGATCATCCCAATGTCTGGTCCATCCACTACCCGCGCCTGTTTTTTGTTTGATATAAAAATGGTTAGGTGTCCCGTCATAAACATCTAAAGGCCAGTTCGTATAATCTGATGCGGTACTTATTGGACCGTCAGGCTGAATGGTTACATTTGTTTTAACCGTTGGCGCATTTAGTGTAGCATTACCAGAAGTAACCACTCCTCTACCATAAAATGGTGCTCCAAAATTAATTTTATTGGTTGGCACACCCATTTCTTTCATTTTAGTCAAAAGGGTTTGCCAGTTAAAATCAGGTGCTTCAGCACCATCATAAGGATATACCGGTGCATTATGACCTGCTATATTGGACCACCCTCCATTGAAATCATAGGTCATCATATTAAAATAGTCCATAGTATTTGATAACCTGGACCAATTAAAACCTTCAATTTTCTTATAGTCAGCAGCCATCGCAGCTGTAATTAATTTATCCGGACCTATGGCATTTCGAATTTCTTCAACCAAATTTTCAAAATTGGCATAATCAGCATTTGAACCTGTAAAATTCATACCTGCATAGGGTCCCGGATATTCCCAATCCAGATCGATACCATCAAAGCCCATGTTGATAAGCTTTTTACAATCTGCGATAAAACGGGCTCTCTTTACCGGGTCAGCTGCCATTTCCGGAAAATGCTTACACATGCTCCATCCTCCTATGGATGCCATTACCTTAACACCATTGGCGTGTGCAAGTTCCAGAAGACCTTTTCCCTGACTTCCTTCTTTAGGAAGAGGTAAAGGAAGAGTACCTTCCAGCCCCCACTCAGGATGACTCCAGGTATTGCCACCTACTGTTACCTGAAAACCAAGAGCCTCTGCTCTTTGTTTTACTTCTTCATTAATCCATTGTACGGCATCGATTTCTCCAAAAAGTATATGGAAATCCCAGCTACT
>NZVW01000084.1 GCA_002697475.1 Aquimarina sp. | reverse complement strand
TATGGAATCTGGAGATTTTAGATCAAATGAAAAATCAGTAACTGTTGATGCTGCAAAAGATGTGAAAATTGAGCTTATTGATAAGTCAGGTAACACTACCGTTCTTAAATCCAACACTCCCCTACTTGCAGGAGAGGTTATAGATGCAACTGTGATGAGTAAGAAAGCATTAATTTCTTTCTTAGAAGAGCAGGTAAAAGATGCTAAAGAAAAAGATGTCTTGTTTTCATTGCACATGAAAGCCACTATGATGAAAGTTTCTGATCCTATTATTTTTGGACATGCTGTAGAGGTATACTTTAAAGACGTATTTGAAAAACACGGTGATATTTTTGAAAAGATAGGTGTTGAAGTAAACAATGGTTATGGAGATCTTTTAGCTAAACTAAAAAAGTTACCGGAGGATAAAAGAAATGAAATCCTTGGTGATATTGATGCTGCCTATGACAAGCTTCCAAAGTTAGCTATGGTTAACTCTGACGAGGGAATAACTAACCTGCACGTTCCAAGTGACATAATTATAGACGCCTCTATGCCGGCTATGATACGAAACTCTGGGCAAATGTGGAATGCTGATGGAAAATCTCAGGATACGAAAGCCGTTATTCCGGACAGCAGCTACGCAGGTATCTATCAGGCTACTATAGACTTCTGTAAAGAAAATGGTGCTTTTGATCCTACTACTATGGGTACGGTGCCTAATGTAGGACTAATGGCACAAAAGGCTGAAGAGTATGGGTCGCATGATAAAACCTTTGAAATTTCAACAAATGGAACAGTAAAAGTTACTGATCAGGATGGAAATGTATTGCTTGAGCATAACGTTGAAGAAGGCGATATCTGGAGAATGTGCCAGACAAAAGATGCTCCGATCGAAGATTGGGTTAAATTAGCTGTTAACAGAGCTAGAGCGACAGATACACCAGCTGTTTTTTGGCTAGATAAAAACAGAGCTCATGATGCTGAACTAATTAAAAAAGTAGAAAAATATCTTCCTGATCACGATACAGAAGGATTAGATATAAGAATTATGTCGCCTATTGAGGCTACTCGTTTCACTCTTGAGCGTGTAAAAGAAGGAAAAGACACTATATCCGTAACAGGAAACGTATTAAGAGATTACAACACTGATCTCTTTCCTATTCTGGAACTGGGAACCAGCGCTAAAATGTTATCTATAGTACCATTAATGAATGGTGGTGGACTTTTTGAAACTGGTGCCGGAGGTTCTGCCCCTAAGCACGTACAACAATTTAATAAAGAGGGACACCTTAGATGGGATTCTCTGGGAGAATTCTTAGCCTTAGCTGTATCGTTGGAACATCTGGGAGAAAAAAATAATAATACTAAAGCACTTTTACTAGCTGATGCTTTAGACCAGGCTACTATCGAATTTTTAGATAATAAAAAATCTCCTTCTAGAAAAGTAAACGAACTGGACAACAGAGGTAGTCATTATTATTTGGCACTTTACTGGGCAGAGGCACTTGCTGCACAAGATAAAGATCAGGAATTAAAGGAAGAGTTTACAAAATTAGCTGAGGAACTTAAAAGTAATGAAAAAGCTATCACTAAAGAACTTAATGAGGCACAGGGAAGTCCTGTTGATATGGGTGGGTATTACTGGCCTAATCCAACTAAAGTTTCTAGCGCAATGAGACCAAGTAAAACACTTAATAGTATTATTGGATAACTATCCTAAGGTCAGTAAACTATAACGTAGAAAGATCTGATTATTCTTAATCAGATCTTTTTTTTTCATCAACTAAGTTTTGAAAAAACAAATTCTAATGTTCAAAATAATTTAAGAAGCTGGTGAACCAATACACGGTATCATAGGTATCAGAGAACAAGGATTTTATAATATCAATATAGAACTTAAAGATTAAATGTAGATACTTCACTGTAGTAATAGGGTTGCTCATTATAGCAACCCTTTTTTAATATTTATGTAACACTACTATTCATTTTTTGTAATTAGTTTAGCTCCGCATAATGTCAAATCTTTATTTTATCTAGTTAAAACCTTAATTCCAAACATAATTGAGACTTAAATATCTTACCCTTTTGACTTTATTTTCTGTCTATTTTAGTTTTAGTCAGGAAAAGTATACAATAAGTGGAATTATTACTGAAGAAAGCACAAACGAAACGCTTATTGGCGTTAATGTATTATTTCCGGAAATAAATAAAGGAACCGTAACTAATGAATATGGTTTTTATTCCATTACCTTACCTGAAGGAGCCTATAAAATTCAGATTAGTTACTTAGGTTTTAATGATATCGTAAAGGATATTTTACTGACAGAAAACACTAAATTAAATTTTAGTCTTCAGGAAGCTTCTGAAATGCTTGATGAAGTTATTATTACTGAAAATGTAGAAAAAACGGATATAAGAGCTCCTCAAATGAGTATCAACCAATTAACATCCAGTACTATAAAACAAATACCGGTTGTACTTGGAGAGGCTGATGTCGTAAAATCAATCTTATTACTACCTGGAGTTACCAGTGGTGGCGAAGGAGCTTCTGGATTTAATGTGCGAGGTGGTGCTGTAGATCAAAACCTTATTCTTTTAGATGAGGCGACTATTTTTAATTCATCACACCTTTTTGGTTTCTTTTCTGTCTTTAATCCGGATGCTATTAAAGACCTGAAACTTTATAAAGGCGGAATCCCTGCAAGATACGGAGGAAGAGTTTCTTCTGTTCTGGATATTTATCAGAAAGAGGGTAATAGTAATAAGTTTAGCATGAATGGTGGATTAGGCGCCGTGGCAAGTAGATTATTGGCTGAAGGTCCTATTGTTAAAGAAAAAGGTGCTTTTCTAATAGGTGGTAGAGCTTCTTATGCTCATCTGTTTTTACCGCTATTTGATAATGAGAATATCGCCTATTTCTATGACCTTAACACTAAACTTAACTACAGAATAAATGATAATAACAACATTTACCTATCAGGCTATTTTGGTAGAGATGTATTTGGAATAACAGATAGTTTTGAAAATATTTATGGAAATTCTGTTTTAAATCTCAGATGGAATCATCTGTTTTCTGACAAGCTTTTCTCTAACCTTTCATTGATATACTCAGATTACTTTTATGGCTTAGAATTAGATTTCGTTGGTTTTGAGTGGGATTCAGGGATACGCAACTTTAACTTAAAATACGACTTAAAACATTATTTAAGCGATAGTTTTCAGCTCAATTATGGTATAAATAATATTTACTTCAGATTCAATCCCGGAGAGATAAAACCTAACCGCCCCGACTCCGGTATTAATAGAGATAAGCTTATTGATAAATATGCTAATGAGCTGGGAATTTATGTTGATGCGGAGCATACTATAAGTGAAAAACTAAAACTACAGTATGGAGTTCGCCTGAGTAATTTTACCAGATTAGGCCAGAAGGAATTAAACAGATACACAGATGATACCGCAGTTCTCTTTAATGAAGAGTTCCAGATATATGAATCGGCAGATCCTACAAGTGTTGATACATTCGACAGAAGTGATGTCATAGAAACATTTACGAATATAGAACCTCGTTTTGCTCTATCCTATTTGATAAACGATTACACTTCTGTAAAAGCCAGTTACAATAGAATATCTCAATATTTGCATCTAATATCTAACACCAACTCTCCCACTCCTCTAGACGTCTGGGCTCCTAGCGGAAAATATATTAAACCACAAATTTTAGATCAATATGCCCTGGGGTATTTCAAAAACTTTAAGGACAATATATATTCTGTTGAGACAGAAGTATTTTACAAAGAGATCCAAAACAGAATCGACTATATTGATGGCGCTAATTTAATTGCTAATGATGCTATCGAGCGTGTCATCCTTAATGGTGAAGCAAGAGCTTACGGTCTGGAATTTTTGCTTAGAAAAAATGAAGGAGATTTTAAGGGATGGTTAGCCTATACGCTTTCTAAATCTGAGCAAAGAACTCCCGGAAGAACAGCCAATGAAACTGGAATCAATAATGGCAATTGGTATAATACTCCGTATGACAAAACCCACGATATATCTTTTAACGGAAGTTATGAGCTAAATGAAAAATGGAAATTTGGTGCTAATTTTGTGTTTCAGACTGGTCAACCCACTAATTATCCTACAGGGC
Source organism: Aquimarina sp. (assembly GCA_002697475.1). Taxonomy (GTDB): domain Bacteria; phylum Bacteroidota; class Bacteroidia; order Flavobacteriales; family Flavobacteriaceae; genus Aquimarina. Next base: position 7,363 of record NZVW01000084.1, on the reverse strand, counting down.
AGTTTGAATATCAGGGTGTAGTTGTACCTGTTTATGATGCTCCTAGAAACTCAGAGCGCTTACCTGCCTATCATAGAATAGATGTTTCTGCTACTCTGACACCCAGAAAAAATAAAAGCAGAAATTGGAAAAGTGAATGGGTTTTTAGCATTTATAACCTTTACAATAGAAGAAATGCAGCCTCAATTACGTTTAGAGAAAACGATGAGACTTTTGTAAATGAAGCCGTAAGAACTTCAATTTTTGGGATCATACCTGCGGTAACCTATAATTTTAAATTCTAAAATTATGAAGAGAATATTAGTCATTATTGCAATAGCCTTTTGTCTTTATAGTTGTGAAGATGTAATCGATGTAGATCTGCCAACAGGAGAACCCAGATTGGTAATTGATGCTAACTTTGAAAAGTATTTTAATGAAAACCCAATAACCACTGAAGGTGGCGTAAGAATCACTACTACTGCTCCATTTTTTGATAGTGATGTCCCAACAGTAAGCGATGCCGTAGTCTTCATTACCAATCTTTCTGACAATACTATAATTTCATTTGAAGAATCCACTGAACCTGGATTTTATATACCATCAACTTCTTTTGATCCTGTTGACAATGTAGACTATGAACTCACTGTTACTTATGGTGGGGAAACCTACACAGCAATCGCCAGACTTATACCTGCAGTGCCTATTGACAATGTTATACAAGGAGACGGCACCTTATTTGGGGGAGATGAAACAGAAATTATTGTATCCTTTACAGATCAGGAAAACAGAGAAGATTTTTATTTATTCGATTTCGATTTCAATCTGTATCTTCCTATTGAAGACGAATTTTTTCAAGGTGAGTCTTTTAACTTCTCCTATTTTTATGAAAACAATGTAATCGATAGAAATATTACGGTTAAAATTCTGGGGGTTAATGAACAATATTTCAATTATTTTACCATTTTAACAGAGCAAAGCGGACAAAATGGAGATCCTTTCCAGGCACCACCTTCTGAAGTTAGAGGAAATATTATCAATGATACTAATCCGGATAATTATCCTTTAGGATACTTTAATATTTCTGAAACAGACAGGTTTGAAATTACCATAACAGAATAGTAATTGCACCACATTAGTTATTGACAATAGAGATTTCTGTATTTTTGTACTATGGATTTTATCAAAACCACAGAGTTGCCTTCCAGACATGATCATCTGGAAAAAATGACAACTTCAGAATTATTGAAGGGAATCAATGAAGAAGACAAGACTGTTCCTACTGCGGTTGAACGCTCTATACCACAAATAGAACCTCTGGTCGATCAGATAGTCAATAAATTAAAAGATGGTGGACGCTTATTTTATTTAGGAGCAGGAACAAGCGGACGCCTTGGTATTGTTGATGCCAGCGAATGTCCTCCTACATTCGGAGTGTCACCAGACTTAGTTGTAGGACTAATTGCAGGAGGTGATACTGCTATTAGAAATGCTGTTGAGTTTGCAGAGGATAATGTAGCCCAAGGATGGAAAGATTTAGAAGGATTTCAGGTATCAGAAAAAGATGTTGTTATTGGTATTGCTGCTTCAGGTACAACTCCTTATGTAATTTCTGCATTACAAGAATGTAATAATAAGGGGATTATTACAGGTTGTATCACTTGTAATGAAGGAAGTCCATTAGCCAAAACAGCAAAATATCCGATTGAAGTGATTGTAGGGCCTGAGTTTGTAACTGGTAGTTCCCGAATGAAAGCAGGAACAGCCCAAAAACTCGTACTTAATATGATTTCCACCTCTGTAATGATCAAATTAGGAAGAGTAAAAGGTAATCGTATGGTGGACATGCAATTAAGCAATAACAAATTGGTAGAAAGAGGGATTAAGATGATTATGAATGAAATTAATGTCGACTATGCAAAAGCTGAAAAACTTTTATCAAAACACAAAAGTGTAAGAAATGCCATTGAAGCCTATGGAAACAAAGAGAACTAACAAAATATTACTGGCAAAAGGAGTCAAGAGAATTGCTATTGCGATACTATTTATGTTTATAAGCCCTGTAATTTTGCATTCAGCATTTCAAAACAGAGAACATGCCTTATACATACCAGTGCTGATTCTTGGTATAGCCGGAGCTACTTTTGCAATAGTGATGGCCTTTGTAGGACTTAATACCATATTGAAATCAATGTTCGATAAACCAAATTAAAATGTTTTTTGGTCTATGAAAACTTCTGATCGTCCGGTTGTAGTATCTGAATCTTTTAACGCTTCAGCTTTAACCATTTGGAAAGCAATTACCGAATTAGATCAGATGAAAAAATGGTTTTTTACAAACATACCTTCCTTTAAACCGGAAGAAGGATTTACTACTGAATTTATTGTTGAAAATGAAGATCGTATCTTTCCTCATTTATGGAAAATTAAAGAAGTACGGCCTCTAAAAAAAATTGTTTATAACTGGCGATATAAGGGTTATATGGGTATTGCAGAAGTTACTTTTGAAATCTTCGAAACCCCTACTAATACTGAGCTAGAAGTATCTCATAAAATACTCGCCGATTTTGACTCCTCGATTCCTGAATTTACTGTAAAAAACTGTCATCAAGGCTGGACATATTTTATTAAAGAAAGACTCAAAGATTTTATTAAACGACATTAAAAAACAAATCCCTACTAAATTCCTTTTCTTTTAGCATCTGGAGTAGTTGGGTTATAACCAAATCCAGGAATCTCAGTTCTTATATTAAGATAATCAAGGATATAGCCAATAGTTGCATAGTGATGTATTAGATGACTGTTAGCGTGAGCCAGTACACTCTCCAGTGTATAATGAACAGTAACGTTTCCCTGACCCATATTATCCGTCACATGTATCAAATAATCTGTGGGTACATTTAAATACGTTAATAATATATTTTGTAACCTATATATAAACTTCTTAGCCTCTTCCTTATTCTCTGCGATTATTTGATCCCTGCTCCTATTAGTCAAATCGATATTGTTATCATCAATACCCTTAACAATACAGTCAAAAAAGTCCAATGCGTGTCTAATATGTGAACCTATACTTGAGTAATAGGGACCTACAGTATTGTCGGTATATAAATCTGAATCTAAACTATCTATGAGCAAAATTGCTTTATTCAAGTTTTGATTAATTGAAGATATAATTAGTTGTTTCATAGTTTAGATAGACGGGCAAGGAATCCTGAACTTACAATCTAATTTTAAGTTATACAAATTTGATATAAAAAACTTTAAAATATTCCTAAGTAATATACGTTAAAGAATAGTTATTTTATCGGTAAGATATTTTTCACTTTTTACTATGGTAAAACCATAAAAATTAAGATAAAAAACGCTTTTCATCGATTAATGACGTTTTTTTTTGGATTTTATATAACAAATATTGTATTATTGTGTCATAAATAAAGCCCCAGCAATATGAAGAAGATCGGACTACTTGTAATTTTATCTTTCTTATTATCCCCAATCAATGCCCAAAACCTATATGAAGATGCCTTAACTGCTGCAAGTTACGCGTATTCTCATAGTAAAAAAGCATATGGAGCTAATAACGTATTCCATACTCAGGAATATGCAGATAAAGCGGTTGATGCTTTTGCCAAAGTGGAAACATTGGCTGCCGATTGTGGATGTAAAAAAGCAAATGAAACAGCTTTCCAAGCAAAAACTGACATGGAAAGTTCTTTAGAGCAGGATACCTATGAAAGAAGTAGATATTATGCGAAAAGAGCTAAAGATCTGGGTTCAGAATTATTGAAGCAACTTACAGTATGTCAAGCTGATGCTAAAAAGGGAATCATTAGTGATGTTGCCAGTGCTGAAGGTAGCGAGATAGCTGAAGCGGTTGAAGAAGTATCTGCTAAACAGCAAGAATTAGAAGAAAAGAAAAGACAATTAGAGCTACAGCAACAACAAATAGAACAACAAATTGCTGCTCAGGAAAAAGCTCAAAAAGAATTAGAGGCTAAAAGAGCTCAAGAATTACAAAAGCAAGCAGCTATAAAAAGTAAAGCTGAGCAGGCCTTAAAAAATCTTGAAAATGCAATTCAGGAACTTAGTGTTGTCCTTAATGAAGAAGCTTCCTTCAACTATGCAGATGATTATTTAAGAAGCGAGAGTGAACTTCAAAATGAATCATTGGATGATACTAAGAATTTCTATGTGAACAGAGCTAAAGAATTAACGAAGACAGCGATGCAACAATTTGCAAGCTACTCTGATAACGACTAAACAATTAAATTTTATTTTGTAGCCCCGAAATAAAATTTTTAATGACCGGCATCTTTTATAGATGCCGTTTTTTATGCCCTAAATTGAACAATTCTTTAAATGTGAAGTAGTTATTCATTATTTTTAAAGAATAGTAATCTTTAAATCTTACAAATGCTTACCGCAGTCAACCCTAAGTTACCTATGAGAGATATTAAACGCACCAAGGAGTTTTATCTCAATGGTCTTAATTTTACCGAAATAGCAGATCACGGGGATTATTTACTAATCAAAAAGGACGCTGTAGAAATTCACTTTTTTCTTTTTAAAAATCTTAATCCTAGAAAAAATTACGGTCAGGTTTATATTCGTACCAACAATATTGAAGAACTATATGAAAGTATTAGCAAAAATGGAATAAAAATCCATCCTAATGCTCCTTTGGAAAGTAAGCCCTGGGGGCAAAAAGAATTTGCTTTGTTAGACCCGGACCATAATTTGCTAACCTTTGGAGAATCAATAGGATCTGTTTAGTTATATTTATACATAAGTTCTATGCAATTTGAATGAATCAACTAAACGACATAATTGAAGAAGTCTTATCGAAAGATAAACGAAATAAATTCACTTTCCTAACTGGAGCTGGAATTTCTGCTGACAGTGGAGTTCCAACGTATCGTGGGTCGGACGGAATCTGGGTTAAAGGAACTAGGTATCATAAACCCGAAGAATTTGGAACATATAAATACTTTAAAGAAAACCAAGAAGAAGTTTGGCAATACATTTTGTTTAGAAAAAAAATGATTGAAAATGCTAAACCGAATGAAAGTCACAAAATACTTGCTAACCTTGAAAAAATATTAGGCGATAGATTCCATTTGATAACGCAAAATATTGACAATCTTCATAGAAGAGCTGGAAACAAAAACATTTATGAAGTTCACGGGAATTATAGAGAGGTAAAATGCTCAGTAGATTGCAAAGAAATCTTACCTATTCCAAACAATCTAACTGGAAAAGATATTGAAGAAGAGCTTAGAAAAGATGAAATTGATTCTCTAAAATGTCCTGAGTGTGGGAATTGGTTAAGACCAAATATTTTGTGGTTTGACGAATATTATGATGAAAAAACTAATAAGAAATTTAGCTCTTTGAAAGTAGCTAAAAATAGTGGAGTACTATTTATAGTTGGTACATCGGGAGCAACAAATTTACCTATAGAAATAGCTCGTACAACTTTAAAATATGGTGGATATGTGGTTGATATGAATATTGAGGACAATCATTTTACCGAACTACTAAAAGATAAGAAAAGAGCCATAATAGTTAGAGAAAGAAGTAGTGATATACTTCCGATAATAAAAGAACAAATAGAAAAAAGCATAGAACAAGGTGTATAGTTCATAGCTACCCTGCGGGACAGCTACGAAACCATACACGAAACGATAAAAGTCAAACTAAGGTAGTTGATGCAATGGATAGGAGAGTCTTTATGAAACAAATGCTTACTTCAGTGATGAGTTTTGCTCTAATTGACGCCTTATTTGCCTATAATGCTATAAATCCTAAAATCAAACCAATAACGGATCATTGGGCATTACAATTACACGAATATTGTCTGGATTTAGATAAAAAAGAATTAACACCTGAACAATGGCAACAAAAGATTGAAGAATTATTTAATCGTATTCCGTTGCAAGAATTATTAGAATTTATTTCATTTCAAAAATTGATCAAGGGGTTTGAATTCCCGGATTTAGGTGTTCATACAAAAAAAGTTTTCTTTCCAAAACTTACAGGATTGCCAGAAAAAACAATCTTTATTAAGAAGATTTTTGGTATAAAAAAAGACAGAGCTATTATTCCACATGGGCACAGTAATATGGCTTCAGCTCACCTACTCCTAAAAGGTGAGATGCACTTAAGACACTATGAAAGAATACATCAGGAAGAGAACAGTTTAATCATCCAACCAACAATTGACAAAATAATTAAATCGGGGGGATAGCTCTTCTATTTCGGATGACAAAAACAATATACATTGGTTTATTGCGAAAACTCCTATGGCTTTTACATTTGATGTGATTATGATTAATCTTAACAAAAAAGCTTATGATATCCATAACCTAGATATGGATGAATCTATTGCGCTACATAATGGAACACTTAAAGTTCCAATTCTGGATGTAAATACTGCATTGAAGAAATACGGCAAGCACCACCATTGAAATTATACATGATCTGCCTGGTGTAATAGTTTATTTTTCCAGACGTTTATATATAGTAACTAAAATTTTTATGATGCACAAAATTCTAATTATACTTTTCCTATACACAGCTTCAATAGGATATATAGTTGCTCAAGAACTAGAAACCGGACAAAAAAGATGGAGTACTACTCATAAATTGACAGTCAACGATTTTAAGCTAGATCCTCCGGTTTCAAAACAAGAAACTGCCTATAGCCAATTCATTATTGCTCATAAAATCAATGCTTTTGACGCCATGAAAAGAAACCTGAATCAGCGCGTAGATAATATTTTTAATGGAAGAGGTTCTTGGATAGATACACTGAATATAGAAAATATTGAAGAAGCACTGGGATTTCAACAATTACAATTTGATCTCGCTGAAGTTCAGGCTAGAAAATTCAGAAAACAACTTCTTCAAAATAAAGGGAAAATTCTAGGTGGATTTGAGATCGTCAATCAAATCAGCGATGATATAATGGCTCAGTTCACAGAAATTAGAGCTAACATGGTTACAGAAACTGATTATGGAAGAAATGAAGAAGCCGTTAAGCTCTGGGAAGAAAAAATAGCTACTGAACTAAAAGAATTGGATCAATTTAGATATGAAAACACAAAAAGGATTAAGCTTTAATATTAAAAACATAGTTTACCAATGAAACATTTTTGTTTTTGAACAGTACCTAACCTTTAAAATTACTTACAATTAAAAAACTTTCTTATGACACGCTATTTACTAATATTTATAATGATTCTCTCTTTAAATATCGCTTCTGGACAAAATAGAGAAAAATACAACCAATATGTTGAGGAGGCTTGGAAATTATATGAGGATCAAAACTACACTCAATCCGCTATTAAGTACAAAGAGGCATTTGATCAACTAGGTGGTA
>NZVW01000083.1 GCA_002697475.1 Aquimarina sp. | reverse complement strand
GCTTCAGTGTATAATTCGATATACTGTTGTGCATTAAGGAAATCTCTCTTTTTAGTGGTAAAATTAAGACCTGTTGAAGTATTAAGGGTAATTTTAGGTTTACTGGAGTTACCCTTCTTCGTAGTAATGATGATTACACCATTAGTACCTCTCGCTCCATAAATTGCTGCTGCTGCAGCATCTTTAAGGAAGTCTATGGAATCTATATCATCAGGATTTAATCCTATTAATGGGTTGATAGGAGAATTGTTTATAGACTCATCTTCATTAATTAGAGGAACACCATCCAAGACATATAACGGCTCTTGAGAAGCTCCAATTGTAGCTACCCCTCTTACTCTCACTTTTATACCAGATTCCACTCTACCAGAAAGTTGAGAAGCCTGTACACCTGTAATCTGTCCGGAAAAAAGAGATTGAATACTTGGAAATTTAATATCAGTTAAATCTTCTCCTCTTATAGTTCCTATACTTGTTGCAATTTTAGTTTTACTTGAAGAACCATACCCTATAATAACGATTTGGTCTAATCCTTCAACATTTTCTTCAAGTGTAATTTCTAGTTTTGTCTCGTCTTGAACAGTAACTGTTTGAGGATAGAAACCAACATAGGAAAGCATAAGCTGGTCTCCTTTGTTCGCTTCGATAGTGAAGAAACCATCGAAGTCGGTTTGAGCTCCTTTAGTTGAATTAACAATGGTTATGTTAGTTCCTGGTAAAGGAACACCTCTTGAATCTACTACAGTACCTGTCACTGTAAGCTCTTGCCCGGTTGCAATACCTGATGTTAAAAGTATTGCAATAGCAATGGTTAGTTTGATTAAGTTTTTCATTTAAGGACTTTTATAATTTGGGCGCAAAAGTAAATGATAAAGCCCGTCAAACAAGTATAGACGGGCTTTGAGGTCCTTTAAACAATCATAAAATGCTTACAGTTTTTTCAAAAAATACAGCTGATAATTATTACAATTCTTATAAAATAAATAACATATAGCTCTTTATTGTTAAAAAAATAACAATAAATTTAGTAATTGTGTAAAAAATAACAATTCGATCAAACGCGTGTATAATCGATATAATTACGGTTTTTCCGTAAGCGTAGGATTAATCCTGTAATGCAAAAACTCTTCTTAATAAATCAGTGGTTCTGGCGCTTACTTTAGTTCTGATTTCCTTTTCCTCAACCGAAATCATGGTATATACTCCTTCCAAAGCTTCTCCGGTCACATAATCTGTAAGGTCAGGGTTTACATCATTAGTAAATGGAATACTATTGTACTTGTTGATAATATTTGACCATATCTGATCAGCTCCGACTTTGCTAAAAGAATTTTTAATAACCGGGCTAAATTTTTGATACAGCTCCACCTTTGTTCTCTGCTGTAGATATTGGGTAGCGGCATTATCACTGCCTAAAAGGATGTTTTTGGCATCGTTAAAGGTGATTTGCTTCACAGCATTTACGAATATTGGTGTTGCTTCTTTAACGGCGTCTTCGGCAGCACGATTCATCATTTTTAAACCTTCGTCAGCTAAACTGCTTAAGCCTATGTCTCTTAATGCTTTATCAACTTTCTGTAATTCCTCTGGCAATAAAATCTTAACTAATTGATTTCTATAAAATCCGTCTTTTAATGTAAGCTTAGACACTTGTTTATCAATACCTTTATCCAGAGCTTCTCTCAGTGCGCTGGCTATTTCTACATTAGTAATGCCAAAACCGCCGCCTTGAGGTAAATTGTTTACAACTTGTTGCAGTTCTGCGCAGCCACTTAAAGTGATGACTAGAAATAGGCATATAATTTTTTTCATAGTTCCCTTTTTTGATGATAATGTTTACAGTTACTATGGTTAAAATAAGAATTTTTATACTTCGGTAACCATTGAAAACAAAATTAAAATGGAAATTTTTAGAATGATCATCTTTTTAATCCGGGAAAGAAATGATTTTTTATGAAAAAACGACAGTCTTATTATTGTAAACCAGCACTTTTCTTTCCAGATGTAATTTGATAGCTCTGGATAATACAATTTTCTCTAAATCTCTACCTTTTAAAATAAAATCTTCAACATCGTGTACGTGTGATACTCGTACAATTTCCTGTTCAATTATGGGCCCTTCATCAAGATCTGAAGTTACATAATGACTGGTTGCACCTATAATTTTAACCCCTCTTTTATAAGCGGAATGATACGGTTTAGCTCCTGGAAAGGCAGGTAAAAATGAGTGATGAATATTGATAATTCGATTTGGAAATTGAGTAACAAAGTTTTCTGACAGGATTTGCATATACCTTGCTAAAACAATGAGATCAATCTTATGCTCTTTTAACAAGTCTATCTGCCGCTGTTCTGCTTGTTCCTTATTTTGTTTAGTCACAGGTATATGAACAAAGGGGATGGTAAAGGCTTGTGCTATGTGCTCAAGATCTTTATGGTTGCTTATGATTAAAGGGATTTTCACTTTTAATTCTCCTGAGGCATGTCTGCTCAGGATATCATATAAACAATGATCATATTTTGAAACAAAAATCGCCATTTTAGGTTTTTTATCTCTATCATACATTTGCCATTTCATACTATGGTTAGCTGCCATTTGTTGATGAAAAGCTTCTTTAAACTTGGCGAGTTTTCTCTCATCATTATCAAATTCGCATTCCAGCCGCATAAAAAACTCTTCTAAATCTCTATCTACATGTTGTTCTACATAGGTAGTATTTCCATCTTTACTAAGAATAAAGTTGGTAACATTAGCTATGATACCTTTTTTGTCAGGGCAATGTATGAGTAGGGTTGTCTTTTTCATTTCTTGGTTATAAAAGTGTAGTTTATGAATAAACCTAGTGCGGTAACTTTAATTAAACTTTAAACATACATGATAATATATAGGTTGAATTCATTACGATGAAGTTTTTTAAACAGAAAATATCTTTTTTATCATTTATTAAATTTTCAGTTATTTTTTTTGCATAATCTGTTATCAAATTGACCAACGTATTCTTATAATTCAGTATTGGGATTAATAAAGGTGTTCTTAAATTGAGCAATAGATTTCAAGATTTGAGTATTTCATTGTATTTAATATCATTTCGTTAATAAAAGTTCTTTATACGTTGTAATTCAATAATTAGAATGTAGAAACAGGAAGTTGTTTTGAAAGGTTTTGAAAAAATATATGAATTTGATGAGTAATTCGTAGATTAGCGCATTAAATTTACTGTAGATTATCTTATGGAACAAATAGCACCATACTCACCTAAAAATAAAGTAAGAATTGTTACCGCAGCATCACTTTTTGATGGGCACGATGCAGCAATTAACATAATGCGTAGAATTATACAATCCACAGGGGTTGAAGTTATACACTTAGGTCATGATCGAAGTGTAGAAGAGGTAGTGAATTGTGCTATACAAGAAGATGCGAATGCCATAGCCATGACCTCCTATCAAGGAGGACATACGGAGTACTTTAAATATATGTATGACCTTTTAAAAGAAAAGGGAGCGGATCATATCAAAATTTTTGGAGGAGGAGGAGGAGTGATACTTCCGGAAGAGATTAAGGAATTAATGGACTACGGAATCACTAGAATTTATTCTCCTGATGATGGTAGAGAAATGGGATTACAAGGAATGATCAACGATTTGGTGGAGAAATCAGATTTTCCTATCGGTAATAGTCTTAATGGTGAAGTAGAACATTTAAAAGAGAAAAAGACAGGTGCTATTGCCAGAGTAATTTCTGCAGCTGAAAATTTCCCTGATATCGCAAAGGAAACTTTAGATACAATTCATAAAAAAAATAAGACTTCAAAAACTCCTGTGTTGGGTATTACAGGTACAGGTGGAGCCGGTAAATCGTCTTTAGTAGATGAGCTGGTTCGCAGGTTTTTGATTGATTTTCCAAATAAATCCATTGGTATTATATCAGTGGATCCTTCTAAAAGAAAAACAGGAGGAGCTCTTTTAGGAGATCGTATCCGTATGAATGCGATAAATTCTCCAAGAGTTTATATGAGATCTTTGGCAACACGACAGTCTAATCTGGCACTCTCAAAATATGTTGCTGAAGCCATTGAAGTACTTAAAGCGGCTGAGTTTGATTTGATCATACTGGAAACTTCAGGAATTGGTCAGTCTGATACAGAAATACTGGATCATAGTGATACTTCTTTATATGTTATGACACCTGAGTTTGGTGCCGCTACCCAGCTGGAAAAGATAGATATGCTTGATTTTGCAGATCTGGTAGCCATTAATAAGTTTGATAAAAGAGGTTCACTCGATGCTTTAAGAGACGTTAAAAAGCAGTACATGCGTAACCATAATTTATGGGATACGCCAATGGATGATCTTCCGGTTTATGGTACGATAGCTTCTCAGTTCAATGACCCCGGGATGAATACGCTATATAAAGCAATAATGGACAAGATTGTAGAGAAAACAGATGCAGACCTGAAGTCTGAATTTCATATCTCTAAAGAAATGTCAGAGAAGATATTTGTAATACCTCCTAGCAGAACCAGATATCTTTCAGAAATAGCTGAGAATAACCGCGCATACGACAAGACTGCAAATCAACAGGTAGAAGTAGCTCAAAAGTTATACGGGATTTATAAAACACTTTGCAGTGTTTTGGATGTAAATTTTATTGCTCTGGATAAAAGCGGAATTGATAGCGATGGTATAAAACTGGCAAAAGAAGAAAACAAAGATTTTGTAAGACTGCTGGTTGGGGAGTTTGACAGAGTCAAACTTAATCTTGACCCCTACAACTGGGAAGTAATTACAAATTGGGCATCAAAGGTTAGAAAATACAAAGATCCTATTTATTCCTTTAAGGTCAGAGATAAAGAAATTAAGATCGAGACACACACAGAATCTTTATCACATACCCAGATTCCTAAAGTAGCACTTCCAAAATATGAGGCGTGGGGTGACTTGCTTAGATGGAGCTTACAGGAAAATGTTCCTGGTGAGTTTCCATATACTTCGGGATTATATCCTTTTAAAAGAACAGGAGAAGATCCTACTAGAATGTTTGCTGGAGAAGGTGGTCCTGAAAGAACCAACAGAAGATTTCATTATGTTAGTTTAGGAATGCCTGCCAAGAGACTATCAACAGCGTTTGATTCTGTGACACTGTATGGTAATGATCCTGATGTCAGACCGGATATTTATGGAAAAATAGGAAACTCTGGTGTATCTATTTGTTGTTTGGATGATGCAAAAAAATTGTATTCCGGCTTTGATCTGTCTCACGCCATGACATCTGTAAGTATGACTATTAATGGTCCTGCACCTATGTTGTTAGGTTTCTTTATGAATGCGGCAATTGATCAGAATTGTGAAAAGTATATCAAAGAAAATGGATTAGAAGCTGAGGTAGAAGCCAAAATCAAAGGTATCTATGAGGATAAAGGAATAGAGCGTCCTAAGTACAATGGAGATCTTCCTGAAGGTAATGATGGACTAGGATTGATGTTATTAGGAGTTACCGGAGATCAGGTGCTGCCTGCTGAGGTTTATAACAAAATAAAAGAAGAAACCTTAAGCGTTGTTCGAGGAACCGTTCAGGCAGATATCTTAAAAGAAGATCAGGCTCAGAACACTTGTATTTTCTCTACAGAGTTTGCCCTCCGATTAATGGGAGATGTACAGGAGTATTTTATCCATAGAAAAGTAAGAAACTTCTATTCGGTTTCCATTTCAGGATATCACATAGCGGAGGCTGGAGCAAACCCAATTACTCAACTTGCATTTACATTAGCTAATGGATTTACGTATGTAGAGTACTACCTGAGCAGAGGAATGGATATCAATGCTTTTGGACCTAATCTGTCTTTCTTCTTTTCTAATGGAATAGATCCGGAGTATGCTGTAATTGGTAGAGTAGCAAGAAGAATTTGGGCTAAAGCATTAAGGGATAAATATGGCGCCAATTCGAGAGCTCAGATGTTAAAGTACCATATACAGACATCTGGTCGTTCTTTACACGCTCAGGAAATAGACTTTAATGATATCCGTACAACATTACAAGCGCTATATGCTATTTATGATAACTGTAATTCATTGCATACCAATGCTTATGATGAGGCGATTACTACTCCTACTGAGGAGTCAGTGCGAAGAGCCATGGCAATCCAGTTGATTATCAATAAAGAATTAGGATTGGCTAAAAACGAAAATCCTATCCAGGGAGCATTTATTATTGAAGAATTAACCAATCTTGTAGAAGAAGCCGTATTAACAGAATTTGATAGAATAACGGAAAGAGGAGGAGTACTGGGTGCTATGGAAACTATGTATCAACGAAGCAAAATACAAGAAGAAAGCCTGTACTATGAAACCTTGAAGCATACCGGAGAATTTCCGATTATAGGTGTAAATACATTCTTAAGTTCTAAAGGTTCACCTACGGTTACACCTGGTGAGGTTATCAGAGCTACAGAGAATGAAAAACAATATCAGATCAATACGTTAAAGAATCTTCATAAAGCTAGAGCAGATAAGGCTAAAGAAGCATTGTCTAAAGTTCAGGAAGCTGCGATCCAGAATGAAAATATATTTGAAATCTTAATGGAAGCTACAAAGGTATGTTCATTAGGACAGATAACTGAAGCACTATTTGAGGTTGGAGGACAGTATCGACGAAATATGTAAGCATACTCTTGCTTTTGCGACAACAAAAGCCTAGAGGTCGCTTATCCCAAACTCGTTTTGGGATCTAGTGATCATTTGGATAACAGGGGTTGTCGTGCAATTGCGCGAATCGCTTATCCCATACTTGTTTTAGGATCTAGCGATCATTTGGATAACAGGGATTGTCTTGCAATTATGTGAATGGAATATCCCAAACTTGTTCTGGAACTTTATACAATAATGAAAGCCGAGCCTTTAAGACTCGGCTTTTTTGTGCTAAAGTTTACTTATCTTTAACTAAAGAATAGCTTTATGTTTTTAATAATAGAGTATACAGTAACGGCGATTGTATGCCTTATATCATCCATCGTAATCCAAAGGATTTTTATTAAAGAAAAATTACGTGGAGCAGACTATAAAGCTATTACAGGAATTAAATGGTTTGGTTTAGCCATCTTTGTTTGGGGACTAGGAGCTTTGGTTAGTCTTGTCTCTTCTACGGTATTTGATTATGAAGGCACTAATAAATTAATAATTTATTTTGGCGTTTTGGTTTCTTTATCCAATTCACTTTTCATAATTCTTTCTTTGCCTTCAATTGAGCATCAAAAGAAGAGAGGAATATTGGTAAGATTAATTGAAAAATTTAGCTACAAGGAATTTATCATACTTTATATAGGAGTTCTCGCTATGATTTCATTTGTATTTATAGCAGCCTCGTATGGTAATCCTGATATAAGTAATAATTTTATTTGGCTTATTGATATACCTATTTCAATACTCGTAGCTTTTTCACTTTTGTCTGAATTAAATAAAGCTTTTTTGAGTCGCAAAATGAAGTTCATGTACCTACCTACATTTGCTTTATTTCTACTGATCATTGTAGCCGTTTCTCATAGAATTATTCCTCAGGACAGAGTACTTCAGTTTGTTGACCAACGGTTTTGGAGTATCGCTGGTAGTATTACTGCGATATCTTTTAAATTTCTTTTTATTCTTTTATTCTCTATTTTATTGTACAGCTGGAAGTTTCTTTCTGAAAAGGAATTGCAGCAATCGATGGTAGTTGATCTGGAACATAAAGTTTTTGAAATCACTCAGGAAAGAGACAAGTTGCGTATTGCTAATGAAAGTCATATTGACACCATAAAAAACTTAAAAGTTAAAGTCAATACATTAGAATCTGATTCCAGGATTGATTTGTCTGAACGACAGAAAGAAGTGCTAGGTTATCTTGCATTTTATGGGGAAGAGAAATCTTATACTGAAATAGCTGAACTGATGCATATAAGTGTTGATGGTTTCCAGACTCACATTCATCAAATAAAAAAACTTCTCAATATTAGTGGATCAGGGGGTAAGGACCAGTTGATTTCCTTTGCCAAGACTAATAATTTTATCAATTATACCTCTCTTGAAAAAAATGCTTAACCATATGATTAACCAGTCCTTTTTCTATTTTCAGTAATGCTTAACCTTTATCAAAATGAATTTTTCTGGCAACTTGACCAGAAAAAAGATGAATACTATTTTCTTAGCATTAGAGTCAGGTTTTGATAAGTATATTAATGATGTATTCGGTAAATACACCGGATGGTTCGTTAATGCAATTCTAGCAGAAATTCCTATTACGGAGACTATAGGTATTCCCTGGGTTTTGATCATACTTCTATTGGGAGCAGGTTTTTTTACAGTATACTATAAATTTGTCAATATTACAGAGTTTTTTACGGCAATAAAAGTAGTTAAAGGAGACTTTGATACTGTTGAAAAGGATATTATATCCACCAGCTTAAGTAATGAGCAGGTAAATAAAAATGGTAATGGTGAAGTAAGTCACTTTCAGGCTTTAACCACAGCGGTTTCTGCCACAGTTGGGTTAGGTAATATTGCCGGTGTAGCTATTGCACTTTCTATTGGAGGACCTGGAGCAACATTTTGGATGATCATTATTGGTCTTCTTGGGATGTCCTCAAAATTTGTAGAATGTACGCTGGGGGTAAAATATAGAGAAATAGAACAAGGAGGTGTCGTCTTTGGAGGACCGATGTATTATCTTAAAAATGGATTGGCAGAAATACGGCAGACAAAATTAGGTAAAGTACTTGCTGCCGCCTTTGCTTTAATGTGTATTGGAGGTTCCTTTGGCGGCGGAAATATGTTTCAGGTGAACCAGGCTTTTAAACTATTTAATCATGTTGTTATTTCTGAAAACTCTGCTATACACGATCAGGGCTGGATTTTTGGGGTAATTATGGCTATTTTAGTTGGTATTGTGATTATTGGAGGCATTAGGAAAATTGCCAGTGTTACAGACAAAATCGTTCCTTTCATGGTATTGATTTATATAATTTCTGTTGTATTAATTTTAGGTTTCAATTTTACCTTAATTCCTGATGCATTACATACCATCTGGGATAGTGCTTTCAATCCCGAAGGAGTACTGGGAGGGTTTATAGGGGTAATCATTCAAGGTTTCAGGAGAGGTGCTTTTAGTAATGAAGCAGGTATTGGTAGTGCTTCAATAGCCCATAGCGCAGTAAAAACCAATTATCCGGCAAGCGAAGGGTTAGTTGCACTTTTAGAACCCTTCATTGATACGGTTGTGGTGTGTACAATGACGGCTTTACTTCTAATTGTTACGGGTCAGATCGAAACTGGTATTCAAATAAATTTTGAAGAAGGAGTGTTGCTCACGGCTTCAGCTCTTGAAAGCGGCGTGAGCTGGCTGCCTTATGTGCTTACAGTAGCAGTTATACTCTTTGCCTTCTCATCGATGATCTCCTGGTCCTATTATGGATATCAATCCTGGAGTTATCTTTTTGGGAGAGGAAAGAAAACCGAATATACTTATAAACTAATATTTTGCTGTTTTACAGTTATTGGTGCAGCAGCTACTCTTACTGCGGTGACAGACTTTAGTGATGCTATGATTTTTGCCATGATGGTTCCTAATATGATAGGACTGTTTTTATTAAGAAATAAAGTCAAAGAAGAGTTTATAAGATATAAGAATAAGATTAAGAAAGTATAGTCTGGATTTTTTATCTTTAAACAAACACAGACTCATTATGATTAGGCTAATTATTCTATTTGTTTTTGCATTTTTATTTTCAACAAGTTATGCCCAGCAAGCTGAATTAAAAGCTTTGGTAGGCGGAACACTAATTGATGGATATGGAGCAACACCAATAAAAAACAGTGTTGTAATCATTGAAGGAACAAAAATTAAAGCT
>NZVW01000082.1 GCA_002697475.1 Aquimarina sp. | reverse complement strand
GCAACTACTTACCGTTTTACCTAACAAAGCGCACCATGCCTTAAAGAATCTTGAAGACCATTATGATGTAACCATTATTACACAAAATGTAGATGACCTGCACGAACGTGCTGGAAGTAGTCAGGTAATACATCTCCACGGCGAGTTGCTTAAAGTACGTAGCCAGTTTGATCAGGATCTGGTTCTCGACTGGAAAGATGATCTTAATCTTGGTGATTTCTGTGAATACAACCATCAGTTAAGGCCACATATTGTGTGGTTTGGAGAAGCAGTACCTATGATGGAAAAAGCCATGGAGATGACAGCACAAGCTGATATTTTATTAATAATAGGTACTTCTATGCAAGTCTATCCTGCCGCTGGTTTGGTTAGTTATGCGCCATATGACACCCCTATATACTTTATTGATCCTGAACCTAATATTGCTCCAAAAGGCAATCTGAATATCATCAAAGAGAGAGCAACAGTAGGCGTACCCCGTGTCGTGGAAAGTTTAATATCTTAAATATTTTATGGTATCTGAACTCATCACAAAACTTGAAAAAACGCTGGATCACTCCAAAGCAAAACGCAATGCTTTTGCATCGTATATCATTGCGCATCCGGATCAACTCCCTGCACTCATAGCTATATGTAAACAGGTGAATACTCCAATATCCTGTAAAGCAGCCTGGGCATTAGAATATGTATGTGGTAAACAATTACATATTATATTACCACAAATAGATGACTTTTTAAGCTGTGCTAAAGTCGTTTATCAGGATCCGGCGGTTAGACCTATGGCAAAAATTTGCGAACATCTTATCTTGGCCTATTATAAGAAAAAGGATCAAAAGGTAATTTCTTCTCTAACGAATACCCGGAAAGAACACATCACAGAACTTTGTTTTGATTGGTTGATTTCCAACCAAAAAGTAGCTGCTCAAGCCTATTCTATGACTTCTTTATTTCTATTAGGTAAAGATTTTGATTGGATTCATCCTGAATTAAAAATGATTCTTCTACAGCATTATGACAATGGTAGTGCTGCCTACAAAGCCAGAGCTCGTATGGTTTTAGCAAAAATTTAACTAAAGTATTTTTACATAATGAGCACTTGAATGTCTGGTCGAGCGCAGTCGAGACCTTATTTTTAGCATTCTGCATTTCACTCCCCGTAAACTAAACTCGAGGTGGACTATGTTTTTTTGAAAATCTTAAAGTAATAAGACAGGTTTAAAAAGTGA
This sequence comes from Aquimarina sp., assembly GCA_002697475.1. Classification (GTDB taxonomy): domain Bacteria; phylum Bacteroidota; class Bacteroidia; order Flavobacteriales; family Flavobacteriaceae; genus Aquimarina. The sequence goes on along the minus strand of NZVW01000082.1, from coordinate 7,918 downwards.
TAATTAGTCATAGTGAAGATTCAAGTAGCATTATTTTAATTAGATGTCAAATTCCTAAATCCGATCTTATAGCTTATCTTTGCAGCTTTCAAAAAACAACACAACATTATGTCATTATCTGCATTACAAGCTATATCTCCTATTGATGGTAGATATGCTTCTAAAACCAAAGCACTCAGTGCTTATTTTAGTGAAGAAGCTCTTATCAAGTACAGAGTACTGGTAGAAATAGAATATTTTATTGCGTTATGTGAATTACCATTACCTCAATTAGAGAAGGTAGACACGGCGTTGTTTGATAAACTTAGAGTTATTTATAATGAATTCACCGCAGATGATGCTCAGGCCATAAAGGATATCGAAAAAGTTACCAATCATGATGTGAAAGCAGTTGAATATTTCATCAAAGAAAAATTTGACGCTTTAGGATTATCTGAATATAAAGAATTTATACATTTTGGCTTAACCTCTCAGGATATCAACAATACCGCTATACCTCTAAGTATTAAAGAGGCAATTGGCGATGTTTACATTCCTATGTATCAGGAACTGTTAGATAGACTAAAACAGCTAGTTATTGAATGGAAAGATATCCCAATGTTAGCCAGAACACATGGTCAACCCGCATCACCTACCCGATTAGGAAAAGAGTTTGATGTATTTGTAGCTCGTTTAGAGGCACAATTCGATCAACTTAAAGATATACCAAGCGCTGCTAAATTTGGAGGAGCAACAGGTAATTATAACGCACACAAAGTTGCCTACCCTACTATAGATTGGAAAACTTTTGGTACTCAGTTCGTACAGGAAAAACTAGGATTGCACCACTCCTTCCCTACTACACAAATTGAGCATTATGACCACGCGGCTTCTTTATTTGACGGTTTAAAACGTATTAACACTATACTTATTGATCTGGACAGAGATTTATGGACATATATCTCTATGGATTATTTTAAACAAAAGATTAAAAAGGGAGAAGTTGGATCCTCTGCCATGCCACATAAGGTAAATCCTATTGATTTTGAAAATAGTGAAGGAAACCTTGGTATTGCCAATGCATTGTTTGAGCACCTGGCCGCTAAATTACCAGTTAGTCGTTTACAAAGAGATTTAACTGACAGTACCGTTTTAAGAAACATCGGAGTTCCTTTTGGACATACCCTAATAGCATTTCAGGCTACTTTAAAAGGGCTGAATAAGTTATTACTTAATGAAGAAAAATTCGCTCAGGATCTGGAGAATAACTGGGCAGTAGTAGCTGAAGCCATTCAGACCATTTTACGCAGAGAAGGGTACCCTAATGCTTATGAAGCGCTAAAGGGATTAACCCGTACCAATACTAAAATCGATCAAAAATCCATCGCCGATTTTATTGATACTTTAGAAGTTTCATCTGCGATTAAAGAAGAATTAAAGCAGATTACACCTTCAAATTATACTGGAATTTAAATTATAAAATACCCCAATAGCAAAAAAGCTTCTGATTACTCAGAAGCTTTTTTCTTATATTGAAAAACCATTCTATTTGTTTTATTCAAATGTTTTGGCTATTTGTTCTAAAGCACTAAGGTCTAAATTACCTTTTTCTACTGAACGCATTAAGGAGGCCATCTTTTCCGGACGCATATTATCTCCTAATAATCGTACTAAGGCTAATCCTTTTTCCTGATGTGTAGCAAAAACAATTACCTCATCGATATCATCATCATCTCCCTGATATTTTAATACTGCACTCATTCCATTAGAACCAAAACGCATTAATGTTTCATACTTCTCAGAACTTAGAATTTTAGTAATCTCCTCAGACTCCTTGGCCATTTTTGCTTCGTTGGAGCTATTTAAGGGTAAAGCTAAAAAGTTAACTTTCTTAATACTCTCCAGAGCTTCTTTTTCATCTTTTGACAACTCTATCTTTTCCTTATCCAACAAACTTGAAGGTAAGTCAACTGCTATAAACTCATTATCATTTTGACGATCTACAAAATATTGTTGTAGAGAAGGCTCGCTATTACAACTTGTAACTGCTAAAGAAAAACAGATCGCTGCTATTATTTGAATTAATGTTTTCATGTCTATTTTTTTGATTGATTGTTTATAATTGGATTAAAAACAGACCCGGAGACTATTCTCCGAGTCTTGTTTTATTATTTTCGTTAAGAAAAGAGGTTTAGTTCTTCTTTTCCACCTTTTTCAGCTCTTCACCACCAGGAATATTCATTTTTTCTGTTAGCTTAGATATCTGCTTAAGATCTATATCTCCTACTAAAGTAAGTACTACTGTATTAGGTCCGTCTCCAGAGTCTTTAACACCATCAATAAACATAAACAGCTCGCTAACGTGGTCTTCATCCTTACCCGGCTTAGAGTAAAATCTTACATTCTTACCATCACTATTTACTCTCATTAATTCCTCTAATGAAGAGCCACTAAGATATTTATTTACATCAGACTTCATTTTTTCTCCTACTTCTAGGTTTGAAGTTGCAAATACTTTGATGTTTTTGATTTTTTCTACCATATCCATAAATTCCTGCACTTCAGCATCATCAGCCTCTACATCAATCTTGCTTAAAAGCTTGAACATTTTACTGGTAATAACTACTGAAGATACATCCTTCATGTTTTCATATTTATCAAATGCGCTCTGTGCAACTGCAAAGTATGGGACAAGCGCAATAACTAAAATTACTATTAACTTTTTCATAATACGTTCGTTTTAAAAAACCCTGATAAAATCGGCATCAGAGCATAGTTTGTGTTTGATTCTTTCTACTTTATTAATTTGTTTGTAGTGTTTTCGAATTCATTCAGGTACACTAAATCCTTTTTGCCCTCATTCATATATTGCGCGACTAAACTGAGGACTTCTTTAGTCTTTTGAAGTGCTATTTCAGGATCTTCATAGGTATCCGCTACCTGAGTTGTATCAGGATCCGGAATACTCATAAAAATTCCTATGACTACTGCTATCGAGGCTGCTACACCAATAAAAGGATACAGATACCTGACCATTGTAGTCTGTTTTGGCAAGGTGGTTTCTCTTGTAGCTACCACTTCGCTTTGGTTTGAAAAATAGCCAAACAGATCTTTGTATTTCTCCAGATGTGACGGCACAGTTTCTCCGGTAAAGTAAACCTTTAATTCTTTTTCTTCAGAAATGGTCGTTTCGCCTTCAAAATACTTATCTAACAATTTTTCAATTCTAGCCAACTCCATAATTGTGCTTTTTTATTAATTCTTCTCTTATTTTTTTTCTTCCACGGCTGATTGCTGCTCTTACTGCTGATTCATTTATGCCCAGCATTTCTGCAATCTCCGTGTTATCATATTCTTCTATGTCTCTAAGTTGAATGATCATTCTTTGCTGCTCAGGTAAAGTATCTAATATCTTACCTACCCAGTCTACGCTATCTTTAGCTTCGACTTGTTTTTGCAGCGATGGTCTTTCATCCTTATAATTACTGTGTACGATCTTAAGGTTATTATTCTCTTTAGCTTTAAGCTTATCGTAGCAATAATTTTTTGTCATTGTCATCGCAAAGGCTTCTACATTTTTGTATTCTGCCATTTTGCCTTTGTTTTTCCATAATTTTAACAGCACCTCCTGAGTGGCGTCTTCTGCCTCCTCCTGACTTACCAATAATCTTTTTGCTAAACGAAAAAGTTTATCTTTAAATCCATTAGTAAGTGCTATAAATGCTCTTTCTTTCATTTTATTGGTTAGTTGTTGTTTAAAAACTATTTACAACTTCAGTACTGTTAGTTTTATATAAGGGAGACGACTATGTATATAATTTGTTACATCACTTTATTAAATTTTATAATAAAGTTCCTACTTTTAGTGTTTTATAAATAAAATTTCTATGAAAAAATTATTGCCGTTTGTAGTACTGCTGATTCTTAGCAGCTCTATAGTGAGCTGTTTTAATGACAATGATGATTCTCCCAGTACTGCTACCAGCCTAGAGATCAAAGATTTTATCTGGAAGGGAATGAACGTCTTCTACCTATATAAAGGTTTGGTGCCGGATCTGGCCAATGACCGATTTTCTTCAGATCAACAATATACAGATTATCTAAACGGATTTTCAACACCTGAAGCCATTTTTGAAGATGTTAAAACCGATGAAATTGATCCTGCTAGTGGTTTACCTATAGATGACTTTAGTTTTTTAGTGGATGATTACATTGCCTTGGAGCAGGCTTTTGATGGGATTACATTAAATAATGGAATGGAATTTGGTCTGGTTCGATATCCTGCTCCTAACGAGTCCTTGGTTTTTGGATATGTAAGATATGTACTTCCAGGAACAGACGCCGAAACAAAAGGAGTTGAAAGGGGAGATATATTTAATACCATTGATGGTACTCAGTTAAATGATCAAAACTTTAGAACACTAATAGCTCAAAACTCTTACACTATAGGGTTAGCAACATTTGATGGGGCTACAGTAACTCCTACAGGAGAGTCTATTCCATTGACTAAATCTCAGTATACTGAAAATCCGGTATATATTAGCAAGACTATTGATGTAGGAGGAAACCCTGTGGGTTACATAATGTACAACGCCTTTACTGCAGATTTTGATGCACAATTAAATCAGGCTTTCGGGCAACTAAAAAGTGCCGGAGTTACCGACTTAATTCTGGATTTAAGATATAACGGAGGTGGTCGAGTGGATACTGCCATTGACTTATCTAGCATGATCACAGGACAGTTTAATGGTCAAATTTTCTCTACAGAACAGTGGAATGCAGACAGACAAGAGCAGTTTGGAGGAACTAACCTCTTTAATAACACTATAAGAACAGGTGCAGCGATAAATAGCCTTAACCTCAACAGACTATATGTACTTACCACCAGAAGTTCCGCATCTGCCAGCGAATTAGTCATCAACGGTCTGGATCCTTATATCCAGGTGATCCAGATAGGAACTGCTACACGAGGTAAATTTCAGGCTTCAGTGACTTTATATGATTCAGGTAATTTTAGACGTGATTCTTCAGATTTGAATAGAGGTCATACTTATGCGATTCAGCCTTTAGTTTTAAAATCCCTGAATTCAGTAGGTTTCACAGATTATTATGAAGGTTTTACTCCTGACGTAGAACTAGCTGAAAATTACTCCAATCTCGGAGTTCTGGGTGAGCCGAATGAACCTTTATTAGAAGCTGCAATTAATTATATTTTAGGTAATCGCATTGCTAAATATGATGTAAACGAACTTGAAAACTTGGGTGACAGCAATATGCTTAATCTAGATTATGAACGTATGTACATCATTAATGATAATTAGATTAATTTATCATTTTTTACAAGTTTTTTCAATACTTTTACTTTGTTAATAACAACTTAAAATAATTTTAAATATGAGAAAACTTTTATTAAACCTTTTTTTCCTGCTCGTAACTTCGATAACGCTTTCGCAAACTGTTGTTCCCACTTATTATATAAATCAATTAAACTATAATGGAACAATTGAACCTAGGACAAGTAGACTATATGGTTCAACTAATTGTCCCACGAACGTTAGAGCATTTGTTATGTTTTCGGGTGATGTTTTAGACTATATTCAATCTGAAACATTAAATGATGTATATTATAAAATAGAAATTTCCTTAAGAGGAAAAAACAACCCTAATAGTGGTGATTATACAACAATTAACACCAAAATAGTTAGTCCTAATGATTTTGTTGAATCCTCAGGTAAAAAAATCTATTATGGAGAATATTTTGATCTACCAGGTGCCTCCTTTAAGGTCTATACAAGTTCTATTAGGATTCTAGAATATAGATTCAACAATGATTTTACTTTTGGAAGATATATTTTATCTGCTAAATATTATACAAACTCGGATAGAGCAGAGTTAGAACCTATTTGTTGGGAACAGTATCAAGATGGGACTGGTTCAGGTTATGATTTACAATTGTCAGAATCAGATACTTTTGTTAGCAGTATTTGTTGTTCTTCCATTTTAAGTTCTTTGAACCCAGGATTTTTAGGAGGTACATTTCCTGTAAACTATCACAGAATGACATTTGAAGGGAGTGCCTTAAATTTACAATTAAATATAAAAAACAGGGGATTCATTAGTTCTTCACCTGCAAAACTTAAATTTTATTTATCCAAAGATTATAACAGCAAAGAAGGAATTCCTGCAGGCGATGAAACCATAGATATTCCGAGCATAGCTCCAAATGGTGAGTTTGTGACAAATCCATCTTTAGTTGCTTCAGACTTTTTACCTGAATCAGGCTTTTATTATTTAGTTATAGATATTGAAACAAATGGTGAAGATGGTAATCCTAACAACAACTATGTAAGTATACCTGTAGTTGTAAACTCCGAAAATGATAATCGTAATCAAATTAAATTAGATCTAGGTTATTCTTTACTTAATGTAGATTACTTTTCTTCTAGTAAGACGACAGATGATTTGAAAATATATAAATTATCATTGAATAACTCTTTAGTTCTCCATAAGCAAGTTTCTAATTCATCAATTACCAGTATTAATAATTTACCCGAGGGAACTTATATTGTTCACATAAATGACCAGTATATAAAGAAATTTAAAAAGCTTGGAGAGATTTCGATTTATCCTACACCACTTCCTGGTTCTAATGATGATTTAATTATTCAACAATAAAAACAAAAATGGGGACTTATCAGTCCCCATTTTTATTGAAAACTCAAACTGAATCCTATTCTGGTATTTCTACCTCTGGTACTAAAGCCATATAATTCCTGATAGTCTTCATTAGTTATGTTAGCCACTGAAGCAAATACCTTCATATTATCTAACAACTGATAATTAATATACCAATCAAACAACATATACGATTCAAGTACTACTGCATCTGATGTAAAAGTATTGACGTTAAAGAAACTATCATCTCTGTCATCTACGTACTGAAAATTGAGAGAAGTATATGCCTTAGGACATAATTGATACCCTATTCCTGCATTAACTTTAATTTCAGGAATTCTGAGTTGAGAAAGTTCTTCGTCTATTTTGGTATAAGTAAGATTTCCGGAAAGAGAAAGCTTGTTCTCCAGCAACTTTGCATTAGCTTCTACTTCCAGACCATTAGTATCAAAACTTTCAGAGATATTCTGATATTGAAAAACAAAACCTCCCGTATCTACAAAATCCACAAAATTTTCTTCGTTTCTCATGAAATAAACTGCACTAAACCTGAACTTACCTTTTGATGAAAACTCTACTCCTCCTTCAATAGTAGTATTCTCTTCTGGTTCCAGATCAGTATTTCCATAGTTAGGCGAATATAGCTGAAATAATGAAGGTGTAATATATGCTGTAGAATATGACCCTAAGAACTTAACACTATTACTGTCAAACTTATAAACGTATGAAGGGTTGATGCTATACACTAAATGATTATCATATTCACTGTGCATATTAAGACGAGCTCCTGCATTAATATTTAGCCCAAAATCCGAAGTATAAACCACATTAACATAAGGATCAATGATATCAAAATCTGCCTGATGATCATCAATCGTTCTTATAAATTCATCGTTTCTTGAAGCTGCACTAAATCCATTATAATCGCTATTAGAGCCATTAACCCCGATCACGGTATAGAACATATCGTTAAAGTTATAGCGATTATAAACATCAAACGAGTAGAACCTACTTTCATTTTTAGTTCCGTACGTGTCTGCATAAAAGTCTCTATCTAACAAAGAATAACTGTTATTAACTACAAAACTACCATTAGTATAAGTATATTCTGCATTAAAACCTCCTCTTAGTTGTCTGCTCAATGCATCATTATCCGCATCTGCACCCGCGCCATTGTCAAATTCATTTTTATACTGGTCTAAACTACCAAAAAGTTCAATCTTAAAAGATGTAGAGAATGCGTATCCAACTTTGGCATTAACAT
>NZVW01000081.1 GCA_002697475.1 Aquimarina sp. | reverse complement strand
TCCTATGAAGATTTATTGGCAGCATTACAGGAACATAATTTTATTGTCAGTCAACCAGATTTACTTTTATTGGATATTAAACTTAAAGGAATTTCCGGGCTTGATATTTTAGAGTATATTAGGAATAAGGAGGTTTTTAATAAAATGCCTATTGTCATGTTTAGTTCATCAGTACAAAAAGTTGATTTAGAAAAGGCTTATGAACTTGGAGCAAATAGTTATTTAGAGAAACCAAAAACATATCCTGAATTAAAAGAAACAATTAAAACAATAACCAATTATTGGTTACATTTCAACAAACGATAAAGATGCAATTAGAGGGCTTAAAAATTCTGTTGGTAGAAGATAATGGTAATGATGTTGTGTTGATTACCAGACAGATAGAAAAAATTGTAGATAACCCACAAATTGAAGTGGCTACTACATTAGAGGTGGTGAAAAAAAAACTGAATGATTTTGTTCCTAACATCATTTTATGTGATTATAATCTACCTACCTGTACAGGTATGGAGGTATTAGAATTATCAAGAAGAATTTCACCGTCAACAACATTTATTTTTGTAACAGGAACTATAAATGATGAAGAATTGGCAGCAAATACTATTTTAAGTGGTGCATCAGGCTATATTTTAAAAAAGAATATTAATTTACTGAGCGAAAAACTAAAACCTTTTTTTACGGCTGCTCAAAAAAATAGTTCTACTTCAGAAATTGTTAGAGAAAGGGTTGAACAGAGTCGAAAAACAATAGCTCAGATCGAAGAATTTTTAAAAAATGCCTCCTTAGAAAACTTATCTCATCAGGAAGGAATTGCTAAAATCAGAGAGGATTTAAAGAAAATGAAGAGGGATTATGATATCTAAAATACTGAAAGAAAAAACAACTGCAGAGCATCAGCAAGCAGAAAAAAATAATGATGCCAGATTTATAATTGATCATTCTATAACACACGATCAGTATCTTGGGTTATTGTATAAAAATTATATAGTTTACAACAAACTGGAAAATCTGATCCATAATTTTATGGATGAATTACCATCAGATCTTAAAGAATTTGCAGTTTACGATAAGTCAGACAGACTAATAAAGGATCTGACTCAATCGGATTTTAATTTTGATAGATTTGAAGATGAATTAGCGGTAGACATAACTCAGAAGGATACCAATGTTATGCAGGCTATTGGTGTCTTATATGTTATTGAAGGATCCATGCTGGGCGGTATGATGATCGCCAATCATTTACAACATTGTTCAGAATTAGGTTCTATTGAAGAGCACCATTTTTTTGGAGGAAATCCAAAAGCTCATGTACAGCGATGGAAAAAGTTTATTGCTGTTTTAGACGGCTTAACTTTAAATGAACAGGAAAAAGAAGAGATTATTAAAGGCGCTAAAGAAGCATTTAAATATTTTGATAAGATTTTTGAATTAGAGCTGGTAATATAATTTTACCAGCTTCCTCCGGCACCACCACCACCAAAGCCGCCGCCGCCGAAGCCTCCACCAAAACCACCGGAACCTCCGCCAAAACCTCCAGAACTGCCGCCAAAGCCTCCGCGACCTAAATTGCTTAGGATAATTACATCGAGTAAACTGTCTCCGGCAGATCCTCTACCGCCACGACCGCCTCTACCATCCCGATTCTTCTTAGACAAAGCTCTTAGGATAACAATGATGATAAAAATTAAGAGTATTAGTTTAATTCCTGAAAAATTAGAATTTCCGGATTTTTTTCTAGTCCCTTCAAAAGTTCCGTCTAATACCTGAAATATTGCCGTAGTACCTTTATCTAAACCTACATAATAATTGCCGCGCTTAAACTCAGGTGTTATGACATCATCAATGATGGTTTTAGTCATAAAGTCGGTTAATTTATCTTCTACTCCATAACCGGTAGCAATGAAGATTTTTCGATCGTTTTTAGCAACAAGTACAAAAACCCCGTTATCCTCTTTCTTTTGACCGATTCCCCATTCATGAGCCCATTCAGCCGCATAAGTCCCTATGTATTCTCCATTAAGAGAATTTATAGTAGCTACAACTATCTGCGTAGAGGTAGTATCTGCATAATTGATTAGCTTACTTTCCAGCGCTGAAGCTTGAGATTTTGATAGCAATTGTGCGCTATCATATATGGAGGTTTGCAGGCTTGGTCTAGGGGGTATTTCTAATTGGGCAGCACTGTTATGAACAACACTAATAAAAAGAAATAGAATAAGGTAATATGTTTTGAAAACCATTTGTTTCATTATCCTTTGGAGATTTCATTGGGCAATTCGTTTTTATCTCCGTGTTGCCAAGGGAAATAATGTTGGAGTTCTTTCCCTGCCATAGTTATACCTTCGATTAAACCTTTCGTAAACTCACCTGCTTTGAAATGCTCTACTATAATATCTCTTGTGCTATCCCAAAAATTTTGGTGTACTGCCTCATTGATGCCTTTATCTCCTATGATGGCAAACTGGTGATCTTCTACAGCAACATAAATTAATACACCATTTCTCTCAACAGTATTGTCCATTTTTAACCAATGAAAAACCTCAGCAGCACGATCTATTACATCTTTCCCGGTGTGTTTTTCCAGATGTACTCTGATTTCTCCTGATGTACTTAACTCTGCTGACCGAATAGCCTCTACGATTCGTTGCTCTTCATCATTAGTTAAAAAATCTTCAACCTGCGACATCGTGTATTTTTTTTTAGGTGAGTATATACAAATTATTTGCTATTTGAAATCAAATTCTACGTCAGGTGCTTTTTCTGCTCCCTCATCTGCCTTAAATCGAGCCATTTCGTCAAAGTCACCAAACATTCCAAGAATAAAATTATTTGGAAATCTTCTAATATAGATGTTGAATTCACCAACTTTTTCGTTGTATCGGTTACGTTCTACGTTGATGCGATTTTCCGTCCCTTCAAGTTGAGATTGTAAATTCAGGAAATTCTGATTGGCTTTCAGGTCTGGATAACGTTCCACAGTAACAAGTAATCTGGATAGTGCTGAACTTAATCCACTTTGAGCTTGTTGAAATTGATTTAACTGTTCAGGAGTAATATTGGTAGGATCTACAGTAACGCTAGTGGCTTTGGCTCTGGCATCAATTACTTCTTTAAGCGTGGATCTTTCAAAATCAGCAGCTCCCTGTACAGTCTTTACGAGATTTCCTATCAGATCATTTCTACGCTGATATGCACTTTCTACATTAGACCAGGCTGTTTTTGCTTCTTCTTGTATGGTTACAGCAGTGTTGTATCTGCCTGCAAAAAGCATATATCCTAAAATCGCCACTACGGCAATTACTATGATTACGATGATCCCCTTTTTCATAATGATAAATTAAAAATGATGATGTGTGTTTCTGTTATAACTGTTCCTTGATTTTAAGGAGTTGTCCTTTAATAAATTCTAATTTTCTGATGAGTTCAAAATTATCCAGAACTCCTTGTTTTTGTTCTTTCAAATGTATTTTAGCGCCCTCAAGAGTAAATCCTCTTTCTTTGACCAGATGATAAATAATCTCAAGATTTTTAATATCCTCTTGTGTAAACTTACGATTACCCTTAGCATTTTTTTTGGGTTTCAGGATATCAAATTCCTTTTCCCAGAAACGTATCAGAGAAGTGTTGACATTGAAGGCATCAGCTACCTCGCCAATACTGTAATACATTTTTTCAGGCAAGTCTACATACATATATTAATCCTTTTGTTGTAAAAAGCTTCCGTCTTCTTTAAAAATCAAATTGCTTTCCGGAAAATCCTCCTGAGTCAGTTTTTTGATTTCTTTTAGGGCACCTTGTTTTTCGTCCATAAAAGGATAAACTTCATCAATCTGCTTTGCAGAGTGTAGTTTTCCCTGTACAAAATTACCTTCAGTATCTATAAGCACTTCGGCAATGGGAGCATATCCTTTAACGCCATCCAGACTAAATCTGCTGTACGTACAGAAGTTACCTAAACTGTACGCAATAAATTTATTATTGTACACCTCAAAAGCCCTGGATACGTGTGGTCCATGACCTAAAATCAGGTCAGCACCCGCATCTACCATTTGATGTGCAAATTCATATACATTACCTCGATCCTCGCCATAAAAACGTTCAGTTTTTCGGGTCACATGTGTATGCTGAAATCCTTCTGCTCCTCCATGAAATGAAACAATAACGATATCTGCCTTCTCTGTAAGCTCTTTTACAATTTCTTTAGCTTTGGTTAAGTTATGAATTTTTAAGCAATCTTTGTTAGGTGCAAAAGCACAAAATCCATACGTAATACCATCCTTTTCAAATATAGTGGAAGGTTGCGCAAAGACCCCTGCATACGCTATATTATGTTGCTCTAAAGTTTTTGTAGTGTTTTTAATCCCGATATCACCAAAATCTCCAATATGATTATTAGCTACGCTCATGACATCAAATCCTGCATCCTCAAGAAATTTTCCATAGGCTTCAGGTGATCTAAAAGAGTAACATTTTGAAGGGTCAGAGCAATGTTTGGCATTTTGTCCTTCATCGGTTAAGGTCCCTTCAAGATTTCCAAAAAGAATATCTGCTTGCAGCAGTACTTCTTTTACTTTTTCAAAGGGATCAGTACCTTCGGGAGGTAAATAGTAAGGCTCAGGAAAGTTGGTGCCCATCATAATATCTCCTACAGCCATAACTTTTATAAATTGAGGTTTCCGATTTAACTCTTCCTGGAGAGTTAAAGTGGTCTCATACATGGCATTAATAGTCTCTTTGGAATACTTCTGGGCTTTAACTTGTGTGCCTAGAGTAAAAAATAGTACCAGTATAAGTACCTTGCGCATAATGTTTTTAGTCTAAAGTTTCATTAATAAGACTGGATGCCTTAAGCATTTCATTGAATTCTTCTGAGGTCAAACTTCCATAATAGAAGTTACGAGGGTTAATTCTGTCCCCATCTTTAAAGATTTCATAATGTAAGTGAGGAGCAACAGATCTACCTGTGCTTCCTACAAAACCGATAACATCTCCACGTTTAACTTTCTGTCCTGGCTTTACATTATACTTACTTAAATGCGCATAAAGACTAACATAGTTGAATCCGTGGTCTATGCGCACGTGTTTTCCGTATCCTGTGGCATTGGCATCAGCTCTTGTTACCGTACCATTTCCTGAAGCGTATACGGGAGTACCGGTTTCAGCAGAGAAATCCATACCGTAATGGAATTTTCGGGCTTTGGTAAACGGATCACTGCGCCATCCGTAACCGGAAGCCATGCGTTTTAGATCTTGGTTTTGTATGGGTTGAATAGCGGGGATAGTCGCTAATAGTTCTTCTTTTTGTTCTGCAAGATTAGCAATTTCATCCAACGATTTGGATTGTACGACAATTTGTTTTGTTAATTTATCCAGGCGTTCACTTGTATTGATAATCATTTCTGAGTTATCAAAACCTTCCAGATTCTGATATCGGTTAACACCTCCAAAACCAGCATTTCTTAATTCCTCAGGGATTGGTTTTGCACCAAAATATAGCCTGTAGATGTTATCATCACGTTCAGCTATTTCATTCAGAATATTTTCGTTTCTCTTAAGACGTTTATTCATCAAGTCATACTGTAGCTCCATATTCTCAAGTTCACGTCTCAGAGCTTTTTCTTTTGGCGTTTCAAGTTGAGGAATGTTAAGATAAATAAGCAATAATATAAAACCGGCTAAGAGTGCACCTAATACACTTAATATTGCAATACCAAATTTACGCCCTTTTCTATGCTCTATTCTGCGATAAGAAAGGGTCTCGCTATCGTAATAATATTTAACCTTTGACATATTCTAAATTATACTATTTTTGCAGGATATTTGATGGCATCAGCACCTTTAATAGCTTATAACTAAAGCACAAATATAGTAAAATGTATAAAAGTGCGGAAAAAGCTGAAAAAAGAGGTGCTTTATCTTCATCTTTGCACAACAAGAAAAACAGTTTTGCTATTGTTAACATTGGGAAGAATCGATAGCGTTAAATAAAAACTAAAATTAAGGCTACAAAAAAAAAGAATATGAAATCTCAGGAAATCAGAAATCAATTTCTAGAATTTTTTAAATCAAAAGGTCATAGTATCGTCTCTTCGGCCCCTATGGTTATTAAGGATGATCCTACATTAATGTTTACTAATGCAGGGATGAACCAATTTAAAGAATTTTTTCTGGGAAATGCCGAGCCTAAAAATAGTAGAGTTACAGATACTCAAAAATGCTTGCGCGTTAGTGGTAAGCATAATGATCTCGAAGAAGTAGGTATGGATACCTATCACCATACGATGTTTGAAATGTTAGGGAACTGGAGCTTTGGTGATTATTTTAAGAAGGAAGCTATTGAGTGGTCCTGGGAATTATTGACTAAAGTCTTTAAGATAGATAAAGATATTCTCTACGTTTCTGTATTTGAAGGAGCTAAGGATGAAAACCTGGCTTTTGATCAGGAGGCCTATGACCTGTGGAAAGAAATTGTTCCTGAAGATCGCATCATAATGGGCGATAAAAAGGATAATTTCTGGGAAATGGGAGATCAGGGACCTTGTGGGCCTTGTTCAGAGATACACGTAGATATAAGATCTGCTGAAGAAAAGGCTAAAATACCAGGTAGAGACCTTGTTAATGCAGACCATCCTCATGTAGTAGAAATCTGGAATCTGGTATTTATGCAGTTCAATAGAAAAGCAGACGGATCTCTGGAAAAACTACCAGCACAGCATGTAGATACAGGAATGGGATTTGAGCGTCTGTGTATGGTCTTACAAGATGTAAAGTCAAACTACGACACAGATGTCTTTACACCTATGATCAGAGAGATAGAAACTATTACGAATTCTAAATACGATAAAAATAGTATTCCTACTGAAGAAAATGGTAAGGTAAGCGTAGCGATCAGGGTTATTGCAGATCATATCAGAGCAGTATCTTTTTCCATTGCAGATGGTCAGTTACCTAGTAATACCGGTGCGGGATATGTAATCAGAAGGATTTTGAGGAGAGCGATACGTTATGGTTTCACATTTTTGGAAATGAAAGAGCCATTTATTTACAAGTTGGTAGATACCCTTTCTGGTCAAATGGGAGGAGCTTTTCCTGAGCTTAAATCACAAAAGAATCTTATTGTTAATGTAATAAAAGAAGAGGAGCACTCCTTTTTAAGAACCTTAGATCAGGGATTGGTATTATTAGATCAAGTGGTTAAGGAAACAAAAAGTACTTCAGTGTCAGGTGAAAAGGTTTTTGAATTATATGACACCTATGGTTTTCCTGAAGATTTAACTGCTTTAATTCTTTCTGAACAAGGACTATCTTATGACAAAGAAGCTTTTGAAACAGAATTACAAAAACAAAAGGAAAGATCAAGAGCCGCTTCGCAGGTGTCAGCTGGAGACTGGGAAATAGTTTCTGAAGAGCAAGCAGGGAAGTTTATAGGTTATGACCAGCTGGAAAGCACTGTTAGGGTTATCAGATATAGAAAAGTAGAGAGTAAGAAAGAAGGTACATTATTTCAGTTGGTATTTAATCAAACCCCATTCTACCCGGAAGGAGGAGGACAGGTTGGCGATAAAGGATATCTGGAATCTGAAAATGGAGATGTAGTATATATAATTGATACTAAAAAAGAAAATAACCTTATCATTCACATTGCTAAGAGTCTTCCTAAAAATATAGATGCAACTTTTAAAGCAGTTGTAGACACTAGACAAAGAGCAAGAACAGCTTCAAATCATACAGCGACGCACCTGTTACATCAGGCATTGAGAACCGTTTTAGGTACTCACGTAGAGCAAAAGGGTTCTATGGTGCATAGCGGTAACCTGAGATTTGACTTTTCTCATTTTTCTAAAGTTTCGAAAGAAGAGTTGCAGGAAGTTGAAAATTTTGTAAATGCTCGTATCAGAGAAGCTTTACCATTAGAAGAACAAAGAAATATTTCCTACGATCAGGCAATTGCAGAAGGTGCAATAGCACTTTTTGGTGAAAAATACGGAGATGCGGTAAGAGCGATTCGATTTGGAGAGTCTATGGAATTATGTGGAGGAACTCACGTACAGAATACAAGCGATATCTGGCATTTTAAAATAACTTCAGAAAGCGCAGTAGCTGCCGGTATAAGACGTATTGAAGCGATTACCAGTGATGCTGCAAAAGACTATTTCGCTGATCAGACTCATGTGTTAGAAGAAGTAAAAGCAGTACTTAAAAATCCTAATGATCCGGTTAAAGTGATCACCTCACTTCAAGAGGAAAATAGTAACTTGAAAAAGCAAATCGAAGCTTTGCTTAAAGATAAAGCAAGAAATATGAAGAGCCAGTTAAAGCTGGAATTTGAGGAGGTAAACGGAGTTCGGTTTTTAGCTAAAAAAGTAGATCTTGATGCTGCCGGAATTAAAGATTTGTCTTTTGAACTGGGTGGAGAGTTAGAGAATATAGCGTTAATCCTTGGATCAGAACATGATGGTAAGGCTTTACTTTCTTGTTATTTATCAAAAGACCTTGTGGAGCAACGTAACTTAAATGCCGGACAGATCGTAAGAGAACTGGGTAAATTTATTCAGGGAGGCGGTGGCGGACAGCCATTCTTTGCAACAGCAGGAGGTAAAAATCCGGCAGGTATTGAGGAAGCGCTTAAGGCATCTGTTGCGTATCTAAACTAGGAAGCTAAAAAGAAAAGACAAGACTGCAATGGAACTTCAAACCAGAGTTGATATAAAAAAGGGTGAACCGTTAATCGATTATCATTCTAATCTGATCTTGTTAGGATCCTGTTTTGCAGAAAATATTGGGGATAAATTATCGTATTACAAATTTCGCAGTAGTGTTAATCCGTTTGGGATACTTTTTCATGCAAAGGCCATAGAAACCTTTTTGTTTATGGCTACGCAGCAAGAAGAGTACGCAGAGGAGGATATATTCTTTTATAATGAGCAGTGGCATTCTTTTGATGCGCATTCCTCATTAAGCAGTCCTGATAAGCTGGAACTACTTTTTAACCTTAACAACGGCTTGATCAATGCCTACCAGCGATTAAAGTCTGCTACCCATATCATTATTACTCTGGGAACTTCGTGGGTTTATAGACTGAAACAACTGGATATGATCGTAGCGAATTGCCATAAAGTACCTCAGAAGGAATTTGATAAGAGCTTACTGTCAGTCGACGATAATTTAAAAAGTATAGAAACCAGTGTAGCCCTTTTAAAGAGCGTTAACCCTATGGTTAAGATTATATTTGCAGTGTCTCCGGTGAGACATATAAAAGATGGTTCTGTAGAAAATACGGTGAGTAAATCAAATCTGCTTAGTGCTGTTTATAATATCACAAAAAGTCATGAGGATCTGGATTACTTTCCTTCCTATGAGATTATGATGGATGAGTTAAGGGACTACAGATTCTATAAAGAGGATATGATACATCCCTCATCACTGGCTGTAGATTATATCTGGCAAAAATTTAAAGATAGTTGGGTCTCAGAAGCATCTGAACAAATGATGAAGAATATTGAAGATATTCAAAAAGGAATGGCACATAAACCTTTTAATCCTGACTCTGAGGCGCATAAATCCTTTTTGCAAAAGCTGGAGGTGAAGAAGCAGGATATCTCTGAAAACTATCCTCATATCAGATTTTAATCCAGGTTTTACAGCACACCTCTTTTTACGGTTGTAATATGTACATCTTGCAGTTCATATTTACGACAACTGAACCTTTACAGCCCACGTTGAATCAATCAAAGATTTTAATTTTTTAAAAAAAGGAAGGTAAAATGTTTACCTGTGTCTTTTCGTCACCACTAATAGTAAATTGGGAGATTTTTTAACAAAAACTTTATTGTGAGGTTTTTTAACTCGAAACCGGGTAGCACATAGCAATATGCACTATCCGGTTTCATTTATGAGTTTCTTCTTAATTCTTCTTCCAGAATGACTATTTTACTTTCCAGATCGTGTAGTCGATCATAGACATCTACAGGTTCAGGCATTTGTTTAGAAGCATACATGGTAACATACCAGGCTTCAATAATTTCTTCGCTGTTGATAGTAAAGGTAGGGTAGTTGCCATCTTTATTATCTGATTTAAGGATGAGTTTACCCCGTTCTTTAATTCGGTTGATGACTCGTTTAAGCACAATACCATCATTTTTACTAACAATTACATATACTCTGCCGTCTTTGATGTCGTTCAGCTCCTCTACATATTTACCAAAAACCAGATCACCGTCAAAAAAAGTACGTACCATAGAGTTGCCCTGCACTTCAAAACATCTATAGGTGCCATTGGTCAAATGAGGCATATTAAACGAAGGTAGTTTTTCGATAAACTCTGTGTCTCCGTATCCATCAAGGTATCCGGCTCTTGCTTTTATAGGTACATAAACTACATTTTCTTCTCCTTCCTGATTAACGGCAATAACTTGCGGAATTCCACCATATGTTTGAATCTCTGTATTTTGATTTTTAAAAATACTATTGCTCTTGCCAAACAAATATTCCGGGTCTACGTTAAATTCTTTAATAATACTTTCCAGAAGATCATATCCCGGTTTTGTTCGCTTTCGGGAGCCGTCAGACTGCAATCTACCTGTGATAATACTATCAATTGTTGTGCTCGTAACTCCTATTTTTTTGGCAAAAGAATGGTTGTTGAGCTCCAATGCATCTATTACTGCTTTTATCTTTTCGTCTATAGCTACCATACAAATGTTAAAGTTTAAACATTTTGCAGAAAATACATGTAATATGTTTGAATTATTCTGTAATATGTTGTATATTTGTCCTGTATTTAATTGCTAAAGTAAGAAAAATAATTCAAAATCAAACATTTGTAATATATCATTACAACATTTTCAAGGGAATTTATAGATAAATCTTAGCGATTTGATTCTGATGGGTAACTATTTAAACTTTTGTTTGAATAGGGTGGTAATTCTTTGTCTAACTTAAAAAACTGATACTGAATGCAAAGGAGTAAACTGTTATTAGAAAAGCGTAAACAGTTTGTCAAACATTATGTTGAAGAGAACTCAGAAAAACAAATGAAAGTCATCATCGAAGAGCTTATAGAACGCCTCTTCATTTCAGAAAAAACAATTTATAACATTTTAAAAGACTAAAAATGAGTCAAAACATTAAAAACACTTTATACCGGTTTGTCACCTTGCGTACTGCAGAACTGATTGACGATCAGAAAAAATCTGAGGGGTATGTAGCATATCCGTCAGATCCGGTGGACAGTACGATTTTGTATGCTTCTAAGACCGCTGGTACTACAGAGGACAAAATAGCTGCCATAAATACGGCGGTTGATGCTTACCAACTGGCGTATCCAAAACTGGATGACCTTAAGGCTATTTTTACCGGTTTTGCAGATTTTGCAAAATGGTTAACAGCAAACCGTAAAACATTAACTGCTGATGAGGTGGATCAAAAGGTAATCCCATTAGGAGGAGATTCAGTGACACCTTCTCAGTTATTTAATATTTGGGATGATCTACATCATAATATCCTGACCCATGGTTCACCTTATGTCAGGGATCTATTGCTATCCTATATTGTTGCGGATTTTTTCCTTAAGGAATATCAGCTCAGAGAGCGTAGCGACGCATCCTACAGAGCGTTGGCACAATCCAGAGTGGTTGTGGATAAGGATATTTTCATAAAAGCAGATGAAACCACAACTATCGTACAGAAGTCACTGGCACAGAGTGCAGTGATTAAGGAAACGGATATTGCAGTGGCACTGGAGCAAAATGAGCAGTTAGCTACGGTTTTAAATGAGCTGGAGTATGCAGAACAAATTTACCTGAGAGAAACTCAAAAGGCACAGGAAGCGTATCAAAAAACATATGACGCTGCAGTAAAGCTAGCGTATGACAATGCAACTGTGGTGGAGAGAGTGGTCACAGACCCGGATACCGGAGAGACTAAAGTGGTTAAGGAATATGAAAATCTGGTGTTGCCGGAGTATGATTTTACCCCTAATAATGAGCTGGAGGATACTAATGTAGTGAACTTATTGAGTGCGACTACCGTCTCTTATCTGGATACCTTAAAAAATAGTGCGCTTATCGATACGCTGGATGAAGCAAGACAGCTGATTCAGAAGGATATTGATAAAAACCTGAAAACTATCGGGGACTATACCGATCTGGGAACCAAGCAGGTTAATGTATTGGGTACCACCTTACAGGTCAAAAGTGCTTCTTCTGCTAATCCGTTTGGATTTACGTGCAGATCAATAAGTCTTGTAGGCTCGGATACCTACACCATCATCTTAACGATTTCATTGCCGGATGCCAGCTATGACGTATCCAGTATGATCTATCACTTAAATTTTGCAGACACTACTAATAATACCAATGGTACTTTTAGACAGTCTAAGTTTGATAATCGTATCAACCTGAGTTTATACAATGGTGTTGTCATAGATAAAGCGACTTCAGGATTTAATGGTGAGATCACCTTTGCTAACGGAGCTAAATACAGCTTTAATATTACAGGATTTGATGTCAATCAAACCCACAGCGGTACATTAAGTCTAATCTCCGGTAGCGAGGAAACTCCGGATGAATTCGAGGCACCTACAGGATTTGGGATTCAGCGTCTGGGTATCGCAGATTACCGCAAGGTAGAGCAGGAAGTATGTTGTTATGTGCCGGGAGAGGTTTCGCATATCGAAAATGTGATGGCCAGAGAGTACAAGGAAAAATCGACCAGAAGACTCCGCAGACAGGAAGATACCTTAACCAGCTCCAGAGAACAGGAGTCTGAGCGATTGACAGAGTCTGTATCTACCGGAAGATTTGAGATGAATCAGGAGATTGCCTCTATAATGGCACAGGATCAGTCTATTGCCGCTTCTACAGGTGTGTCGTATAACAATCAGGGATTTGGTCTAAGTGCTAATGCCAGTTATGCTAACAATACCAGTAAGGAGGAGTCTAACATACAGGCGATTAGCGAAGCTAAAGAGCTGACGGAACGTGCGCTGGACAGAGTGGTACAAAAGGTCAGAGAAGAGCGTGTTACCAAGGTAATTGAAGAGTATGAGGAAAACAGCTCTCACGGATTTGATAACAGAAAAGGAGACAAGCATGTATCCGGAGTATACAGATGGATTGATAAAATCTACAATAATCGTATCCTTAACTATGGTAAACGTTTGATGTACGAGTTTATGGTTCCGGAGCCTGCAGCATTCCACGATCTTGCAGTACAATTCAAGGGAGAAAATGATGAGGAAGTTTTAGTACGTCCGGTGGATCCCAGAACAGCTTCAGGTTCATTTAGAATGAGAAGTTATAAGGACATAACAGACAATGCACTGGCACACTGGAGTGGAGTGTATAATGTTCCTATTCAAAGTAAGGCCAGGGAATTAAAGGTTTCAGATTCCTTTAGTGTTACAGGGACTAGCTATGTTAGTGCTCATAATTATCCGGGAGCCAGTAATTTTAGTATGCAGATCCCTGAAGGATATAAAGCTGTAACTGCATATATAGATGCCGGATATACCTTTATACCGAATAGGATTGAACAAAGTTATGCTACTATCGCGGTAGGGGATAAAAGTTTTACTAAATCCGGTTTTAAATGGGATGAGAAAAGAACATTTACACTTAATGGTGTAGAAAATGAGTTGGCTGTATCAGTCATTGGTTCGGATGTAGGAGGGATCAGGGTGAATGTAGTAGCACGCTGTGTAATTACAGATAGTGCTGATCAGCAGTGGAAGATTGAAGCTTTTAATGCTATCATTGATGCTTATGAAGAAAAATTGGCAGTATATGAAGAAAAGGCAAATGCACAGAAGTCAGTTCAGAAAGAAGCCCTAAAGACAAACCCATTATTCTACCGTCAGATTGAAAAGACTGTATTACGCAAAAACTGTATCACGTATTTATTAGGGAACGAAAATCTGGGATTGGATTTTCTGTCAGACAGAGAAGATATTAAAAGTATCAGAGCCAATACAACCAGTACTTCACTGGATTCTTACGCAGCCAAGGTTAAATTCTTTGAGCAGGCGTTTGAGTGGGATATTATGAACTACCAGTTCTATCCATTCTACTGGGGAACTAAAGAAAACTGGGCCAGCCGTTATACCCTAGAAAATGACGACCTGTTGTTTAAAGCCTTTTTACAAAGTGGTATGGCAAGAGTTGTAGTTACTGTACGTCCGGGATTTGAAGAAATGGTCAACTGGTACCTGGCTACGGGTCAGATCTG
>NZVW01000080.1 GCA_002697475.1 Aquimarina sp. | reverse complement strand
TATTAACTGCTTTAGTATTAACAGTAACCACAATTCAAGCTCAGAAGAAAAAAGATTTACTGGATGAGATTGATAAACTTAGAAACGAATTAAGATCAACAAAAAATGATCTTGCTCAGGCAACAAAAGAAATTTCTGTTGCAGAATCAAAAGTAAAGTCTATGGAAACTCAGGTGAAGGACTTGAAAGACACCAATGAGTCTTTACTTGCTAATATGGGTAGCTTCACTGAGTTGTCAAAGAAGAAAGCGGAGAACCTTGAAAAATCATTAAAAAGTATTCAGGAAAAAGACAAACAATTGAATACTATCAATGATGAAATTACTAAGAAAGATTCAATCAACTTAGCAGTATTGACTTTATTCAAAAATAAAGTTGGTGGAGAAGCTAACATTACCGTAAAAAAAGGAATTGTATATATGGTCATCCCTAATGCACAACTTTTTGGTGATGCTGATAAGAGTTTTAAATTAGATGATAAAGCAAAGGGTGTCCTGGGTAGAATTGCCGGAGTACTTAATGACAAACCAAATCTAAAAGTAATTATTGAGGGTAACAGCAATGCGCTAAAATTTGACAAACCCCTTTCAGACAATTGGGATTTAAGCGCTTTACAGGCTGCGGCTATAGCAAGAGCACTACAAAAAGACTTTAAAGTAGACCCAAAGAAGATAGAGGTTGTGGCTAAAAGTGAATACGGCTCTGAAAGTATCGAAACAGTTACCAGAATTATTATAGATCCAGAATTTGATGGTTTCTATGATATCGTAAAAGAAAATATGAAAAATGCCTCAAAAGGGTAATATATTCAATGAAGAATAAAAAAGGGTGTAGATTTTATCTATACCCTTTTTTATTTTTTATACATATCTTTTGACTAATATAATGGACCAACATAAATGAATAAAGTGAAAATCTTAGAAAACTTTAGCCTAAAGAAAACTATATTTATTGCTCACTAATCAGTTATGAAACTAAAAACCTTGGGCCTAATCACTGGGCCGGTATTGTTTGTAGTGATACTTCTGTTTGCTAAACCTAGCGGGTTAAGTGCTTCAGGTATTGCAACTTTAGCTATAGCAACCTGGATTGCTGTATGGTGGATAACAGAAGCTATACCCATATCTGCTACTGCCCTGCTACCCTTGATATTGTTCCCTCTTACAGGGGTATTATCAGCTAAGGAAACCTCATCAGCATATGCTCACCAAATGGTTTTTCTATTTTTGGGTGGCTTTATACTTGCTGCAGCGATAGAGAAAACAAAATTGCACAAACGAATTGCCTTACACATTATCTATCGCATAGGAACGAATTGGAAATATGTTATTCTTGGTTTTATGATCGCAACAGCATTTCTTAGTATGTGGATTTCTAATACCGCTACTGCAGTTATGATGTTACCCATAGGCTTAGCCATTGTCTCCAGCTTAGAAATACCAAAAAAGCAAAGAAACAAGATGGGTAAATCCCTTATGCTTGCTATTGCATACGGAAGTTCTATAGGAGGTATTGCAACCATTATTGGAACCCCTACGAATATCATATTTGTTGGCATAGCTGAAGAACTCTATGGACAAAGTATTAATTTCACCGATTGGATGTTCATAGGATTACCATTTTCGATTATTATGATAGTAATAGGATGGCTCTATCTTGTCAAACTCCAGTCTTCTGAAGATGTATATAAAATCCCCGGTGGTAAATCACTCCTTAGAGCTCAACTCAATGATTTAGATAAAATAACATATGAAGAAAAGGCCGTAGCTTCGGTGTTCATTTTCATAGCCTTTTGCTGGATCAGCAGCTCTTTTTTACTAAAAAATCTTCTTCCCGGAATTAACGATACTATTATAGCTATCATAGGAGTAATATTATTATTTCTTATACCATCAGGTAAAGGAAAAACGGGAATAATAAGCTGGAAAACAGCTGAAGGTATTCCTTGGGGTATTCTATTATTATTTGGTGGTGGATTAGCTCTGGCAGAAGGCTTTAAATCTTCGGGATTGGCAGAATGGATTGGTAATCAACTAGTGCTTTTCAATACGTTTCCGGTTATCCTTATGCTTTTAGGGATCATAGCCGTAGTTAATTTTCTTACTGAAATCACCTCCAATGTGGCCACAGCCGCTATGCTTATGCCCGTTTTAGCGGCATTGGCGTTATCCATTGACGTACACCCTTATCTATTGATGATTGGAGCCACAATAGCAGCCTCTTGCGCCTTTATGCTTCCTGTAGCGACACCTCCCAATGCTGTTGTGTTTGGGTCAGGAATGATTACGATAAAAGAAATGGTCAAAGCGGGACTACTCATGAATTTAATATCTATAGCAGTAGCAACACTTATTGTGTATTTTATTTTACCCGTAGTGTGGAGTATTGATATAGGAACCTTTCCTTTAAACTTTAAATGACAATTTAATGAGGGAGTTTATCCTTTAATAAACCGTATACGAATGTACCCAATATAGCGGCAACTATTACTATAAGTATAGGAAGATAACCTGCTCCTGCAAGTGTAAACATAGGTCCCGGACAAGCTCCTGCTAATGCCCAGCCTAAACCAAAAAGAACACCTCCAAACATATATCTGCTAAAACTCTTCTCTTTTGAAGGGAATAAAATACGTTCACCATAGATAGATTTTACATTAAAACGTTTTATAATCTGAGTGATTAAGACTCCCATAAATAAAGCAGAACCTATTATACCATACATATGAAAGGACTTAAACTGAAACATTTCATAGATTCTAAACCACGAAGCCGCTTCAGACTTAAACATCGTAATTCCAAAAATGACACCTATCGCTAAATAAATTATTACTCTCATATGTTTAAAATATTAAAGGAAATACAAGGTGGATCATTATTAACCCTCCCACAAAAAAACCAATTACAGCAATTAAGGATGGTAGTTGCAAATTGCTTAAGCCGCTAATGGCGTGTCCGGAAGTACACCCTCCTGCATATCTTGCGCCAAAACCAACTAAGAAACCACCTAGTATTAATAATGATAAATTTTTGAAGTCAGTGAAGACATTATTCTGAAATAGTTCTGATGGCAAATACGCTTCTCCG
The DNA here is from genome assembly GCA_002697475.1 of Aquimarina sp. GTDB lineage: Bacteria > Bacteroidota > Bacteroidia > Flavobacteriales > Flavobacteriaceae > Aquimarina. The sequence continues at coordinate 7,678 of NZVW01000080.1, read as the reverse complement.
GCATCTTTGAAACCATATTCATATAATTCATTTACTACCTTCGGATGAATATCCACAGCATCATTTTCGGTTAAAAAATTTGACGCTATAAAACCGCCAATGACAGCTCCTAAAACTACAATTAGATTCCACTGTTGTGATTTCCAATCAAATCTGAAAAAATTAGCTGATCTTCCTGCACCGCAGATGGTACACAAGGTTCTGAGATTAGAAGACATCCCAAAGTTCTTACCAACTATAATAAGTAAAAACATTACTAAAGCAATCATAGGTCCTGATATATACCAGGGCCAAGGTTCCATAATCCAATTCATTAATTTCTTTTTGAGCAAAGATATACTCAAGAACCAGTGAAGTCTGTAACTAAAGTTACTTAAGTACTAAAAGTAGGTTATGCCTTTAATAACTTGTTTCATCTAACCTTACTTTTCCTTTAAACGTTCGATATACGAACACAGTATAGCCTAATACAAGAGGGCCACCTATCGCTACAAATGTCATCATTATCTTGAGTGACTTTGTTGAAGATGCTGAGTTGTATATATTAATATGATATTCAGGATCAATCGAAGACATTAAAAGATTAGGGTATAATTCTACCGCCACAAGCACTAAAAGTAAAGCAATGGTCAATGAAGAAAAGAAAAAAGCAATTCTGAATCGTTTCTTATTGGCTAATCTGGGTACGTTAGCAATACTAAGAAAGGTCAAAACAGGAATAATAAATAACTCCGGACTCTGCTTAAAATCATCCGATAAATGAGGAATATATAACAAAGTATATAATGTAGTAATACCAAAACTCACCATAAAAAAGATCATCCCTTTTTTAAGTAGTAAGGTAAGTTTGGCAAACATTCTCCCTTCGGTTTTAAGCAATAAATAGATAGCTCCATGAGCCATAAACAGGGTTAACGTAGTTAATCCCGTCATCAGCGAATAAGGATTAAGAAATTCAAAAAAGCCGGTTTCCTGATATAAATAATTTTCGCCAATAGCTATGCCCTGCAATACATTTCCTAAAACGACACCCAGTAAAAATGCTAGCATAATACTGGAAATACTATAGCAAATATCCCAGGTCCTTCTCCACCATTTCATCTCTTCTTTACCTCTGAACTCAATAGCTATTGCTCTAAAAATAATGAATACCAGAAATAACATAAACGGAATATACAGCGAAGAGAAAAAAGTGGCATACATTAGCGGGAAGCCTGCAAATAATGCTCCCCCACCAATAACTAACCATACTTCATTACCGTCCCATACAGGACCTACAGCATTAAGAGCTATACGTCTTTCATAACCAGTTTTAAAAAATAAATGCCACGCTCCAGCCCCAAAATCAAAACCATCTAATATAGCATACCCTGAAAACAAACCTCCGACAACTAAAAACCACCAGGTGGGATAATCTATTCCTAAAAATGTTTCCATAATTTATGCATTTCCTGTTATTACTTCGGCGATCTCTTTAGTCAAGGGTCGGTCATCATCCTCTGATTCATCATACGGCCCGTGTTTGATTTTTTTGTTGAGTAGATATACAAAAAGCAAAAACAACAGCGTATAAACGATTAAAAAAAGAATTAATGAGAATAGAATCTGATTATCGGTTACTGCCTGAGAAAAGGCTTCAGAGGTTCTTAATAAACCATATACCACCCAGGGTTGCCTACCCATCTCTGCGGTGAACCACCCCACTTGATTAGCTATCTGAGGTAAAATTGCAGCGAACACAAATACCCAAAGCAACCATTTTTTATCAAATAAGGACTTTCTAAACCAAAAGAATACTGCCAAACAAGTTAATAGGATAAGCGTCATTCCAATCGCCACCATAATATGATAAAACTGAAAAACAGCATTAACCTGACCAGGTCGTTCATCTATCGGAAAAGCCGACAGACCAGTAACCGGAGCATCAAAATCATAGTGCATCAAAAAGGAAAGCCCGCCTGGAATTTTAATTCCGGTCACACGCTCCTCCTTCTTATCCACCCATCCCATAAGATACATATCCGCAGGAGCATTTTTATCAAAATGACCTTCCATAGCAGCCAACTTAGCCGGTTGATTTTTTGACACACCTTCTGCAGAACTATGTCCTGAGGCTAATTGACCCAAGGAAAAAATCGTGGCTACTACTAGTGCTATCTTAAATGCTTTTTTAGATATTTCAACATACCGTCCTTTAACCAAATAATAGGCATGTACACTAAGTACTAAAAAAGCACCCGCTAAAAAAGCACCTAACCATACATGGTTTAACCTATCCACACTTGAGGGATTAAATACCATAGCCCAAAAGTCTGTAATCTCTGCTCTGGCATTCATTCCTTCTCCTACAATATGATAGCCCGCTGGGGTTTGTTGCCAGCTATTGGCTACGACAATCCAAATCGCAGAAAACATAGAACCTAAAAATACACCAATGGTTGCGACCAGATGTACCCAAGGTTTTACTCTATTCCAACCAAAGAGAAGCACTCCAAGGAAACCACTCTCCAATGCAAAGGCAAAAATACCTTCTGCCGCTAATGCACTACCAAATACATCACCTACATAACGACTATACACTGCCCAATTGGTACCAAACTCAAACTCCATAACTATACCCGTTACTACTCCTATTCCAAAGGTAAGGGCGAATATCTTTGTCCAAAATTTAGCTAAAATGTGATACTCTTTCTTTTTAGTCCGTACATAAATACTTTCAAAAATGACCATAAGTAAACCTAAACCAATACTTAAAGGCGGATAGATATAATGAAAAGCAACAGTAAAAGCAAATTGGATTCTGGCGAGAATTTCTGTATCCATAGAAGAGAAATTTGTTCCTCAAAGATACGGTACAAAACGCAAAAACCAGGTAACAAAAGTTACTTAATCCTCATAAATTTGAAAAAAAGAGTTGCTTTATTTTTATAAACTTACTGTTATAAAACGTGTCCCTGAATAATTTCTATTTTATTTTTTAGTAAAAGGATTTTTGTTCAATAAGGAAGAGTTTCCAAAATCTATCTGACTAAATAATAAGTTTGGCAAGGTAACTTAGGTTACATTGATATGCATAAAAAAATAGTATTTTCGTCCTAGTTATTGATGTAGACGATTTATGGAGTATTATCTGGAAGGTTTTATCAGCGCATTACTGGGAACTATCAATTATACCTGGAAATCTATTTTGTTTCAGGTAAGCTGGTATCACAACTATTTTTGGGGACTTATTGTGATATCCCTACTAGTTTGGGGATTAGAAATTGCTTTTCCGTGGCGTAAAAATCAATCTGTTTTCAGAAAGGATTTTTGGCTTGATGCCTTATATATGTTCTTCAATTTTTTTGTCTTTGCTATTGTTATCAGTGGTTTTTATAAATTATTAGAACTATTTTTTACCGATATCGGTATAAAGACAACTTCTCTTGCCATAGTAGACACTTCTGATTGGCCGATGTGGTTACAATTACTCATATTTTTCATTGTTTTAGATTTTGTACAGTGGTTTACTCATGTATTATTACATAGATATCCTGCACTTTGGAAATACCATCAGATACACCATAGCGTAAAAGAAATGGGGTTTGCAGCACATCTGCGTTATCACTGGATGGAAAATATTTTTTATAAACCTCTAAAAACCCTTGGTGTTATGGTGTTAGGAGGTTTTGAACCGGAGCAGGCTTATATCGTACATTTTATAGCCATTACCATAGGTCATTTAAACCACGCCAATGTAAAAATCACATGGGGACCTTTAAAATATATCTTTAATAATCCGGTGATGCATTTATATCATCACGCCTATACCTTACCGACAGGTTCTTATGGGGTTAATTTTGGAATTAGCTTAAGTATTTGGGACTATATTTTTAAAACTAACTATATCCCGGAAGATAGCGGAACTGTTGAAATTGGTTTTCCCGGAGATGAACATATTCCCAAAGGTTTTATGGGTCAGGTTGCTCATGGGTTTAAGAAAGATCGTACTGCCAGGTAATTTAAGATTTAGGAGTTTTATAATTCCGCATACCAATATCCATAGCCCACCAGTATTTCTTTTTCGTCAAAAAAGTCCAACTTAGGTAATCGAACAGTCCTAAGTATGCCCATTCCCAAATAGGTATAATTAAATTTAGACTCATAGTTTTCGACACTTTTTTGCGTATGGATTTGACTTCTTCAAACGTTAATCCGTTATGATATAGTAATCTTAGTGTATTTTGCTTTTGATAGTCTTCAAATTCTGTATCTAAAAAAACTTCATTTATATGTTCCCAGATATCAAAGCGATCTGCCAATGGGATTTTATGCTGTTCTGCAAATACCTGGAGCTTTTCTTTCCGTTCTCTGTCAAGAAATATAATTTCGTTATGCCTATATACAAGTGAAGGAGGGAATGTATTTAAATTGACCTCATTGATCTCAGATGCACTGATCACTTTTTGATGATGAACAGGGCTCTGCTTAAAGTAATAGCCTTTAGGAAAATGAATTTCATTTTCTTTAAAGTTAATTTCTATATCTCTGACTTTGTAAAACACTTAGGGAAAGTATATAAAAGTTTATTATTTAGATATGAAGATTAAGAGTTACACAAATTAATTTAAAACAAAAATGTTCTATTTACTGCTTTCCGCCTGATTTACTAATAAAATTCTATCATCAGTCCACTCCATGATAGTAAACCATTTCTGAAAATCGATAACTTTCTTTTCATCGTCTAATTGTATACTATACTCTACAAATACTCTATCATCCTCAATGATTAGATTATTCAGAATTCTGTAGCTAGAACTACCACAGAAAGTATTTTCTTTATAGTTCAACCTACCTTTAGAATCAAAACTAATTCTTTCCGACCACATATCATTTATGGCTTTATTTATTGTGATTTTCTTTTGCTCAGGAGTTAAATCATTCCAGCTAGTAATTTCTTTATACTTTTCTATAGGTTTCAGCACCAATAGATCATCGTCAAACCAGTTGAATTCGGTATACCAATCAAACAATTTGAATTTTTCATCAGGATTTTCTTCTTGAGCAAATGATCCAAAAGAAGGTAATGCAATTAAAATAAGATAAACGCAGTTTCTTATAAGAGTCAATGAAAAATACATTTGATATTCATTTAAATAAAAATGAATATATCAATATTTTACGTAACAGTGTTTGAGACTGTTCATTAATTTGTGAAATGTACAATTGAATCTATACAATAACCATCTCACCTTATACAATCCTCATCTGCAGTCAAACAATGAGTATGTCCGGTCATACAATGACCATCGAAACTTATGCAAAGTCTATCTCCAGTCGTGCAAAGTCCATCTACGGTTAAACAATGACCTCCTTTAGTTGTACAATGACCATCGGAGGTCGTACAAGGTCCATCTGCAGTCTTGCAAAGCCCATCTATAGTTATGCAAAATTCAACTTTGATTTAAACTGATTGAAAAAAATTAAACTTTCTTACCCAAAATAAAATCAACAGCCATCTGTGCATGTAAATAGGTGGTCGAAAGCATCGGGAGTGCGGCTTCTTCATTTTCCATCAACATTGGCAATTCTGTACAGCCCAAAATAATTCCATCTGCTCCTTTTTCCTTTAATAGCTCTATTTGTGTATGATAAAAATGCTTTGCTTCATCAGTAAATTTGCCTTGCGTTAATTCATCCGCAATATAGCTATGACATCGTTCTATATCCTCTGGTACTAAAGTTTCTATAGCAAAAACCTCTGCTAGTATTTTGGATATAAAATCTCCCTGCATTGTTGGTTTAGTGCCCAGTAATCCTAATTTTTTCAATCCTTTTAATTTGGCCTCTTTACCTGTGGCTGTAGCGATATGCAATATTGGGATGTCAATTTTAGGTTGTACATCATCATACACCATATGTGGTGTATTGGCACAGATAACGATACCTTTAGCACCTGCATTTTGCAGCGTTTTTGACACTTCTAAGTATTTAGCATTAATTTCATCTTCGTCTCCTCTACGCATCACCTCTACGTTAATACTATATAGTAAAAGCTCAGGATTAGCCTGTGCACCAATCTTTTGAGACACTAAGGTGTTGATTAATCGATAATATTCTACCGTGGCGTGCCAGGAAGTGCCACCTATAAGCCCTAAAGTTTTCATAATCCAATGTTTTTTAGATCCATAAGATAAGTACTTTTGATTTGTTTTGAAGTAACCCAGATTACTGTTGTTCTTTAATTATCAATTTTGAGAAAGGTAAGAAAGTCTTTTCTGCAAAAGAGATTCTTAATAGAGAAAGAGGTTTAATGTGATTTTATAAAAAAAAGTCCGCATTCAGCGGACTTTATCTAATTATCAAAAACATAATTTTATTTTAATGTCGAAGGACATACATAATTGGTCACTGGTATATCCGCTTCTTTAATGGCTTTAAACCCACCAGCTACGTCGATTAGATTATGAATCCCTCTGCTCTTTAGAATCGAAGCAGCAATCATACTTCTATAACCACCCGCACAATGTACATAAAACGTTTCCTTTTCCGGAAATTCTGCCAAATACTCATTTAGAAAATCTAATGGTGTATTTTTAGCATCCGCAATATGTTCTGATACATACTCTCCTTCTTTTCTAACGTCAAACACAGGTGTAGAGGAATCACTCTCTAGTTGTTCTTTAAATGTATCTGCAGATATACTGTCTACGGTATCATAGTCTTTACCTGCTTGTTTCCACGCTTCAAATCCTCCTTTTAAGAATCCAAGAGTCTGGTCAAATCCTACACGGCTTAGTCGGGTAACAGCCTCTTCCACTCTACCCTCTGGAGCTACTAATAAAACAGGTTGTTTTACATCTGCTATTAGCGCTCCTACCCAGGGAGCAAAGCTTCCATCTAATCCTATAAAAATAGATCTGGGAACGTGGCCTTTAGCAAACTCTGCCTGATTACGAACATCTAACACAATAGCTCCGGTTTCATTAGCTGCAGCTTCAAACGCATTAGGAGATAAAGCCTGTGTGCCTCTTTCTAACACCTCATCGATATCATCATAGCCCTCTTTATTCATCTTTACGTTCAAAGGAAAATATTGAGGCGGAGGTAACAGTCCGTCGGTAACTTCTTTTACAAATTCTTCCTTAGTCATATCCGATCGCAACGCATAATTCATCTTCTTTTGATTGCCTAAGGTATCCACTGTCTCTTTCATCATATTTTTACCACAAGCAGATCCTGCTCCGTGTGCGGGATATACAATAACGTCATCAGCTAACGGCATTATTTTATTTCTTAAACTATCATATAAGGTCTCTGCTAATTCCTCTTGCGTCATACTTGCAGCTTTCTGTGCCAGATCAGGTCTACCCACATCTCCTAGAAATAAAGTATCTCCGCTAAAAATTGCGTAATCCTTTCCGTTTTTATCTCTTAATAAATAGGTTGTACTCTCCATAGTATGTCCAGGAGTGTGTAAAGCTATTATGGTAGCATTTCCCAACTTAAATTCCTGACCATCCTTAGCTATAATAGCATCAAAACTAGGATTAGCTAAGGGGCCAAATATAATTGGCGCTCCGGTTTCTTTAGATAACGTAACGTGACCACTGACAAAATCAGCGTGAAAATGCGTTTCAAAAATATACTTAATAGCAGCATTATTTTTTTTGGCCTTTTCAATATATGGTTTTACTTC
>NZVW01000079.1 GCA_002697475.1 Aquimarina sp. | reverse complement strand
CATCAGGCTTCGTATAGGTTACAATATCAATCCCTATTCCGTTAGGATCCTTGATAGTAAAATGTCTGTCTCCCCAGGGTTCGTCTCTAATCTCTATTTCTATCGCAACCCCCTTTTCCTTTAGCTCTTTATAAACTTCATCTACGTTTGCCACTTCAATAGTCAGATAAACTCCTTTTCCATTAAATGCGGACTGGAAAATAGGCTTTTGACTCGGGTGATTAGGTAACAAGAAGCTAATGTCTGCGGAATGATTAGGTGTGTGAAGCAGTAAATAAAATTCATTTTCAAAACGTACACCAAAGTCTAAAACTTCTGTGTAAAACCTTTTGGTTTCCTGTAATTTTTCGGTTATGATACCTGCGTTTAATTTCATATCCATCTTTTTTTGTGCATTTGAGATTCCAAATAGTAAAACAAATGAGGTGAAGAGTAATGCTTTCATTTTATGTTTTTGTATGAGAACAAATGTAGATGGAGATTGAATTGGCCGATTGTAAAAATCGGACAAACTTAATCGAATGCCTCAGAAGGTGTTACACCATAAAACGTTTTAAACGTTTTGATAAAATGAGCCTGATCAAAAAAACCAACGTCAAAATATGGCTTACTATCTTTAAGAGTCTGCTTTGAAGGACTGGTGTTCAAAATGTGCTGAAAGCGCACAACATTGCTAAATGTTTTGGCTGTAGTACCGATATAGAAATTAAAAATTCTACGTAGTTGTCGAGGAGATATCCCAATATCCAAATCTTTTTCAGTGTCTAGGTACCCATTGTTTTGAAAAATCAGCTGTAGTGCTTTTAAAAATCGTTGGTCACAGGATACGGTTTGATTTTTTGAATATATAGTGAGCTTCTCGTTCAGAGCTTTTACGATGGTATCAAAGGAATCAGAAGGGTTGATTGTTGTATTAATCCAATCTGAAAAATCAGGTAAGATATTGTGGAGTTCCTGGGATTGATCGCTTAAGGTTTTTGCATCTATTCCATACAGCATGGTGAATGCTGAAGGTAAAAACCGAATACCAATGAAATCAAACTCCTTCCCTATTGGAAATTGCGTATACTTTCGGCAGAATCCCATCACAAAATTATCTCTAGGGTTTTTGTGGTCAAAAAAAATGTCAATACAACCATCAGAAACCACTCTATAGTAATAATCCTGTTGTAGCGGTTGCCTGGTTTTTAGCTGCCAAAAACAATACACATAATTTTCAATTTTAGTATTGGGTTGAACTTCCTGATAGGATATTTCAGGATGTCTAACCGAAACTGTGGGTTGAATCGGTTTGTAATATGCTCTTATGATATTAAGTTCATCCACCGTGTATGTACTTGAGGTAGCTATTTTGATTAATGGTTTTTACTCGTCTATTAAGCGTCTATGATAATTAATTTGTCCCAGATGATACGCCAAGTGTTTTATGAGATGCACGAGTAAATATTCAACCGTTTCTACTTTTGTAAACTTCATCAAGGGGTAATCCTTTTTCAAGTCTTCCTCAGTAATAGAAAGCAAAGATTTCTTTACCATTGCTATAGTGTCATTTAGATCGTGTATCAAGTTAGTTCTGGGAATATTCTTTTGAGAAAACTCAAGCTCCCTATTCCTGATATAGTCTGTTTTTCCAATTTCCTTACCAATAAACGTATGTAAATTACCAATGAGATGCAGGCTTAAATTTCCTGCTGAATTAGCAATGTTCTTTTCTATTCGCCATATATTCTCTTCATTGGTATACAACTCCAATTCAGCGATGACACTGTTTAAATCATTTTCAAAAAATGTTATCAATTCGTTTATCTTCATATGTACGATTTATCAGATGATATGTTTGTTTAGCGACAGTTGTTACCTGGTACTTATTTATTCCTTTTGATACTCCAGTATTAACTTAAGTTTCTTTTCTGTAATCAATTGTTTTATAGCATCAAACTCCATTTGTCTGAGTCCTTCAAGCTCTGCTATTGGGCGGTATATCTTTATATTTGAATCATTACTTTGCTTACTGACAAAAAAGTATACATCCGTTGTATCTTTCTCTTTTGTCCAAATGTTCAATCGCTTCCAGTTTTTATCTATGATTCCAAATTGAGATGTAGCTTCATTGATGATAATATCCGCATCTTTTGCCTGGTAAAAAAGTTCTTGATAATCACCATAATGATCTTCGATTTCCATAGTATAGAGCCCAAATGTAATTAATGCTAAAAGGACTATAATCACTATTCCAAAAATCAGCAGGCTATATTTTAATACTTTGTTCATCATCTAATTAAGTATACAGATACGTAAAAATAACATCCCGTGTTGCTTCTTATGTATTAGTGTCAGTTTATTTCAGGACAAGAGGGAAAGAGTGAGCGATTAACCGCGTCAAATCTCTGATTATGCTTAGTGACAGTATTTTAACACTCCTCCAATATCGATTTCCCTTTTGATTTATCTCCGGAAGTCCATTCCCAGGTTTCGTGAAGTCGAATTTTGCCATTTGCTAAAATCTCTGGTGTTGAAAAACAGATACCGGTCATCAATTGTCCCTGATCATTTACCTGGTGGTAACGCATTTCAATGTTACCCTTGTCGTCCACCAATCCGATTAAATGTCCTTTCTTGATTTTACCACCACTATACACTGCAGTCAGTATATTACCCTCTTGTTTATATTTAAAGATAGTGTCCTCTGAGGTTTCTCCGTTATCCGTATTAGAAACCGGTTTAAATGTTTTATGGTTGTAATTCATGCTAACAATTGTATCTCTATAAAAATACACATCTTTAGTTTGATCAGAGGATAGAAATTAGCATTACTTTCTGATTTTAGCTACAAAACACTATATACTTAAGGCTCCGAAAACCAGATATATGTAGTCGGAGCCTTTTAATTGGTTAGTTGGTTTGGGCTATGGCTACATCCCAAATTCTGGTAGCAGCTGTTTGTTTAGCATAGGTTTCAAAATCTTTAGCAGGTCTACCCAACACTTTAGCCACATCATTAGAAACCTTCTGGTTATCAGGGTTTCCTAATACCTCCTGAAATAAATACCCAAATAACCATACATAAGAATCTGGTAATCCTGCCTTTCGCATTCCATCTTTGAACTCGTCAATGGAAATAGGTACAAATTGAATTGGTCTTTGAGCAGCATCAGCCATTATTTTCACCACCTCATTAAAAGTTCTTTTTTGAGGCCCGGTAACCGTTATAGTTTGTCCATTATAGGAATCATCAATTAGTACTTTGGATACAACATCTGCAATGTCATCTGCATCCACAAATGGAATTTCAGCTTCAGGCATGGGGAGTGCCACCGTACCACCCAATACGAAATCCAAAAATGCTCCTTCACTAAAATTTTGATTAAACCAGGACGCTCTGACCAACGTATAATTTAAGCCCGAATTGGCAACGATGTCCTCACAAGCTTCAGCCTCACTTTCTCCTTTACCTGAAAGCAGTACTACTTTTTCCAAACCAGCTTCTAACGCTTTTTCTGTAAGTGCTTTAATGGCATCCCTAGCGCCAGGAACAGCCAAATCAGGATAATAGACAATATAGGCTCTGTCCATGCCTTTTAAAGCGTCCTCATACGTTTCCGGGTTTTCCCAATCAAAGGCCGGATCAGTTTTTCTACCTACAACACGTACGTTATGCCCTGTTTGTGTCAAATTTTCTGCTACTCTGCGACCGGTTTTACCGGTTCCTCCGATAACTAAAATGTTTGATTTCATAATTTTTAATTTTTAAGTATGATACAAAGTTAAAGTAGCTTTGAACCAGCAACTTATTCAAAAAGAAGTATGATTTATTCGAAAGGAATATTATACCTGACTAGGTCTATAGCCAAACTTTTTTTCAAAAGCGTTAGAGAAAGAACCTAAGCTATCATACCCCACGGCCCAGGCAGCTTCTTGAATCGTTTTTTTCTCATTCTTAATTAAATGGTGGGCTTTCTTTAAACGTTCGTTTTGTAGGTACTTGAAAACAGGAACACCAAATTTTGCTTTGAATTCTATTTTTAAGGTATTGGTATTGGTGCCTATACTGTGAGCAAGTTCTGTTAGGGAAGGTGGATTTTCTAAATTGGATACTAATATTTCCTGAGCCAGGTTAATTTTTTCTAATTGTTCCGTATTTGTTTTTATGGATTGCTGATTAGCCAATTGTCCAAAATAATGTGAAAGTAAGGCTGTGATATGGCTTTTATAGAACATCATTTTAATTTCTCCTTCATAGGTATGAGTAAAGAATTGTTCTACTAGCAGAAACATTTCCGGACTCATATGAAATAAGGGGCCCTCGACATAATGATCTTTTGGGTGTACCAGTTGATGTAAAAATTGTTCCATAAACTGACCTTCACCATAAGGTAGTTTATCTATATTTTTAACAGTTGTTGCGATGACCAGGCATTGCAGGGATCTTAGTCTGGAAACATTATGTTCAAACGCTACTTTATCATCAGCATAAAAAGATAAAACCATGCCTTTAGTATGATGGAATTCCTTGGTCTTGTCATCAAACTTTACTGTAAGACCAACATCCCCTGCACCATAAAAGGCTATAGCTATCACAGGTTCGTCAAAAAAACAGGAATCAATGATACGGTGATCCGTAGAAGCCTCTTCTAATAAAATAGTATAATCATGTATATCTATTATTTCGCGATTCATGCTTGTGGTTATCTCAGTAAGATTTAATTGTATCCAACAATTGTATAGGTATAAAAGTACACATATTTTAAAAATCCAGTACAGCACAGACAGCTCATAATAGCTAGCTATCTTAGCGCTAAGTCAGGAAATCAAAGATCCAAGCCTGCCCTGAGCTTAACGAAGGATAGTCAGGCTTTGTGAAACAGTATATACGGATTACAAATCCGCGCTATCGGGTTATCTCAGTAAGATTTAATTGTATCCAACAATTGTATATGTATAAAAGTACACATATTTTAAAAACGCAGTTCAACACAGACGGCTCACACTAACTGGCTATCGTAGCGCTAAGTCTGGAAATCAAAGATTAGAGCCTGTCCTGAGCTTGACGAAGGAAAATCAAACTTTGTGTAGTGGGGCAAAGATTAATTCATTTTAATCCTCTCATCTATATCACTTATCACACTTCGAAAACAGTCTTTCAAATGGTTAAATGACTTTTCAGTTCTTGCATACACCCTAATGGAATCTAAAGGCGTTTTCCCGTCCTTATTTTTTTTATTTAAATCCGCACCAGATTTTAATAATTCTTCTAATATTTTCAAGAGTGTTGAAGAAACTTCGGTTTCATTATTTTGAATCATCCTATCAATTGCTGTATCAAATAGTTCATGAAGTGGTGTCCAATCTCCTGTATTGAGATCTACCATCCAGGTTATCAAGCAACCTACTATTTCCAAATTCTCACCGTTGATGGCAGCTATGATAGGTGTTTGACCATATGAACTTTTTACGTTAGGATTTATTCCTTTATCCAGGGATTCAAGAACTTCATCTACTTTACCAATAAAACAGTTCTGAACAAATTGATCAATTTCTTCTTGATTATCCATAGAGTGAGAATGTATATACCGGTACAAATATCTATATTTATAAAGGATTTATAAGTTTATCATAATAAATACTTTCTACCCACTATTTCTTCAAAGCCTTTAAAATTCATTCCTCATTGATCACAATATCTCTAAACAACACGTGTGGAAATTCTGAGTATTTTGAGCTTTTAAAAGCCTCAAAAACATTTGATAAGGTGGAAGCCGTGATTAGCTATTGCTAGCTCTGACAGCACCAGAGAAATTGATACCACGCGAAGAGATTGACTACGTCGAATCTTCGATTTCGCGCGGCAGCAAAGGGTAATAAATTACTACAATTGTTATAGAAAAGCATCATGGTTATACTTGTCTACCTGTGATAGCAACTTTGATGTGTGGAATATGTAATTATTGCACAATAATTTTTTCAATACTCATTTTTTTATTTTCTGTTATAATAACTACAAAGTAGGTACCTGATTGTAAGTTAAATTCAAGTTTTTGATTGAAATTAGTATTGAAATATTGTTGGACATTCCTACCAGTAATATCCTTTATACTAATCTCCTCAATTTTTAAATCCGAATTACTTTTTATAAAGAAATAATTCTTAGAAGGGTTAGGGTACAACTGTATTTCTCTTTTATAATCTATATCTTCTATGCTTAGGATGGATTTTGGTTCTGAACTAATTTCGACAATCCAACCATCATTTCTAATAGCTTGATCCCACTCCTCTAAGGTTTCGTGAAAGTAAAGAAAACCATGACTATCTCGGTGCGAGAAGTTAAATGTCAAACAGCCATTTTCGCTGTTCGCTTTTACAACAATTTCATTGTCATTATAGTCAATTTCATAAAAAGAGGAGAATAATATTGTACTTTCATCTTTAGTATTATTATTATTAAATACCGTAAAGGGATCTCCATTGTAATAATTTTCAGGTATATCTAATCTCTTCAATCTTGCAACTATATTTTCTTCAGTTGAGTTAGGACAGATCGTTGTGTTTTCAAGTTGCCCTAATATAGTCCAATGCTTTCTTTGTTTTAATTGTCCAGCGGAACTTGTAGTGTATATGCCTTCATCAAGTATATTGGGAGTTGTTTTGACTAGTTTTGGCACTGGATAAGTGCTAACAAAACCATCTGGACAAATAGCTGTGATATAGAACTCGTATTCTGTGTCTTCTTCCAGATTATCAAGAATGATAGAATAATAAGTTAAATTTTCATCAAATAGGTCATTTTCAGTATTAAATGTATGGTAAGGTCTGCGAAGTTCTGACTCCAAAAATTGCCTATTACTATCAAAATCTTTGGTTATTCCTGTCCCTAAAGAAAAACCAACAGGACCATATTCAACTTTATATGTTGTGTTTTCGTCATTTTTTTCCCAAATAAGCTCCACTTCTGTATTACTTACGCGTTGAAACAAAAAATCTTTTTCATTTGTTGTCACACAGGTGGGTTTAGGCTCGCTAAATATTCTTGCTTCCCAATATGAAGATCCATCTATATTTTGAAAAAGAGTTAAAGTTCCATCTTCTTTTTCAGAAACTACAGGATACAATTTAGAGTCATAATTAAAAGCATAACAACTGTAATAGTTGTATATAGTTCGGTCATTTAAGAAATTTACTACTACTTCACTTTTCCTATGGCTTTGATTATATGGTTCAATATTGAAATTTGTAAATTCGATTCTAATTCTTTCGTTAACATTATCAGGATATATCTTTGTAACTTCATCATTCGATGTTAATAAGTCTCCGCTTGAGAAGTCTTTCCTTGTTTTTTCCTGGTAAACACGTGCATAATCATTGTAATTACCACTATCACATTTAGAGGAGATATAGAAATCATATTCAGTACTAGGAGACAAGTCTGTGATAAGAACAGTTTTATCAGTAGTGTTTTTTATTAGTCCATTCCCCCTAATAAAGTTTTTTGGTCCATATTCAATTTTCCATTCGGAGACGTCAGTTTCTGACTCCCAAGCTAAATTTATTTCATTATGGGTAAATCTACTGGTTGAAATATTAAATGGCTCGCTACAATCCGGAATTAGCTCACTATTAATATCAGCTTCCCAACCTCTTGAATAATAATTTGAATAATAGTCATTACTAATAAATTCAATTGTGATAGCTCCATTCGGGTCCTCAGAAGAGAAAGAGTAACCTTTGTCTTCAAAATCACTTGTATTGCTTAATTGAACAATGACTTCAGAATTTGTGTTAATACCGCTATATATTTTTAATGAACTGTTATTGTAATTGGTCATAAGATCAATATAATCAAAAGTAATACGAATTCTTTCTCCATCAGCTCTAGGGTAAATGGTTGTAATTTTCGTTTGATTTTCAGGGATATCATTATCGATTCCTCCATCGTCAGTAAATTTATCTCCTCCAAAATAATTAGGAGTTGTCTTAAAAGTCAGTGGTTTAACATAGATATTATCTTGACCTCCTGCTGCACATACAGTTGTAATATAAGCTTGATATGTAGTTGACTTACTTAGGTTAACCAGGTTGATAAAATTTTCATTTGTGCCTACAGTGATTCCTGTTCCTCTTTCAAATCCTTCTAATCCATACTCAATACTGTAATTATCATTTAAGTTTGACGTTTTAGTCCAATTCAATTCACATTGGTCATGGGTTAATTTAGAATTTACAACTTGAAAATTTGTAACTTCTTCGCAATTAGGAGTTGGTTCGCAAATAAGGTCTATGTTCCATTTTGTTTCTGTGTAACCATAACTATCACCTTTTACATCAATGAATATGACACTACTATTTCCTGAGGAGACGAACTCCATAAAAGAAGAGTCGCGATCAAAAGAATTTAATAGAGGACTATTAGAATCTGGACCATCATATACCTTTACAGATTCATAATCACCAAGCCTTAACCAATTTATTACAAATCGAGCTCGGGTATTATCACTTAGATATATGTATATATCTGTTGCGCTTTGATAATCGGTATAAACTTGATCTTGACCCCCTCTATCATATATTTTACCCTCAGTACAGTAATCAACATTTGTTTTCGTAGTAAAAGGTCCAATTGAACCACCAAAACGTTCACCACACTTGTTCCTTAAATAAAAGTCATATTCTGTATCGTTATCCAAGTCTCCGATGATAGCATCTGTAGTAGAATAATTAGCTGTCATACCTTCACCAAGTGTAAAGCCTTTTATACCATATTCCACTTGCCACTCTTCATTAAGCTGAAAATTTACGTTATGTATTTTTACTTGATTTAATTCATAAGGCTCAAGATGTCCAAATGTTATGTTTGATTCACAACGTTCTTTAGTGGTAAACGATTTTTTTTTGGTATCACTCAAACTTAAGTTATCGCATTCTTCAGTGAAGTAAAAATCATATTCAGTGAATTCATTTAAAGAAGATATTGTTATTGTATTTGAAAATGTTTCTGTTGTTTCACCAGTACCAATTGCAAAATCTTTAGGCCCATATTCTATAAACGTTCTATTTTCTGTACTTTTTAACCATTCTAGAGTAATTGTATTATAGGTAATATTTGTTGCATTGATATTTCTAGGGGTGTTACATTGCGGCTTGTCTACACAAGTAACGTTACCAACCCATCCCATTGCATTATTTGCTACATTAGTTGATTCAAATACAGCATAAAGCTCTCCGTTGGCTGCTGTTGAAACGATAGACTCTGTAGGGAGGGTATTATTATCGAAAACCGCTATTGGATCTCCAAAGGAGTTATTGCTTTCCCATATTTTTAATGTAGCATCGGCAGATAATTCAAACACTTCAAAATCTAAAATTACTCTTTGACTTGTAGAGTTTGGTATAATATTGTAAGATTCATAATAAACGCCTACATAATTATCTTCAAAACCAGGATCTAAAAACTTATCTCCATTACAGTAATCAGCAAGTGTAGCATCTTGATAAAGATCAGATGTAGTAGGTGTACTTCCACAGGTATTCGTTATATAGAAATCATATGGTGTATTCGAATTTAAATTGCTGATTTCAATACCCGGCACTGAACTATAAATTATAGTTCCAGTTCCACGTATGAAGTTTTTATAGCCATATTCTATTTCAAAATCACCTGTTAATGCATTGTTTCCTGAATTCCATCCTAATGTTATAGAATTGGTTGTTTTATTATAGGTGTCTATTTGGTATGGCATAGGGCACTGAGCTTTTCCCATAAAACCTATGATACATAGAGCAATAAAAATAAGTAGTTTTTTATTCATGTTTATTTTTCATTAGTTCAGAAAATGTTTTACAAGACAATCCAGATCATTTTTCAATTTATTAAAAGGAGTAGATTTTAAAGAAGCTAAAGATTAGAGTTTATACTAAGTTAGTTTCTAACCTTATCATTTATTTTTTTCTAAACATAAAGCTCTGTATTAATACAAATACTTTATAAGAAGCTAAAAAATGCTTGTGTAAAATCTCAAATTAAAATGATAGAGAATGGATGCAGGTTTTTTTCTAAATTTTTAATAATAAATTCAATTTAAGGGTGTGTAAAAGTAATTTTTTTAAAATAATTATTTGTTATTTATCGAGTATTTTCGATAAAGCGTACGTTCTTAATTGCCCTACACATTTTACATGTTTCGTAGCAGGGCAAAATGTTACCCTAATTTTTGGATTAATTGTAATAATTTTTCAGCTTAAGTTTATTCAACCATTATAAAATTGAATTATATTAATCCTATTTTGTCTTTGATTTTTTTAAGCAAACGGTGTAAGATATAGTAATTTACAATAACTCTAACTATGTTAAGAGGTACTATTATTAATCCTATTGATTCGTCTATTTCTTCAAAGCCTTTAAAATTCGTTCCTCATTTATAACAATATCTCTAAATAACATGTGTGGAAATTCTGAGTATTTTGAGCTTTTAAAAGCCTCAAATATATTAGATAAGGTAGAAGCTGTGATTAGCTATTGCTAGCTCTGACAGCACCAGTGAAAATGATACCACGCGAAGAGATTGACTACGTCGAATCTCCGATTTCGCGTGGCAGCAAAGGGTATTTATTTTTTGTCTGAAGTAGAACCTCCAGAAGAGCTATTTCCGCCACTATTTCCATTATTTCCACTTGTACTAGTGCTTGTACTAGGTCTTGGTGTTTGAATTACCCGTCCTTTTTCTATTTTATCGTTTCCTCCTGGCATATCATTATTATTTTTTCGATTATCTAAATTTACTGAACAAAAAATTACAACAAAGAATATTCCGATTAATAAGCTAATCAGTGAAGCCAAGTCCAAGTTACTTATTAAATTATTCCTTTTAGCAATATTTTTAATCAATTTCGATTCCTCTATTTCATCGTCAAAGTCTTTCAAACTCTTCATTGTCAACTTTCTTGATGTTAGAGTCGAAATTAAATTTACCGCAAGTGTCAGAGCAAGTAAAACCCAACCAACGATTAAAAGATAAAAGTGTTCTGCAGAAGTCAAGTCAACAATTTTTTCCATAAATGTTATGGATAAAGCGAGAGCTCCTGCTGAAATATAGGTGATTTTCTTCTCCAAATCATTTTCAGATTTGTCAATTGAGGAATAAAATTCCGCTCTTATTTTATCTTTTTCTTCTGATGTTTTCATATAACACACAACGTTTAGCTATGCGTAGTGCGATAGTAGAAAGTTACAGGTTTTCAATCTAGAACTTAGCCAAAGTTTATATTTTCTAAAATACTAAATTTAAATCTTTGGCGAAAAACCAAATAGGCACTTACCTTTCGATCAAACCACAACCCGCATTATCGTATAGGTGTTGTTGTACCTCGTTATTTTCTTATTTCTCTTAATAAAATTGGGATTTCTTCATAATCGGTATACCAAATAATAGAAACTCCAAGCTCTCTCATTATCTCTTCGTTAAGGTTATGATGCCTATCTAAAAACTTTTGTGCCCCGTCTAAATTATCTATTACTTGTTCTTCTTTTACATGACTAAAGCTCTCTATAGTTAACCTCTTCATGAAAGCGAAGTGTCTTGTTTTATCCGCATTTCTGGAAGAGATGTCCAATAATCTTCTGAGATTTGGGTCAGTCATGGATAGGCCAACCATTAAGCAATGATTATCTCTTAAGTTAGATAATTGAACAAGGTTTGACCAATGATATGAATCGGAGTAAATCAAATGATATCCTTCTTCCGAAAAAACAAGAGTGCTCTTATCTAGTGATTCATATGCTTCTGTGTTTTCGGGCAAAAATCCATGAACATGGTAAATAGGTAATTCGTCAGGGTCGATGTAATCATTATCAGTGTAGATACTATGATGTTGAATTGCTTGTGTTTCGAGTTGTCTTTCTATCAAATCATCAAAATTGTAGGTAACAACTGATTTTACTTTAGCACCCGTTCTCAAAGGCATACACATCTCAGTAATGGCTTTAATAAGATCAGAATCAACTCTTTTCTCTGTGTCTCTAAGCTTATATAAATTCTCGGTAATAGCTTTTGTAAAATCTTCAGATTCAGTGTTTCTATTGTCAAGCCCCTTTCGCAGATATCTTGCAGCCATTAAAGCTGAAGGCTCGTCTATTTGATTAAGTCTATTAACAATTTGATTTATATCAGAATCATTGATTTTTGATTCATGGTCAAATTCATTCGTTAAATATGTTACAAATAATGAGTTTAGCAAAGTATTCCAATCAGGCATACCGGCACTGCTAGAAACCCCTGCGCCTAAGAAAAAAGAAAACTGCCCTTTCTTATAAAGTCGTTTAAGTAAGTCTAATTTTTCCTGTCTTTCCTTTTTCCAATCTTTTGAAGATTATACTACGGCTGATTCAATTCTTAATGAGAATAAATTATTTGCTATCTCATTTGCCTCTTTTCTGTTTTTTGATACTATTTTATTAATCTCTTCTGGGCCCCAAACAAAGATTTTAAATGGTAAATCTAAATCCTCAAAACGATGTGAAAAGTAATTCCTGAACTTATTTGAGATAGGGCTAGGTGAGATAAACAATAAGTTTTCAAAATGCTCGATTTCAGAAACCTTAGCTTGGATGTGGATAGCTTGATCAATAAGTCTGCGTGGAGAAATTCGTTCAAGATTAAATTTAACTTCAACCTGTGTTCCCCCAATAATGTCCTCGATACCTTCAGGAGCGTATCCATCAAACCCCATCCGTCTTGGTTGAGAAATAAAGGGCTTATTAGATTTTTCTAGGTGAATTTTTAAAAGGTTAAGAATAAAAGTTTCGAACATGAAGTAACCTCTATGTCCATCACGTAAATCAATCTTTTTTAATAAATCATCTATCAGCATTCATAGTCTTTTTTAATGAGGCACAACAATTGCATAATAGCAATTGCTATTATTTTCTTTATATTTCTAGTATTACTTACATACTCTTCTCTAAGAGGATATATCTACCATATACCTCCAAATCTAACATACTCCCCTTGATTTCCTTTGTGGAAAACCACAGCGAGTATGGATTTGGTTGCCGTTTCTTAACGGTAACAATTCAACTATCTATTATGTATACGTTGACAAGCAACCTATCCAAATAGTGTTTAGTTCCCGTTCTTCAACGGGATAGTTCCACTAGCTATTTTGGCAACATTGCATAGCAATTGGTCAAAACAGAGTTTCAATAAAAATTATGACGATGTTATGGGGTGGGGTAATGTTTAGTTTTATAAAGTAAGTAAATTTTTAGCAGAACTAAAAATTTAAGTTCTTGAGTACGTGAGTTTTTTAGTTGGGTAGATAGACTTTATTAGTATCACGATATTCCTTATGAATGCTCAATGATATAGTTTATTGAACACTACTTATGGACAGTCCACAGTCCAAAGACTATAGTCCTTAGTCTATAAACAGATGATCCAACCTATAAAAAATGCTTCAGCATTTCCATTTCTTTGCCGAGCGGATAAAATCTGATTTGCAGGGTAAAAAAAGTTCGGTCAGTGGTTTGGAGATAGTTGTAAGCCCAACCAAATTATCGATAATCAGGCAAAATTTATTTGTCAGCGCGTTTTAATCTTTTATCAGCGCTTTGTAAAACATAGCCAGTGTACTTTTAACATCGGTCAGCGGTCAAAAAATTATTTCCCACCTATTCTTTTTATCGGCAAGCGGTACGCTGATTTTTAAAAAGTGTCCGCTGGCATCGTAATTCTACCCGCTGGGACACTAAAATCATCCGCTGGAGTTTTGAAGGATTACGGGGAGCGTTATTGAGTTTAGGTTGAGATATTAAAAATTTGCAAGGGTTAGCAAGATATCCCTTAGCAATTGTTCAATTCATTTTTAAGGCTTTGATTTCTTAGGGCGGTCGTTTACTCTGACACGATATGGGGTAATAAATAGCAAATAAAAACCGGGAGAGCTTAGTATGATTTCTATAGCCGTCCCGGTGCTTTGATAAGGTTATGGGTGTATTCCATTATTTTTTATAACGGCTGATATAACCCTTGTAACGGTTAGGGTCCTTTCTAAAGACATACTTACCACAGTCGCGTACCTCATCTACAGCTTCTTTAAGATGTGTAAAGGCACGATCACGTATATCCTTAGCACTTGCGTTTTCTAACAGTACGCCATTAGCTTTGGCTAACAGCTCTGCCAGTTCATCAGCACGCTGTTCTACTACATCCAGCTTGGTTAGGTCAAATTTTATTTCCTCAAGCTCTGCTGTATTGGCTTTGCCCAGTACACTGATATCACTAAGGTCCTGGATCATATCTGCTGCTCCTGTACCTTCTGCAATAGCGCGTACTCTGCCTAATAGATTGGCATTTTTGCGATAGGCATACCTAAAGTCTGCAAGAAGATCATTACGCAGTTCAAATGCCTTTGGAGATTCTTCTTTCCACACTTTACTGGCCTCTTCTCTACCAAAGCGTTCTTTCATCCACTCTGATTGTGCATAGCGGAGTGCTCCTGCCCGTACAGGAATATCCGCTACATGGGTATCCCAATCCAGACCTTTAGCCTGTAAAGCTGCCTGATCTTCTGCAGCCCAGGTAAATAAATCTTCAGCTTCCTGCAAACTTATATCCACAGGCATTGTCGGTGCTTTTACTTCTGCCGCCGGGATCGCCTCCAGCGTAGCTAACTTGGC
This sequence comes from Aquimarina sp., assembly GCA_002697475.1. Lineage (GTDB taxonomy): Bacteria > Bacteroidota > Bacteroidia > Flavobacteriales > Flavobacteriaceae > Aquimarina. The sequence goes on along the minus strand of NZVW01000079.1, from coordinate 4,562 downwards.
ATCAAAATTTTCTTTTGACATACTTAAATACTTTTAAATGATTAATACATAATTTCTATTCAAATCAACCTTAAGGCTTTAGCCAAAAAAATGATCCGGTATTCGTAAGTGTCAAAATCAAAGAAAATGTTACCCTTGTTTTTAAAGATTTTTAGATAATTAGATGTTTGAGTTATCGGATATCGGATATCAGGTGTGAGGTTTTTGGTCCGAATGTCAGATGGAATAGGTTATATAGCAGGTTATGTCGGGACAAGTTCAAGAGCATTAGGTTTAATTGCATCTCGATACATCCTGCTACGCAGGACACTCGATGTGACAATGTTGTTTAAAGCGAATTTCTTGTCTGGTCGAGTGATTCCGGGAAGGCCCGGAATTGTATCGAGACCCTACTAATTAAATATAAATTTTATTTAGTACTATTCTTTTTTCCATCGCCGAAAAAAGAATCAAAAAAGTCTAGCCTGAAGAAATCGATGCTAAAAATGGCGTTCGCTACACTATACAAAATGAAACTCATCTACACTACTTTCTTTATCTACATACCAATTAAATCTATTATAAATAAAGGCTTTATACAATTTGCGAATTTTGCATAGCCGTTTCGCTCACTTTATTTTTTACGCATAGCTTTCTAAGGGCAATTTTTCACTCGGATGTTTATTTAAACGCTCTTAGTCCAGTCGAGTGGTTAATTACTGTGAAGGAATTTGTTGTCTCAAGACCTATTTTATGTAGACGGTAAGACTGTTAGAATTTAAGACTTAGTACTTATGATTTTTCTCTTTTCATATCGATAAGCTTCCCTACTTCGACAGGGCTTGTCCTGAGCAGCGTCGAAGGGCTCAGCACAGGTCTTGAGAGGGATAGTATTTCAACAAATTTATAATTTGTTAGAAATTCTTGGGTGTGTAAATAACTGATTGGATGACTGACTATAATCACTTACTCATACCGACACACCCCTGCTTCATTACATTACGCTTCCCCTCTCTAGAGGGGAAATGATTACTCAAATGCAAAAATTCAACTTATGCTTTTACGCCAGCTCTATTTTTTACGCATAGCTTTCTTAGGGCAATTTTTCACTCGGATGTTTATTGCTATCAATTAAACGCTCTCAGTCCGGTCGAGTGGCAAATTGCTATTAAGGAATTTGTTGTATCGAGACCTCTATAGCGTAGATTTTTTAAACAGTCTCCAAATACATCTCGACAAAGCCTGTTCTGAACATAGTGAAGGGCTCAGTGTGACAAGCATGTTCAATTCACTTTTAAAGGATCGCATTCTTAACGCGGTTCTTACTCAAACCTGATACGCCTTACCTGATACCGCATACCAGAAAGCTCAAACCAGAAACCTACCCCGCCATATCAATATCTTTCAGCTTATTATCTTCTGCCTGTCTGGCTTTTTCTGCGGCATACTCATAGCCCTGACGCCACCAGTTGCCCATCAGTTTTTTGTCAAAAATCAAAGAGTTCTCTGTAAGTTTTGAAGGGGTGTAATATAAATTTAAAGGTACTTTTTTATTAATCGCCGCCAGTTTGCCCACCACCGTATCGTGCCCTTCTACCTGATCCAGCATAAACCCAAACAAATTGACCATCAGGGAAAAAGGATTTTTACCCAACACCCTGGTATGTTCCATATTTTCAGATTCCAGAATGATGGCATCTACCTCCGTAGCGCCTCTACGAATAGCCTCTCGGATAGGTACCATACAACCAAAACCGCCATCTGCATACTCGCAACCATTTTTTGTGGCGAGACTCATAAAAGGTACATAATTGCAGGAGATCCATATCCAGTCGCAAAAATCTTCGTACGAAAAATCGTGTATAGATTTATACTCTGTCTGGCTCTTGGTAAGATTAGATACCGTAACCACCATATCCTTTACTCTACGCTTGGCTAAGCGAAACTCTGCTTCTGTAAAATTTCTGCGGATGGCTCGTCTCAGGTTTTTACTTTCACCAAAGGTTCGTTTCTTTTTGATAAACTGCCATAGGGAAGACATAAAATTGATGGAAACATATTCCCGGTTTCCTTTTTTACGTACCCGGAAAGGATTAACATTAAAAATAGTATGTTGATTGACATTGGTATAGATATTATACATCCGTTCTATATTACCAATGGCTAATTGAGGGATCAGTAAGCTCCCTGTAGAGGTACCGAGAAAAAGATCATATTTTCTGCCTTGTTCTTGCATGAGGTATTGAGCCACACCACCGGCATAGGCTCCCTTACTTCCGCCTCCTGAGATTACGAGTGCACGCATAGTATAGTTTAAAGGTCCATTTTTCGCTTTAGGTATTCAAGTTCTGATTGGGATAATTTAACCTTTAAATCTACGTATTTCTTTTGATATGTTTCGCTTTGCAGTAATTTGTCCAGAATTTTTCTACAACTATCCCTGAATCTCCAGTTATAATGAGTAGCGCCATTGACCAAATTCAGCAGAACTTTATCCGTAAAAGCGTTCATACTTTCCAGATAGGCAAAAGCATTTTGACGGGTAGTAAAATGAAATTCCGGCGCGGTGTAACTGACAAGTTCTTCAAAATATTTAGGGTGCTGTGCTTTGTTATACTCCGGCGTGCTTAGCGTTAAGACCAGCCACAGGATTCTGATATTTTTATCATTAAAACCAGTAATATCTTTAGTAGCCTCCAGATACTTAGCTCTATCACCTGTAAAATTAGCCCATAAATGATACAGGGCAGGCTCAATAGTAGCATAGGATTCATCCTCTAACAGTGTTTCATATTGCTCCTTTAAGCTTGTGGGTACACTACTTAACGAACTGGCAATCGCCTGACGCACAAAAAGATTATTGGTTTCAAAAGCTTTATCATATAGGGCAATTGCTTCCTGAGAGGTATCGCCTGACAATTGATATACTGCCTCCTGACCTAAATAATCATTCACCGGAAATTCCAAAGCCTTGACCAGTGTCCCCCATTTACCTGCCAGGGGTTGTGTACGCTCACCTGCCAAAGCCAGATAATTTTTGATAAAGTCGTACTGTGTTAAGATATCCAGTGCTTCCTGTGACGGAAAAGCTATATTCTCTAACCACTTCTTTTTGAACTCTGAAAGGTCTGTTCCACTAACTTCTTGTGCGATGACAAAGAAATCTGCAGTGGTTACATTTTCAAAACTATGCTTCTTCAGGTAATTGTGTATGGTTATTTTAAAGTTGGCTTCGCCAATCAGTTTTTGTAATGCAAATAGTGTCCAGGCTCCTCTTTGGTAAAAGGTTAAAGAGCTTGCCTTAGGATCCAGTAAGGAGGTTGCGCCTTCGGACTGTGATAATGCCGTCAGCTGCTCTGCACTCTCATACAGTTTATATAAAAAATAATCTTGCCCAAAGATTTTTTGTTCTGCCAATAACGCGTAATAGGTAGCGAAACCTTCCTGTAACCAATGGTGGGTACCTTCTGTCTCGGTAACCAAGTCGCCAAACCACTGATGTGCCAGCTCGTGTGCATTGACATTAATGTAATTACGATCATTATAGGCAATCTTATCGACTACAAAAGCATCCGAAAAGATCGTAGCTGTAGTATTTTCCATACCTGCATACAGAAAATCCTTAACCGGAACCTGCTTATAATTCTGCCAGGGGTACTCCACTCCTATTTCGGTTACCAGAAAATCAAAAATCTCTTTGTTATGCTTATACGTATATTCATACTTGTCCTTATCCTCCGGATAAAAATAGGTTTCTAACGGAATACCATCCTTTGACGTTTCTACCACTTTATCATATTTACCAATCGCTAAGGCCACCAGATAACTACTCATAGGTTGAGTCATATCATAATTCCATTGCTGTAAAGAATCATTAACCGTCTTTGTTTCCTTAAGCACTCCGTTAGCAATAACCTCATACCCTTTTTTATAAATCACAGAAAGGTCGAAGGTTACCTTTTCATTCATATCATCAAAACTTGGTAGCCAGTTAGAGGTATACTTACCCTGACCTTGTGTCCAGATCTGATCTCTGCCCTGATAATCATGTACAAAGTAGAGCGTCTTTTTTGGAGTTGTAGAATATTCAATCTGTAAACGGTGGTTTGTATCAGGCTGAAGCGTAGCATTAACTGTTAGCTTTTTATCATCATACTCAAAAGATGTGGTTTTATCATCCAATACAACTTTGGTAATGTTCATCTGCTGTGCGTCTACAAAGAATGAAGAAATAGCTGCTGAGACTTTAAAGGTGTAGATGACTTTACCGGTTACACTTTTGCTATTAAAATCCGGTGTTACAGTTACCTGTGCATCTATAAAATCGATATAAGGTTGTTCTTTTTCTGTAGCAAAACTATGAGCAACCGCAAATAAAGAAATTGCCCAGAGTTGTAAAATATATAATCGCATAACAAGATTTAATCAATTCTCCTGCCAAAGTAACGAAAATAGAATGTGAATGTGGCAGCTTAGGTGCGAATCTGTTGTGCCATCAATAAGAAAGACTGTAATCTTACAGATCAACTTTTATTTTTTTTATTCAACTTTAAAGCTCGGTTTTTCTATTGATGAAAGGCAAT
>NZVW01000078.1 GCA_002697475.1 Aquimarina sp. | reverse complement strand
TAAGTTGGTTTTGTTATTTGAAAATATGTTTGGTGTTAATGGCTTAGGAGTTGAAGATAACTTTTTTGAATTGGGGGGAGATTCATTAAAGGCTGTCATGCTCATTAATAAACTCAAAAATGACTTTGGTGTTATGTTAACCATTTCAGAAATATTCTCTAGTAAGACAATTATAGAAATTTCAAAATTAATTGATCAAGAGAATTGGATAAAAGAGGATATAAGTGAAAGAGAAGAAATAGATACTATAGTCATTTAAAAAATTAAAATGTAAAATCTCTCACCTCAGCAATCATACTATAAACACAAATTAGAAGGGAATTTCATTTCTGTCGATATTCCTTTTATTTCATACCAGCTATAAATCACAAAAACTCTGATTATATCCATTGAATATTCTAAAGATAGAATGTCAATATGGAATAATTAATCAAAAAACAATCGAATATGAACAATGCATCAATACTAAATATTGAGGATCTCTTTGTTGAACTCCGTGAGCAACAAATTAAATTGTTTTTGCAAGGCGATGACATTAAAATCACTTCATATAAAAACAAGATATCTCCCGATCAAATAGCAATGATAAAGTCTAACAAAGACGAAATTATTAAAAGGTTGAAGAGTTTAAATAACGGGGGTATTATGTCACCTATACCGGTTGTGGATGAAAGTGAAAGTTATCCTTTATCAAATGCGCAACAAAGAGTATGGATACTAAGTCAGTTAGAAGAGGGATCTACTGCTTATAATTTACCAACTGAGATAGAACTCATAGGGAGTTACGATCTTGATTGTTTTGAACGCGCAATTAAATCAGTTATCGAAAGGCATGAAATATTACGTACTGTTTTTAAAGAAGATGACAATGGGGAACCATGCCAAATTGTTTTAAGTATAGAGGAGATAGATTTTAATATTGACTTTAGAGATTTTAGAAATAATGAAAACCCTGAAGAAGTAGCAAAAGCTTATGTTTTGGCTGATGCATATAAGTCTTTTGACCTTTCAAGAGGTCCGTTGTTAAGAGCCAGTTTACTTCAGGTATCTGACGATAAATATATCTTTTACTATAACATGCATCACATTATTAGCGATGGATGGTCTATGGAGATTCTAGCTAAGGATGTAATAAAGTATTATGAAGCTTATATATTAAATATAGTTCCAGAAATTTCACCCCTTAGAATTCAATACAAAGATTATTCTGCCTGGCAACTAAATCTGTTGACAGAAGATAGCCATCAAAATAATAAGGAGTATTGGCTTTCATTATTAAATGACGAAATTCCAACAATCGATTTACCTTCTAATAAGAAAAGACCTAAAGAAAAAACTTATACAGGGAAATGTTTAGGAACTCATATTTCAAAGGAAGTAGTATCAAAACTCCAAAGTTTTTCAAAAAATAGAGGAGGGAGCTTATTCATGGGGTTATTGACCACAGCAAAGATATTATTAAGTAATTATTCTGGTGAAAAGGATATCGTTGTTGGCAATCCAATCGCTGGTAGAGAACATGGTGATCTCGAAAATCAAATAGGAGTTTACATTAATTCTTTAGCACTAAGAAATCAAATTGATCAAAATAAAAATTTCATTCAATTATATGATCAAATTAGAACGAATACTCTTAAAGCTTTGGAGCATCAGATGTATCCATTTGATAAACTATTGGAAGATTTAAACTTCAGAAGAGAGGCTAATAGAAATCCAGTATTTGATATACTGATTAACTATCTGGGAACTTCGGAAAAATCAAAAGATGGAATTATAGGAGATGAGATCCAGGTTTTAGGAAAAAAGATGCTGCTATTTGATGTTGAAATTGATTTTACAGAAGTAGCTGGTGGAGTTGATTTTCTTATAAGATACAATAACGATGTTTATGAGTATGAGATGATAAAAAGTTTTATGCTCCATTATAAAAGATTGCTTTATAATTTATTAAATGATAGCGACAAAAGTATTGGGTCAGTAGATTATTTGTTTGATGCTGAAAAGGATGTATTGATTAATCGATTTAACGATACTCGAGTAAATTATAATTTAGATTCCACGGTTATTGATTTATTTAAATTACAGGTAGACAGTAAAAGGGATTCAATCGCGATAGAATTTGAAAATGAAAAATTGACTTATGGAGAGTTAGACAAAAAATCGGATTACTTAGCTAACCATTTAATGAAGAATGGAGTAAAAGAGGAAGATCTGGTGGCAATATGTCTTGAAAAAAGGATCGAAATGATTATAGGGATATTGGCTGTTATGAAATGTGGTGGAGCTTATGTACCTATTGATCCTAATTATCCTAAAGATCGAATTGATTATATTCTTAAGGATATAGCATCAAAGGTTATTCTAACCTCCTTTGATCATAATGAACTACTTGAGGGATATGATGAAATAAACATAATCAAATTAGATGATGAACAAGCTTTTGATACAGTTGATACTACATTAATAGATACTTCTAATATATCTTCTGATAACCTAGCATATGTCATTTATACATCAGGAAGTACAGGAAAACCTAAGGGAGTAAAAATTGAACACAAAGCTCTGTTGAATTTCTTGTTTGCGATGCGAGATCAACTTGGTTTGGATGAAAATCTTAAATTTTTAAGTCTTACCACTTTTACCTTCGATATCTCATTATTAGAATTTTTCGCTCCTTTGATTTTAGGAGGTAAACTAATTTTAGTTGGAGATTCAGCATCAAAAGATCCTGAGCAGATTTCAAAAATTGTAAACTCATCAAATCCTAATTTGATACAGTCTACACCTTCCAGATGGGAAATGATGTTGAGTAATGGATTTAAACCACAAAAGGAGATTGTGTTTTTAACCGGTGGAGAAGCCATTAATTATGACCTTAAAGAGCAACTTACAAATATAAGCTCACAGGTTTGGAATATGTATGGGCCTACAGAAACTACAATTTGGTCTTGCCTGGCAAAACTAGAGAAAGGTAAAAGTATAACGATAGGCAAACCTATTGCCAATACACAAGTATATATTCTTAATGAGCAATTAGCTCCTGTTTCGATAGGTACCTTGGGTCAATTATGCATAAGTGGATTTGGGTTGTCTAGAGGATATGTCAATCAACCTGATCTGACTGCAGAGAAATTTGTTTCAAATCCTTTTAAAAAAGGAGATAAATTATATCTGACAGGAGATTTGGCCAGTTGGAGACCAGATGGTAATATTCAATTCTATGGAAGAAATGATCACCAAGTTAAACTTAATGGATACCGAATTGAGCTTGGAGAAATAGAAGCTGCATTAAGTAACTTGAATAGTATTAGACAATCAGCGGTTACCGTCTTAAAGGACGATAATGGTGCAAAGGCACTGGTGGGTTACATAGTTTCTGATAGCGAAATGGATCAGAAGGAGATACAGAAAAGTTTAAGAGATCGGTTGCCAGAATATATGATTCCAAAAATTTATGTCCAGCTGGATGAAATGCCACTAACACAAAATGGTAAGGTGAATCGCAAAGAACTTCCCGTGCCTACTATTAAACAAGAATTTATTAAACCTTATAATCGAACACAAGAAAAATTAGTAGAGATATGGAAAGAGGTTTTACAAATTGAAACCGTTGGAATTAGAGATGATTTTTTTCAGGTGGGTGGTAATAGCTTAAGAGGAATTCGTGTACTTAATACAATTAACAAGGAATTTGGATTAAAATATGACTTAAGAGGGATTTATGTAGAAAATACAATTGAGTTAATATCTGAAAGAATCGAGATAGATCTTAGGTTTAAAGAAACTGAAGAAATTGATGAAAATGAATTCAGTGAGATTAAAATTTAACAGATCAAAAAACAAAATATAAATAAATTAAAAAGATTAAAGATATGATTATATGTGGCTTAAAATTAACTCATGATGGTGCTATCGCATTAATTGATAATAATAAACTAATATTCAGTTATGAGATGGAAAAACTGAATAATAATTTAAGGTTTTCAAGCTTACTCAACTTGGATCTTAGATTCCTATCCTCAATATTAGAAGAAAATGGCTATAACATACAAGATGTAGACAAATTTGTAATTGATGGCTGGGGGGACTATGATGAAAAGACGGCAGATAAAGAAAATGATGCCGCAGCTTTCTTTACTAAAATTAAGGATGAATTTGGGAAGGATTTTAAAATTGAATTAGGGAGATATGGCATGCTTGTTAAAGATGAAGATGTTTTGCAGGAACAATCATTTTCGTATCCTGAAAATAATTTTTCGTACAATAGTTATCTACATATTTCTGGACATCTTATGGGGGCATATTGTACCAGTCCATTTGCAGCAAACAATGAAGATTCTTTCGTTTTGGTTTGGGACGGAGGGATGTTTCCTCAATGTTTTTACTTCAATGCAAGTACTAAGAAAATAGATAATTTAGGTCCTATATTTCATATTAAAGGTGATAGTTATGCATCATTTGCGTCAAATTATCACCCTTTCACAAATTTTGAAGGAGAGGGTCTCTCAATCGCAGGAAAAGTAATGGCTTATATAGCCTTAGGAGAGTGTGTTCCTGAAATACTTGAATTTTTCAAGGATACTTTCAATAAAAATGAGGGTGAAATTTTAACAGATAACATAAAAGACCTCAGTACGTTAATCAAAAGATCTACAAATCTCTTAAAAGAGTTTGTAATATATGGCGAGATCAATGAAGTAAAACCTGTTGATCTTATGGCAACTTACCATGTTTTTCTTCAAGAAGTTTTATTGCTAAAGCTTAATAGTCTGGTTAATCGCTACCCAATGAAAACGAAGAATATTTGTTTGGTAGGAGGATGTGCTTTAAACATAAAGTGGAATAATGCAATAAGAAACTCTGGTATGTTTAAAGATGTATGGGTACCTCCTTTTCCTAATGATTCTGGTAGTGCTATAGGAGCAGCTTGTTCAGAAATGGTAAAGTACACAGATAAATTAGCATTAGAGTGGGACGTATATAGTGGTCCATTTTTAAATGAGTATGAAGAGAATAATTCCTGGGCTTCCGTAGATTGTTCTATTCCTGAACTGGCCAGAGTTATCCACGATTTTGATGAGCCTATAATTTTCTTAAATGGAAGAGCAGAATTAGGTCCAAGAGCACTGGGAAACAGAAGTATTTTATCTGCTCCGGTGTCTAATACTATGAAGGGTAAGCTGAATAAAATAAAAGGAAGAGAAGATTATAGGCCCGTAGCACCTATATGCCTTGTTGAAGATGCACCAGAAATTTTTAGTCCGGGTACTCCGGATCCTTATATGTTATATGATCATAAGGTTAGAGAGGAATGGTTAAATAAAATTCCTGCCATAACTCATCTAGATGGTACAGCTAGATTACAAACGGTTAGTTCAAATAGCAACCCAGAAATATATGCATTACTTCAGGAGTACAAAAGTCTAAGTGGAGTACCACTTTTATGTAATACTAGTGCAAATCATAGCGGAAGAGGATTTTTTCCTGATGTACAAAGTGTAATGGATTGGGGTAAGGTAAATGCTATTTGGAGTAAAGGAAAAGTATATGTCAGAAAGGATTCAAGAATATTTGCAGAATCTGAACTTTTTAAACTTGTTGAGAAGTCATTCTAATCAATAGAGTCATTAAACTCTTTAATTAAAATCAAACTTACACATAGTAACAGATGAAAATATTTTTGCAAAAGTTAGTAAAGGAGAATGTATACCTTAGCTTGAAAGATGGTGAATTATCAGTTAAAATCCCAAAAACAGGAGTAGATCCTGCCCTTATAGGAGAGATAAAAGCAAAGAAGCAAGAACTAATTGATTACTTATCAAATTTAAATGATCCTGGACAAGGTGAAATATCTCCTATCAGTGAGCAAAAGGAATATCCTTTATCTCTTACCCAAAAGCGTATTTGGAACTTAAGTAGATTACCAAAGGGTTCTATCGCTTATAATATACCAGGAACTATTGAAATAGGTGCAGATTTTGATAAGGATAGCTTTTTAGAAGCTGTTGATGCAGTTATTAATAGGCACGAGTCTTTAAGAACAGTATTTAGATATAATGAATCAGGCGAGGTTCGACAATATATTTTATCTAAAGAAGAGCTAAATTTTGAAATAGAATACTTTGATTATAGCCAGCTTGAAGATAATGAAGAAAAAGCAGGATGTTATATTAACGAAGATGCATATTTACCATTTGATTTAGAAAGTGGCCCGCTATTTAGAGCAGTCCTCTTTAAAATTAAAGAAGACAGATATGTTTTTTACTATAATATGCATGGCATTGCTGCAGATGGTGAGTCTATCGAAATCTTTACAAGAGAAGCAATGATTTTTTCTGAGGCTTTTAAAAATAATGTTTATAAGCCGTTACAGGATCTAAAAATACAATATAAAGATTTTGCTCATTGGCAATCAGAACGTCTTGAGAATAATAAATTGAAGGAACATAAAGAATATTGGTCAAACCAACTATCAGGAGAATTACCAATATTAGACTTACCTAATCAAAAAGAAAGACCAAAAATTAAGACATTTTCTGGTAAACTTTTAGGGACTAATTTGACTTTAGATACTACAGATAAACTAAAGAAGTTTGTAAGCCGCAGCGGCGGAAATCTTTTTATGGGACTTGTGACGATGTGGAAAGTATTTCTTTATAAGTATACTGCTCAGCAAGACTTAATAATCGGAACCCCTGCTCTAGGTAGAGATCACTCTGATCTTGAAGGACAAATAGGTCCTTATATTAATACCATTGCATTACGCAATAAAATAGATCCAAATCAGAGCTTTGTGGAGTTTTATAATCAGGTAAAAGATACAGTTACGAAATCATATTCCTTTCAGATGTATCCTTATGAACGCATAGTTGAAGATATAAAATATCCTACAAATTCGGGAAGAAATCCAATTTTTGATACCGTTTTAGTACTTCAAAGAGAAGAACAAATACTAGAGGAGTTTAAATCGTCAGGTATCGAAAAGGGAACCATTTTAGAATTAGGTATAGGTAAAAAATATGTGGATACTATAGTGGCTAAATACGATTTAGAGATTGACTTTAGATTATTAAGCGGCTGTCTTTGGTTCAATATTAATTACAACACGGATCTATATCAAAAAGATACAATTGTTAATCTAATGATCTCTTTTAGAAATTTGATTGATTATGTAATGGAGAATGTTACTGATTCAATTAATACAATTCCAGATTTAATATCTCTTCAGGTAGAAAAAGTTTAACAGTATTATATTAAACAGTACTAAATACCCTGCTAGGATCATTTAATCATTTTTTTAACTAAAAATCATTTAAAGTCGTATCGATGATAATATACATCAATACTGTCGGCTTTCTTATTTTCAATATTTAAACTCAAATGAAAAAATTTCTGTCTCAACTTATTAAAGAAAATATTCGGATAAGCCTGATAGATGGTGAGTTGTCAGTTAAAGTTCCTAAAACAGGAGTTGACAATGCTATTATTGAGGAAATCAAATCCAAAAAGAAGGATTTGATAGCATATCTAAGCGATCTCAAAAAAAATGATGATACAAACTCTGTAGTTATAAATAAGGTAGCTGAACATAAGGATTATCAGCTTTCTAATGCACAACATCGTTTATGGATTCTAAATCAGTTTAAGGATCAGGCACCGGCATACAACATTTTTACTCAGATTCCTTTACGAGGTTCATATGATGTAGCCTGTTTTGAGCGGGCGCTATTTTCAGTTATAGAGCGTCATGAAATACTTCGTACAGTTTTCAGAGAACTTGATACGGGAGAGGTCAGGCAGTTTGTATTGTCTACTGATGAGTTAGGTTTTGTTTTCGATTATCAGGATTTTAGAGGGTTTGATGATCCGGAAGGTTCCGGGACATCCTATATGCAAGAAGATTTTTATAAACCTTTTGACTTAGAGAAAGGACCGCTTTTAAGGGTTAGTTTACTTCAGCTTTCAGATGATCACTATATTTTTTATTTAAATATGCATCATATCATAAGTGATGGCTGGTCATTAGAAGTTTTATCAAGAGATGTGATATTGTATTATGAAGCTTATACCCAAAATACTGAACCGGTTATATCCCCATTAAGAATTCAGTATAAAGATTATGCTAACTGGCAATTCAATCAATTATCGGATTCTACCTATAAGGATCGTGAGGATTATTGGCTAACTCGTTTATCAGGAGATCTGCCTAGGATAGATTTACCTACCAGTAAGCAGCGTCCAAAGTTTAAGACCAGTAACGGTAGATATTTAAGCACGTATCTGGATAAGGATTTAAGTGCTCAGATGCAATCTTTTATCAAGCAGCATCAGGGTAGTCTGTTTATGCTAACACTTTCAGCTATCAATGTATTGCTGTATAAATACACATCAAACAAGGATATATTAATAGGGAGTCCTGTAGCAGGTCGTTCACATGGTGATTTAGAGGATCAAATAGGTTTTTATGTTAATGTTTTAGCGCTACGTAATGATCTTGATCCATCATCTACTTTTGTAGATTTTTATCATAAGATAAAGGAAAACACTATACAGGATTTTGAACATCAGGAATATCCTTATGATAAGTTGGTGGAGTCGTTAGGGATAGGGTTTGATGCAAGCAGAGCTTCTCTATATGATGTTTTATTAACATTTCATGGAAATAGTGTAGACCAAAAGAAGTTTGAAATCGAAGAAAGCTTGTGCAATGAGATAAGGGACAGAGGAGTTGTTGCCAATAAGAATGACATAGAGTTTCATTTAATGCCTATGGGCGATGTAATTTCTTTTGAAATAATTTTCAATGATGATCTTTATGATACATCAATGATAACTAAGATGATGCATCACTTTAAGCAATTACTATCTAGTCTGTTAAGTGATCCTAATCAATTGCTAGGTAGTGTTGATTATTTGAGTCGGGAGGAGAAGAGAGAACTACTGGAGGATTTAAATGCCACTGATACATCTTTTTGTTCAAAAAAGACTCTTGTAGATCTCTTTAGGGATCAGGTCATCAGGACACCGGATGCTGTAGCACTTGTTTTTGAGCAGATGGAACTAACTTATCAGGAGTTAGACGATCGCTCTAATACGTTGGCTAATTACTTAATCACCCATCATAATATCGGTATAGGAGATTTAGTAGGGATTAAAATGGAGCGCAGTGAGTGGTTAATGATTTCTATATTGGCTGTGTTAAAAGCGGGTGGTGCTTATGTACC
>NZVW01000077.1 GCA_002697475.1 Aquimarina sp. | reverse complement strand
TTGATATCAATTGGGATTCTTATTACCAAGAAAAACTTCCTAACAAAATTTCTTTACCTGGATATGTCTTTAATGAAACAAAACTTCCATCACGTATAAATGTATTTAAAAGTTTAGAAAGTCAATTTCAGGGAAATTCCAATGCTATAGAAGTTTTAATTAAGGATCATGAAGATATGGATAATGAAAATGAAGAAGAATTAGAATTTAATGATAGATCAGAACTTTTGGTGAAATATGTAGCACCAGAAAATGAAATTGAACAAACCTTGGTTTATATGTGGCAAGACTTTTTTAATATGGATAAAATTGGAGTGCTTGATGACTTTTTCAAATTAGGTGGTAATTCCTTAAAAGGAGTAACCATGCTTAAATTAATAATGAAAACATTTTCAGTACAAATCAACATTAAAGATTTTTATATAAAGGCAAATATTAAAAAACTAGCTACTGAAATTGATCTGGCAATGAAAATTCAAAAAATGAGTGAGGATAAAAAGTCTATGAACATAGTAAAAATATAGTACTCATGTTAGAACTAATAAATGAATTAGAACAACACAAAGTTTCTGTTTTTCTGGATGAAGGGGAATTAAATGTTAGTTACTCTAGTGATGAATTAAACCCGGATTTGTTAAGTAAAATAAAGGATAATAAACAGGAAATTATTGCTTTTCTTCAAAAATATACTAAGACTGATACCTATTTGGAAATACCTGTTGCAGAAGAGCAGGAAAATTATCCTCTTTCTTCAAGTCAATATAGGATATGGTTGCAATGTAGTTCTGAAGAGGTTTCCATAGGCTATAACGTACCAAATCATTATTCTTTAAAAGGTAGTTATAATATTGAATTTCTAAAAAGGGCTATTCTGTCTACTGTGGATAGACATGAAACATTAAGAACTGTATTTAAGGAAGATGAAGAAGGAAATATAAAACAATGGATTCTTAAAAGAGAAGCATTAAATTTTGCTGTAAAATTAGTTGACTATAGAGGTTGTTCAAATGCATTAGATTTAATAAAAGAAGATATTGAAGAGGATAGATCTACAATTTTTGATTTAGAAAAAGGACCTCTTATTAGAGCAACTATTTATCAGTTAGCAGAAGACCATTTGATATTGTATTTTAATATACATCATATTATAAGTGATACTTGGTCTTTAGGAGTTTTGGCAAAGGATGTTCTGGCATATTATGAGGCATTTATCGAAAGTAAAATTCCGGATTTACAACCTCTTTCTATACAATATAAGGATTATGCAATTTGGCATGAAGACCAGAATAAGAATCAAAAAAACTTAGAAAGTGAAGCATACTGGTTAAATAAATTTGGAGATGAAGTTCCGGTATTAGATTTACCTTCATCTAGCTCTAGACCTAAAATAAAAACATACAATGGATTGAGTTTAGAAACCTATCTTTCTGAAGAAGTAACATCTAAACTTAAAAATTATTGCCAGGCAAAAGGTATCAGTTTATATATGGGACTTTTGGCAGTATGGAATGTTCTACTATACAGATATACTGGTTTAGAAGATATAACCATAGGTACTGCAGTGGCGGGGAGAGATCATTTGGATCTTAAAAATCAGATAGGTTGTTTTATTAACACACTTGCATTAAGAAACAAAATAAATCCTCAGATAAGCTTTAATGATTTTTGTGAAACAATAAAGAATAACACCCTTGATGCATATGAGCATCAAACATATCCCTTTGATATGTTGGTAAAGAAGCTAAATAAGGCTAGAGATTTGGGAAGAGGTATGTTGTTTGATATCATGTTTTTACTTCAAAATTCGGCTGATAATATGAGTGATGAGAATATATCTCAACAAGAGGTTTCATCTATTATATCAAGAGGAAAAAAAGCAACAGTTTCGGATATAGATATCACTGTTTGGGAACGAGGAAAACATCTTAAAATAAATTTGGTATACAACGTTGATGTTTATGATAACTACATGGCCGAAGGTATGCTATTGCATTTCAAACAATTATTAAATGCACTATTAGAAACTCCGGGTTGCCTAATAAATGAAATAGAATATTTATCAAAAACTGAGTTGGATACTTTGTTAAAGGATTTTAATTCAAATCAAATAAAGTGTCCAGATAATAAGACAGTTGTTGAACTTTTTGAGGAGCAGGCAGAAAAATTTCCAAAAAATATAGCGCTAGAGTTCGAAGAACAGGTAATAAGTTATAAAGAACTGAATGAGAGATCAAATAGATTGGCTTATTATTTAAAAGAAAAGTATAACGTCGGTGAAGACGAGTTAGTTGGCATAAAACTGGAAAAAAGTGAAAAAATGCTTATTGCCATTTTGGGAATTTTAAAATCTGGAGCAGCATACTTACCAATAGATCTTAATAATCCTGAAGAGAGAGTAGAATTTATAGAAAAGGATAGTAACTGCAGAGTAGTTCTTGATGAACAGGAAGTTGCCAGATTTAGAGAAATCGAAAGTAAGTATTCTAATCTTAATCCTGGTTTTATAAATTCCTCAAAGAGTTTAGCTTATGTGATTTATACATCAGGATCAACAGGAAAGCCTAAGGGAGTAATGATTGAACATGATTCCATTGTAAACTTGGTTTATGCACAAAAGAAAGAGTTTAATATTACAGAGGATGAAAAGATTCTACAATTTTCAAACTATGCATTTGATGCCTCTGTGGAACAGTTATTTTTAGCACTAAGTACAGGAGCTACTTTGATTCTTCCAAAATCAGAAGATATTCTGGATCCTGCAAAGCTATCTAAACTAATAGAAGAACGAGATATTACACACGTGCACGCAACTCCAAGCTATCTTAATACATTAAAAGAGCTTGAGAACTGTAAAAATATTAGAAGAATAATTGCTGGAGGTGAATTTTGTTCCATGGATCTGGCAAAGAGAATGAGTAGTTTTGTAGATTTCTATAATGAATATGGACCTACAGAGACCACAGTCACCTCCATAGAATATAAATTTAATGCTACCGGGTTGAAAGTGTTACCAATAGGACGACCTATTTCAAATACGAATGTATATATTTTATCAGATAATCATAAAATTCAACCTATAGGAATAGTTGGAGAGCTCTGTATTGGTGGGGAAGGACTAGCCAGAGGATACCTCAATAGGCCTGATTTAACAAATTCAAAATTTATACCTAATCCGTTCTCTAAGGATCAACATAGCAGAATATATAAAACAGGAGATTTAGCCCGTTGGTTACCTGATGGTAACATTGAGTTTATTGGAAGAAAAGATGACCAGGTAAAAATAAGAGGCTACAGGATAGAACTTAAAGAAATTGAAAATGTTTTGCTAGATATACCTATGGTTGAACAAGCCTGTGTCTTAGTTAAGGGCGAAGATAAAATATTGGTCTCTTATATTGTAGGTACAAACCTAAAAACCTCAGAGCTGAAAAAGGAATTGTCTAAATTTCTTCCATCATATATGATCCCAAATAACTTTGTGTTTTTAGAAGAAATCCCCTTAACTAATAATGGTAAAGTTGATACAAAGGCATTACTGAGTCTGGATAAAGAAAATGAATTTGACAATCCTTATGTAGCCCCTGAAACAGACAATGAAAAACTTATTTTACAAATTGCTAAACAGGTTCTGGATATAGATGAAATAGGAATTTTAAATAACTTTTATGGATTAGGAGGAGATTCCATTAAATCGATACAGCTAATATCTAAGTTGAAGCAAATAGGGTATCAGATTAAAACCAAAGACATTTTTGAGGCTTTGGATTTTAAAGAGTTGGCTGCTCGAATAGTTAGAAATACTAAGGAAATAGATCAAAAAATTGTTGTAGGAGATATACCACTTACTCCGATACAGCTAAACTTTTTTACCAGCCCAAGTTTTAAGACACATCACCATTTCAATCAGTCGGTTATATTAAAAAGTGCACTACAGGTAGATAACAAAATGCTTGAGTTCTGTCTGGAAAACCTAACTACGCATCATGATGCATTGCGCATAACTTATAAAAAAGAAAAAGATGTCTGGACGCAATATAATCACGACACATCTAATAAGTCTTATTCAATAGAATTTTATGATTTACAAAATACAGCAGATGCATTAAAAAAAATGAACCAACTGGCTCAAGGTATTCAATCAAGTTTTGATTTAGAAAATGGACCTTTATTTAAGGTTGGACATTTTAGACTTTCAGATGGAGACAGAATAGCATTGATAGTGCATCATTTGGTTATTGATGGAGTTTCCTGGAGAGTGATTCTTGAAGACTTATCGTTGCTAATAGAACAATATCAATCGAAAGCATCACCTAAATTACCATTAAAAACAGACTCCTATCAAGCTTGGAGTAAGGGTATAAAGGAATATGCCGACTCTGATAAAATAATCGAAGAAAAAACGTACTGGCAGCAAATTTGTGATGCGGATATTCCTGTATTGCCTATGGATTTGGATACAGGCAGGAACATTATTTATTATGATACGGTACTTTCTTTTTCACTAAATAAAAGTATCACTACACTTTTACAAAAAGGAGTACATAATGTACACCAAACTGATATGAATGATTTACTTCTATCAGCCTTAGGTAAAGCTATAAGAGACACTTTTAATGTTGAAAGAACAGTTATTACATTAGAAGGACATGGTAGAGAAGAGATACTGGAAGGTATTGATGTTAGCAGAACTGTAGGATGGTTTACATCTATTTTTCCATTTATATTAGAAGCGTCATGTAACAATTCTATTGATACTTTACTAAAAGTAAAAGAGGATTTAAATACTATTCCAAACAAAGGAATTGGATACGGAATACTAAAACACTTAACAGACATAAAATATAAAGATCCAAAAGCAAGTATTGAGTTTAACTACTTAGGAGACTTTGGAAGTTCTATAAACTCTGAGTCTCAGTCTATTCTTGAATATGGCTCAGAAGATATAGGAGATAACGTAGATTCATCTAATGGAAATGAAGCTTTACTAAGTGTTTTGGGATTGATATCAAATGATCAATTAACATTGTCAATAAGATTTTCACAGTCTTTTTATTATAAAGAAACCATAGAAGCACTTATAAAAAAGTATAAATTTCATTTAGAAAATGTAATACAAGAGCTTGCAGCTATACAGGCAGAAAAGCAAAGTAATAGCTACGATTATGATAATAGAATATATGACGACGGAAACAATGGTTTAATACCTGTGTCAGCGAGTCAGAAAAACTTTATTCCTCAAACACAGGCTCATGGAATAATTGGTCCTGTAAAAATTTCTAACTTTCTAATAGGTACATACGAAAAGGAATTTAGAGATTTTCTAAAAAGTCATCCATCACTTCGGATTTCTTTTGAAAGGGAAAATGATAATATTTTTCAAAGAATCATAGCAGCTGATGAAGTAGAGCTAGGAATTAAAATAGAACATAATTTTCAGGAAAGTTCTTATGAAGAAATGGAGCGTATTGCTTCAGATTATTTTCATGAACCCTATGATTTATTTCAAGGAGAGCTAATCAGGTTATTTATTGTGCCTGGTGATAATGAAGGAGCTTTACTCTTTATGAGTATACATCATACTATTACGGATATGATTTCTAATCTTGAATTGGCAAAAAAAATACAGGATTATTATGATAAAAAATATGTGCCTGATAGTTATATGTCCAACTTTGACTTTGTGAAAATTCAAAATGATTTTCTAGAATCAGATGAAGCAAAAAACTCTAAGAGATTTTGGAATGATAAGCTAACCAAGTCATTATTAAAAAATAAGACAGTAAATAGGAAAAAGTATACTGAATGCATAAAAGAAAGAGTATTAATTTCCGGAGAGTTACTTGAAGATCTAATTACCAAAGTCAAACAGTTAAGGGTTCCATTAAACGCTAAACTTATGGCACTGCACCAAGAGTTACTATTACCATTACGTAGTGAGGGAAAGAGCATTCAGAGTATCATTGTTGATGGTCGCGAACAAATTGATGAGAATGTTAATATGAATACTTTAATAGGCGTTGTAAGTAATTTTCTACCTGTTCCTGTTTTATTTTCTAAAGAGTTAAATGAGCATGAAAATATAATTTCTATCTATCAGGATTTTATGGAAGCTCGTCAACATCAAAATATTCCATATACGGTGATAAGATCTGATTTTATGGAGAGCAGCGGAATTGATATTGAAAACAATCTTGCAGGCATTTTTAATTTTCAATTACAGGAGAATGTTGAAGTCGCAGATACAATGAGTACTAGAATAATTACAAATTATAATACAAATGACTACACAGCTGGGGTTGATTTAATCTGTATTAAATATAAAAACGCTCTTGAAATTATTCTCACAACACATACAAGTCTGCGGGAAAAATACCCAATGATTTCTTTAAAAAACTTAATTAAAAAAAACATCGATATACTACAAAGTATTGACTCTTACTAACAATAATAGCTTACACTTAATCACTTAATTACACAAAATTTACAAAAATTAAAATAATGTTCAGAATAAAAGTAATGATATTCTTGATACTACCTTTTATTGGTTTGTCTCAAGTAGAAATTAAAGGTAAAATTACATACAAATCAGAACCAATACCTTTTGCAAATGTTTTCTTAACCGTACCTGAAAGTGAAACTATTGCTGCAGGAACCATAACAAATGAAGATGGTTCTTTTGTATTACAGGTTGAAGAAGGAAGATATAATTTGACAGTAAGTTTTTTAGGATTTAAAGAATGGACAAAGGAGGTGCAAGTAGATGGTGAAATGATATTTGAGAATATTGAACTTGAAGAAGAAGATAATAGATTAGATGAGGTTGTTTTAGTTTCAAAAAAGAAAATAATCGAAAGAAAGGTAGATCGTTTAGTTTTTAATGTTGAAAACAGTATTTCAGCAAGTGGGGGAGATGCAGTTGATGCCTTAAGAGTTGCCCCTGGTATAAGAGTACAAAATGACGAAATAACCATGATAGGTAAGAGTGGTATGAGAGTACTTGTGGATGGTAGATTAATGCAATTAACTGGAGATGAACTTACAAATTTTTTAAGCACAATCTCTGCAGATGATATCAAATCCATAGAAATTATTACAAATCCACCCGCAAAGTATGAAGCTGAAGGTAATAGTGGTTTGATAAATATTATTTTTAAGAAAGGCGCAAGAAATTCTTGGAATAATGCGATCTCACTTACTTACAATCAGGCACCATATGATTATTATGCATTAAGAAATAATTTTACTTATAACAAGGACAGAGTAAAGCTATTAGTTAACCTGAATAGTAGATTAGGAGACTATCAGGAAATTGAAGAGATGGATGTATTTTATCCAGATGGTCTATGGAAAACTGAACTAAAGAGAGTGATTCAGCAAAAATACTTTTCAGGTAGGTTAGAGTTTGATTATGAGTTAGGAGAAAGAAGTACTATAGGGATACAGTATATAGGTACTATATTAGAACCAGATATCAGAGACAAGTCTAATACCGAAATTTTTAATACCTCTAATACTATTGATTCATTATTAGTAACAAATGGATTTGCAGATGATAATACGAGTAACCATTCTCTGAATTTACATTACAATACCCAGTTAGATACACTAGGGAGAAAAATATCTGTTGATCTCGATTATTTTAATTATGATTCTAGTCAGGACAGAGATTTTGTTACAAATAGCGTTACAAGTACTAATCAGTTTTTAAATACTATAACTGCTCAAAACAATATTATTGATCAGGATTTTATTAACTATAGTGCCAGAATTGATGTAGAACATCCATTTAGTTTTGCTAATATTTCTTACGGAGCCAAGTATAGTTTCATAAATAATGAAAATGCTCCAAAGTATTTTGAGATAATGAATGGTACTCCTGTTATGGATACGAATTTATCTGATGAGTTCGAATATGAAGAAGAAACCTCTGCAATTTATATTAATGCTTCAAGAGACCTTTCAGAAAAGTGGAAAGCCCAATTAGGACTTAGGTACGAAAACACCGATACTGAAGGAATATCTAAGACATTAAATCAGGTAAATAAAAACTCCTATGCAAAATTGTTCCCTACTTTTTATTTATCCTATGCAATGAATGATAATAATGCTTTTTCATTTAGTTATGGGAAACGAATTAACAGACCTAGTTATGCATTTTTGAATCCATTTCGTTTTTATACAAATAGTAATATTTACTCTGAAGGGAATCCGTTTCTACAACCATCATTTACTGATAATTTAGAGTTTACTCATATATATAAGAATAAGTTAACCACTAATTTATATGCAAGTATTACAACAGATGGTTTTGGTCCTGTGTCATCAGTAAATGAAGCTACAAACGAACAGATAATTACCAGAGAAAATTTCTACAATCTCTACAACTACGGATTAACAGAAACTTTTACGTTCAGTCCTTTTACCTGGTGGGATAGCCAAAACACAGGAAATTTAAGTTATTCCTATACTGATTTTTATAACAACAATGTTGATGCAGAGGAGCAAAATGGTTTTGGTTTTTATATAGCTACTTATAATACATTTATATTAAATAAAGCAAAAACTTTAACTGGTCAGATAAATTATTGGTACAGTGGACCTTCAAAAACTTTACTTTATCAAAATAGCGATGCATTCAACGTAGATTTAGTAGTAAAATACAATATGCTTGATAACAATCTTCAAGCAACTATGGGAATGTACGACGTATTTAATACCAGTCCTGTAAAAAATACGTATTTCATAAACAATGTGCGTCAGACATATCAAATGTTTCCAAGTAATCAATACTTCAGATTATCATTGCTGTACAAGTTTGGAAATAAAAAGATTAATGCTCAGAATAGAAGTACAGGAAATGAAGAAGAAAGAAGAAGAGCGGGTCTGTAAATCACAGAGCCTGAAATAAAACAGTATTCCTTATGAATAATAAATCTCAAATATTCTTGCTTCATTTTGCAGGAGGGAGCTGCTATTCTTTTGAGTTTTTACGAAAGTACTTGAATAAGAATTTCGATTTTATCCCATTAGAGCTTCCTGGGCGAGGCAGAAGATATAATGAAAGCACA
>NZVW01000076.1 GCA_002697475.1 Aquimarina sp. | reverse complement strand
CTTGTAGCAATGGGTACGGTAAAGTATGCGTGGAATGGTCTGTATACATAATACCTGTTGTAAGGATTTATAAAACCAGTATAGTTTACAAAATGACCATATCTGTTATAATTAACGTATAATCCACCAACTCTGGCAACGCGACCCCAATTATTATAACTAATATATACATCACCAGCCTGAATGATTCTACCGTAATAGTCATAAAAGATAGGCACATCTTCAATCTGAACTACAGCTCCATAATCATCATATTGAACATATGGATCATAATTATATCCTGAATTAAAACTTATGTTTACTCCCGGTGTATTTACACCAATACTTACACCATTTCTTAATCTAGGTAAAAAGAAATCAAACTGTCCATCTGCGTATATAGAGAATTCGATTCCACCTTCATTAAATATAAAATTGTTTCCATTATAATTTCTGATGGTACTTACGTCATCTGCCTCCTTAGCAGAAGTCGTAATGGTAAATAAAAATAAACCTGTGATGAGTAAAATAAACTTTTTCATAATTTCTAAATTTAAGTTGAGGAACATTGTGTTATCCTCACTTATATTTTATCAATCAGCGTGCCAAAAAAATAAAACCCTGATAAACAGAGCTTTATTTTTTAGTGAATATGATTTTTATGAATTTATCTATTAAATTTTGCGATACCACACATTAACACTTTGCAATGAAGTGTCAATTAAAGTATTATTATTTAATGTGCCACCCAGTACAAATTCATTTTTTCGAAGCATAATATTTAACCCATAAGATGTAGATCTAACTAAACATAATATGGTGTGTATATCTTCTTTTGTTGCTTCATCTATAATTTTACTTACCAGATGCTGTGAAAGGTTTTTACCTCTATAGGAAGGATGAGTGGCAAAATCTATGATTTCAATGAACTTATTCTGTAAATCCTTTTTAATGTATGAATATACTTTCAGCTCATCGTCCTTGAAAATACCATAAAAATCGAATTCCTCTTTAATACATTTTTCCAGATATGTCCTGTCAAAAATAGGAAAAGGGTAGGAATTAAAAACTTTATGATTCAGCCGTAAAATACTTTCAATATCTGAAGTATTTAATTCTCTGAGCTCAAATCCCTGAGGCAATTTTTTTTCTGAAGGATCTTTCTTAGCTGCCAGAGCGATAGTCTTTACAGATTCTATCACCTTTAGCTTTTTATCTTCAATAATCCCTCTTTCATTTTCATTATAGTCAGCAAAAAAATAACCTTCTTCTTTTCCATTATATAATACTGGAACTGTTGCTTCAATTTTAAAGTTTTTTGATAAAAAAGAATCTTTTGCTGACTCAGGTACTCTACTTATGATTTTATTATAGCCATTAGAGTTTGCTATATTTTGAAGAGTATCAATAGTTTGACTCCAGTTTGATGTCTTAGCATTCATCAGGTAAAGCCTGTTATTGACTTTACCGTGATGAATATTTAAATTTTCTTTTACTTCAATTATGTCGTACATAGTGAGCAGTAAA
This sequence comes from Aquimarina sp., assembly GCA_002697475.1. GTDB lineage: Bacteria > Bacteroidota > Bacteroidia > Flavobacteriales > Flavobacteriaceae > Aquimarina. The sequence continues at coordinate 8,420 of NZVW01000076.1, read as the reverse complement.
CTTTTAATATTATTGATAAATAGTTTTAGAGAAAATTTATGAGATTTTAAACTCTTACCTGGCCATCTCCATAAACATAATACTTATTGCTTACCAATTGATCTAATCCTAATGGACCTCTGTGATGTAATTTATCAGTACTAATTGCTAGCTCAGCACCCACACCCATTTGTCCTCCATCTGTGAAGCGAGTAGAGGCGTTTTTATAAACGGCGGCACAATCTACCTGCTCCATAAATAAATCTGCACTATCAGAGTTTTCAGTCATTATGGTAGCAGAGTGACCTCCGGAATGATCATTTATTTTTTGTATCGCATCTTTCACAGAGTTAACTTCACCAATACAGCATTTCATAGCCAAAAATTCTTCATCCCAAACTGACTTGTCTTTAATAATATCCTGATGCGTTAGAAAAGTTTTTACCTCTGTATCTACCAATACTTCAACACCGCGATCTTCAAGTAAATTAGATAATTCTTTTACTTTATCCTGGTAATCCTCTATATTAGGGTTTATTAGGATTTTATCTAAGGCGTTACATGCTGAAATTTTGTGTGTTTTGGCATTTAAAATAACTTCTACACTTTTTTGCCAGGAAGCATCTTCATCAACATATAGGAAATTATTTCCTCTACCGCTTACAAGAACAGGACATTGAGCATTTTGTTTAACAAAGGCTATCAATCTTTCTCCTCCTCTTGGAACTATTAAGTCCAGCTCACTGGATTTATGGATCAAGAATTCTTGAGTCTGCTCTCTATTAAGCGTCAGCATTTCTATAAAATCGGTACTTAAACCATTTTCTCTAAGCGCTCTGTGCCATAAATCGACAAGTACTTTATTACTATGAAAAGCTTCTTTACCTCCTTTAAGTAAAATTTTATTATTTGCTTTAAAGGCTAATACTGCGGCTTCAATAGTAACATCCGGTCTGGATTCATAAATAATCAATATAGTACCAAAAGGTGCTGTTTTATTAATTACTTCTAATCCATTATCCAATTTCTTAGATGAAATTTCTCGATTTACGGGATCAGCCTGTGCTTTAACTTCAGTGATTGCCTCAATCATTCCATTGATTTTAGCATCATTAATAACTAATCGGTCATAAAGGGCCTGATCCTCTCCTTTAAATAGTTCTAAATCTTTTTTATTCGCCTCTAGAATTTCTTCACGATTCTCATCTAAAATTCGAATCATACATCCTAAAACATTATTTTTAATATCTGTGGGTATTAACTTCATATATTTTTTTTAACAGGCTACTTTGGTTCCTACTCGTTTTCCTTTCATAATATCCAATATGACATTCTCTCGTTTACCATTAGCTATGTAGGTAGGAATATTTTTGGATGCGGCTTGCTGAGCAAATCCTATTTTAGAACCCATACCACCGCGACCTTCGCCTGCTTTTTTATTACTTTCTTTTATATATTTATCTAAATTTTCTTCTGGAGCAATGGTATTTATTACCTCACTTGTTTCTAAGTCAGGATGTCCATTAAATACTCCGTCTATATCCGTTAGAATGATAAGTTTATCAGCATCAATCAACTGCGCAACTAAACTTGCCAGCTCATCATTATCAGAAAACATAGACATTTTTACGGAAACTGCGTCATCCTCATTAGCAATAGGAATTACACCTTCAGCCATAAGACCTTCATAGCAATTTACCATATTAGTTCTATGTACACCAGGGCTAAAGTCCCGTTTTGTAGGTAGTACCTGTGCACATTTCATTCCATACTCCTGAAAAATGTTATAGTATAAACGCATCATTCTGGGCTGACCTATTGCAGAATATACTTGTCTCTTTTGCGTACTGTTTTTGATTTTAGACTCACCAAGGACCTCTTTTCCAGCTATTACTGAACCTGAGGACACCAAAATAGTCATAATATCCTGCTCATATAATTCAGCGATTTGTCTTACTAAACTCTGTAGTACTGGTCGTACTATTCGGTTGTCTTTGTTGGTCATTACGTTAGTACCAACTTTAACAACTATTTTCTGTTTATGCATATTGTAGGTTTTCTTTACCTAATTCAACTGCTCTGCTAAAGGCAGAAAAAGCAGCTTCTTTAATAAGTTCTTTTACGTTATTATCCTTCATTGAATCTAAAGCGGCCTCTGTAGTACCACCTTTACTTGCTACTCTATCCATCCAGGACTGAGGTGACAAATCAGATTGATTAAACAACTCTATTGCTCCGGTAAAGGTTTGACTTACTAAAACTTTTGAATCATTTTTAGAGAATCCCATTTGTTGGGCAGCTTCCATCATACTTTCCATAAAGTAAAAAACGTAAGCCGGTCCACTACCAGAAATACCTGTAGACGCATCGATGAATCGTTCATCAGTTACGTGAATAGATTTTCCTGTTGTATTTAAAAGACTCTCAATTGTTAATAATTCAATTCTGGATACCTCTTTAGATGATACATAGGATGTTAATCCTTTACCAATTTTAGCAGGTAAATTAGGCATAGCTCGTACAACTTTATCTAAACCTGATAGCTGTTGTATAGCTTCAATAGTAACTCCGGCCATAATAGAAATAATAATTTGGCCTGGTTTAACTAAAGAACTTAACTTACCCAGTAATTCTTCAGAATGGTAAGGTTTAACTGCGATAAAAATAATATCTGCTTGGGGCACACACTCATTTAATTCATTATAAGTGTCGAAATGGGCAACTTTCGCAAGACTTTGCAATTTTTCAGTGCAAGTATCTAAAACCATTATATTTTTTCTTTTTAATAATTTGGATTTAGACATGCCTTCGGCGTAGGTAAGACCCATGTTACCTGCGCCAATTACTAATACTCTCATTAGATTTTTGATTTAAATTAATGTTTATTGTTGATAAATAGACTTATATAAATAATTGACAATCTTTATAATCTACGATATCATTGCTGTGAAGTATTTCTCTGTTGTTCGAGAATTTTCTTTTTTTGTTAAGTAGGTAGGTTTTGATTTTTATAAAATCCACGTTTTTGTTTTTCTTGTTCATTAATCATTCTCATCTACATTATACACATATATGTCCAAAATGCAAATAATCAATGTTATAAAAATGTTAATTGAACTAATTCTAGCTGTGCTTTTTTGATCTTAATTAATTGGTATTCATTTATTTATATTGTCCTATAAGGTTTTCGTGATCTCTTTGTTGTTACATATTTATATAGCGTATATTTAAATAAGAAATAAGCTCTTAGGATACCATCTCTTTACATTTTAAAATATCTATTTGATGGAATACTACTACTCGCAAAGTAAATAAATACAATTTTTCCGTTTAGAGTACCTATAAAAAAAGAAATCCCCTGAGTTTAAAAACTCAGGGGATAACAACTAACCAACAACTAATTAAAATCTAATCACCTTTATTGTTTTCTTCTTCTGTCTCGATAGTGATCCTGGTCTTGTCTATCATGGTTGTGATCATCGTGATCCCAATCGTGATCTTGATATGAACCGTGAGTCATACTACAACCATTTACTCCACAGTATCCACAACCTATATGATGCACACTACCTTCTGTAAATCTGATCTTACCATTTTTGTGGTAATAAATCTTAAGACCTCCTACCTGGGTAAGTAATCCTCTATGGTTATATCTTAAATCTACTGTTCCTATTCTTCTTACCTGATCGTATCTATTATAGCTGATAGCATTATTTTTTACTCGCTTCAGTCTACCATAATAATCATATCTGACCATATCGTGATATGGATCAAAATATCCGTATCTGCTTCCCGGAGTATTATATCTGCCATTATCCTGTCTCCAGTCCACATTGGTGTATCCGGATCTTGATCTTAATCCTTGGATTCTGAAATCCAATTGACCATCAGGAAATACAAAAAATTTAACTCCGCCCTGCATAAAAACGATAGGTTGTTTTTGACGATAGCGTTTTTCAACCCCATCTTTTTCAATCAGGCCTTTTTGGTCGGTTGCCTGTGCAGCTGTTCCTGCAAGTAACATTGCTGTTAAAATAAGTACTAATTTTTTCATAACTTATAATTTTTGGGTTTATGCCTACTCATTAGCATTTCGGCTTCCGCTATTTGTTTAATAGCTTTTCAAACGGCGTGCCAAAAATTATGGTTTGTACTTATGTTGTGTTTAAGGCTTTGTATTTCAGTAGTTTAAAAATGAAAATAATTTAGGATAGTTTTTCTTTTAAGTATTGACCCGTATAAGATTTTTTGTTCTTAATAATCTCTTCGGGAGTTCCGGTAGCCACTATTGTACCTCCTTTTTTACCTCCCTCAAGGCCTAAGTCAATGATATAATCTGCGCATTTTACCAAATCCAGATTATGTTCAATTACTAAAATAGAGTGTCCCTTCTCGATGAGTTCATTAAAGGATTTGAGCAATTTTTTGATGTCATGAAAATGCAAACCTGTAGTAGGTTCATCAAAAATAAATAAGGCTTTGTCTTTTGTATTTCCTTTCACTAAAAATGAAGCTAATTTAATTCGCTGAGCTTCACCACCGGATAGAGTAGAGGAGCTTTGTCCTAATTGCACATAGCCTAAACCAACATCCTGTAGTGGTTGAAGTTTTCTTTGGATTTTACTTTCCTTGTGGGTTTCAAAGAAATCAATGGCATCATCGATCGTCATATTAAGGATATCATCAATATTTTTGTCTTCAAAGGCTACCTCCAGTACTTCCTTTTTAAATCGTTTGCCTCCACAAGTTTCACATTGTAGATGGACATCTGCCATAAACTGCATTTCGATAGTCACTTCTCCTTCACCCTTACAGGTTTCGCACCTTCCGCCGTCAACATTAAAGGAAAAATGTTTTGATTTATAGTTTCTTATTTTGGAGAGCTTTTGGTTTGCAAAAAGATTTCTGATATCATCATAAGCCTTGATATAGGTTACAGGGTTAGAGCGAGAAGATCTCCCGATTGGGTTCTGATCAACAAACTCTACATGTTTAATATTACTAAACTTACCTTTTAGTTCCGTGAACTGTCCTGCCTTTTCACCATATCCGCCTAACTCCTTAAGTAAAGCAGGGTATACAATTTTTTTAATCAATGTACTTTTACCGCTTCCTGAAACTCCTGTGATTGCACTAAATATGCCTAAAGGTATTGTTACATCAATGTTTTTTAAATTATTTTCTCTGGCTCCAATCACCTCGAGATAATATTTTGAAGTTCTCCTTTTTTCAGGAACTTCAATTTGTAATGTGCCATTAAGATATCCGGACGTTAGCGAATCTGATTTCAAGATTTCTTCATAAGTACCGGTTGCCACCACTTTACCACCATAACTTCCTGCTTCAGGGCCGATATCAATAATTTCATCAGCAGCCTTCATGATATCTTCATCATGTTCCACTACAATAACTGTGTTGCCAAGATCACGTAGTGATTCCAAGACTTTTATTAGTTTTTCTGTATCCTTAGGATGTAGCCCTATACTGGGTTCGTCTAAAATATACATTGACCCCACTAAACTACTACCCAGTGAAGTGGCTAGATTTATTCTCTGAGATTCTCCTCCTGATAGAGAGTTAGATTTTCTATTAAGTGTTAAATATTCTAATCCAACATTTTGAAGGAAAAGTAGCCGATTATTAATTTCCTTAAGTAGCCGATTAGAAACCTGGGTATCATATTCATTTAGTTCTAAACCTTTAAAAAAATCAGCCAATTCATTTAGGGGCATTTCAACCAGATCGGTTATAGTGGCTCCTCCGACTTTTACATGATTAGCCTCTTCTCTTAAGCGTTTACCTTTGCATACTGAACACTTTGTCTTTCCTCTATATCGTGAAAGCATAACCCGATTCTGAATTTTGTATGCCTTAGCCTCAAGTTCTTTAAAGAAGTCATCAATGCCTTCAAAATGCTTATTTCCTTTCCATAATAACTCTTTCTGGTCATCAGAAAGGTCATAATATGGTTTATGAATAGGGAAATCAAATTTATAGGCACTATTAACCAATTGATCCTTGTACCAACCCATACTTTCTCCACGCCAGGGAAAGACAGCACCTTCGTACACACTAAGTGCTGTATTGGGTATGACTAAATCTTCATCAATACCAATAACATCTCCATAGCCTTCACACTTTGGGCAGGCTCCATATGGGTTATTAAAACTAAATAGATGTACATTAGGTTCTAAAAATGTGATACCGTCCAGTTCAAATTTATTACTGAATTCTTTTACAGTTTGATCATCAAGCGATTCTACAAAACAAGTTCCTTTACCTTCAAAAAAAGCAGAATCAATGGCATCAGCTAATCTGTTGTAGAAATCCTCTTCGTCTTTTTTTACGATACGATCAACAACTAGAAAAATGTTATCCTTTTTATTTAGCGTAGTTTCCTCATCTATTCTGATGACCTGATCATTAACTTTTATTCTGGCATATCCTTGTTGTAAGAGAACTTTCAATTTACCCTCAAGAGTTCTACCTTCTTCTATAACCATAGGGGCTAATAATAATAGCTTAGCACCATCTTCAAATTGCTTTATATAATCAGTTACATCAGATACAGTGTCTTTCTTTACTTGTTCACCAGAGATAGGAGAGAAGGTTTTACCTATTCTGGCATATAGTAACTTCAGGTAATCATAAATCTCTGTAGTTGTACCTACGGTCGATCTTGGGTTCGTGGAATTCACTTTTTGCTCTATGGCTATCGCCGGAGCAATACCTTTAATATAATCTACCTTAGGCTTATTAAGTCTTCCTAAAAACTGACGGGCATAGGAAGAAAGACTTTCTACATACCTTCTTTGGCCTTCTGCATATAGGGTGTCAAAAGCCAAACTGGATTTACCGGATCCTGAAAGACCTGTAATGACAACCAATTTGTTTCTAGGTATTGCAGCATCTAAATTTTTGAGATTGTGGAGTTTAGCTCCTTTTATAAGAATGTTTTTCTTGGGATCTAGTGTGCTGATGTCCTTTATTTTCATACTTCATTTAGGTAAGGGCGCAAAGATAAACATATCTGAGCAAGAATGTAACTACCTGATAAATCAAAGTTTAGTTAAAAAATTTAACAAAAAAGAATTTGAATTTCGAATAATGTTCTTATCTTAGCACCGTTAATAACCCAAAGAAAATAGAATAGCCTATAAAAAACCTTTACTTTTTAAGTTTAACATAGCCCGGGCCCCAAGCTTGTTGGTACAAAATTAGAAGTGAAGGTATGAAAGACTACGCAATCTCAGATGCTGTTCTGGTTACAAATTACATTAACGGAAGTGAAGGTGCATTAGCAACCTTAATCGAAAGACACAAACAACGTATTTACAGTTTTATTTATTCTAAAGTTTTTGATAGAGATGTATCAGAGGATATATTTCAGGATACTTTTATTAAAGTAATTAAAACTTTAAAATCAGGTAAATACAATGAAGAAGGTAAATTTTTACCTTGGGTGATGAGAATAGCTCATAATTTGGTTATAGATCATTTCCGTAAAGGAAACAGAATGCCAAAGTTCGAAGACAATGGAGAATTCAGTATTTTCTCAGTGATTAGTGACGGCGATTTAAATGCTGAAAAGAAACTAATCAAAGGTCAGGTAGAAGAGGATTTAAGAATGTTAATACAGGAATTGCCTGAAGATCAGAAGGAAGTTCTTGTGATGAGAATGTACAGAGATATGAGCTTTAAGGAAATCTCAGAAAAAACAGGTGTAAGTATTAATACTGCCTTAGGAAGAATGCGCTATGCATTAATTAACTTGAGAAAGGTAATAGAGAAAAACAATATTGTACTTACAAATTAACATTTATTTAAACAATAAAGCTTTTTTTGCTACGTTATCTTCTTAAATCACCCTAATTTAAGATTCATAATATGGCAAATTTTTACTTAAAGTCCTTTAACAAGGAAGAAAAACAACTAGAGCCTAAAAAATCCACAGTAGATTTTATTCTCAATTATTCAAAGGCATTAAAAGTTACAAAGTATGAAGACATACAATTTGAGACTCTTTTGAACTAAAATATAAGCCTGCTACTTAGCAGGCTTTTTCTTTTTATAATATTCATTTATTACAGTTTTTCTTCCTATAGTTTTGGTAATGATATCTTTATCTAAATCCCACCCTCTGGCTGGTGAATATTCTCTTCCGTACCATATGATCTGAAGGTGTAGATCGTTCCACAGTTCCTCAGGGAATAATCTCTTAGCATCCTTCTCAGTTTGAGTAACATTTTTACCATTACTAAATCCCCATCGATACATTAAACGATGGATATGGGTGTCCACAGGGAATGCAGGAACACCAAAAGCCTGTGACATCACCACACTTGCTGTTTTATGGCCTACTGCTGGTAACTCTTCCAGAGCTTCAAAACTTTGAGGAACCTGACCATTATATTTTTCTATTAAAATCTTAGATAGTTCAT
>NZVW01000075.1 GCA_002697475.1 Aquimarina sp. | reverse complement strand
TTTCATTATCAAGGACAATGATATAGATTTTACCTAGGCTAAATCTATTGAACACTCTTTTCCTTACCCCGAATACCCAATCTCCGTGAAAAAAATTAGGCTCCATATCATCTCCATTTACCTGAAATCCTCTAATACTCCTGAAGTCACTATGTCTGTTAGCAAATGTCATAAATGATAATTTCTGTATGTACTTCTCGTTTTCGTGATTGTGTAAATAATCTCTAGCATTTTCATTGCTGACCATAGCAACCTGCATATTATTTTCTATATCTACAAAGAAAGCCATCTCCATAGATCCAAAAGTTTCAGGTTGATAATAATCTCCTTTATTATCGCTATGTCTTTTCCATAAATTATCATTAAAAACCAGACTAGGGTTGATGTCATATTCCTTGAAGAATTTGTAAATCACTTCTAAAGGAAAGTTACGCTCATCATTTTTGACCTTGTCAAAAGACTGCGGCGAGTAATCCAGACTACGGGCCATTGCACTAAGGGATTTTACCTTTTCCTCCTTTAAGATAAGATCCATAATCTTTAAAATTCTTTTGGTTACTACGTGTTGTCCCATGATGAAAAAAGTAAAAGTTTATAAAAATATTGTAAATAACGTTTCATATTATGTCGATATTATTATCTTTATCATAAAAAATATGTCGCTAATTACCTATAAATATCGTATTAATATGTTCAAAAATGGTATTAATAAGAATAATTTGAAAGTTAAGATAAATTATATGTACAAATTAATGAAAATTTATGTAAAGTTTCAACAAAAATTTGAAAAAAGAAGCATGGCTGACATAAAACTGAAGGAAAACTGATACACTTCTGAACATGTACCCTAAAGCTTCAAACAAATAATAACAAATTGAAAATCAGTATTTATCAATCAAAACAGAACAGTTATGACAATAGAAATGAATGACAGTAAGCGAAAGTATTGCATCTTAAAGTATCTTAAGAAATTACCTTATCACGAATATGCCATTGCCAAGCGTAAACTGCCAATAGCCTGTAAAGTGAGTAAACGCACTTTTGAACGATGGTTATATGTAACTAAAACAGAACGGTTGGAAGTCTCTGCGGATAAGCTCGCTATTATCGCAAAGTTTTTTGACTGCACCATAGAAGATCTGTTAAATCATAAAATCCCGAAACACAATACACATACCTTAAAAAGGCTTCACGACCAGAAACTCATCAAACAATTAAATCTTACTAAATGAGAAAACAGAAAGATATTATTCAGGTACATCAGCGATATAAGGCGGTATCTAAATCAGATTTTCACAACGCCTATGAGTGTTCCCCTTATACTTTTAGACAATGGATTAAAAGCATAGAAAGTAAATTAGGGTTTTACAGAGGAGGCTTATATACTCCCCGTCAGGTAGAAATGATTGTAGAATATTTAGGGCAGCCTCCTAAATCAGAACACATTATCTATGAAAAGTGATCAGGATGAGGATTTTATAAAGCACACCCATGCTTTTGAACAATCTGTTTTAGCCCTACAAAAAGATCTGGAATATATAGCAGATCACACAAAAGTTAGTGACCGCTTTTTGGATCGTAAGAATAAAATTGTCGGTCATATAATTTCATATCATAACTATATGGAGAGTTTTGTTATGGAATTGGAAAAGGAAAATGATTTTTTGAAAAAAGTAATCACTAGTCTAAAAGCGATTTGTGTGATACACGGTGTGGTAGATTTTCCAAGATTTCTACAATGGGGAAAAACACTCTTAGTATCAAGGGCTAATGAATTACAGCAAGAAGATAAATTCCGATTGCCTTTTATGTTTGATAAGAAGTTAAGGTGCTTTTCCAAAGAAGAACAGGTAGTTATAGAATCTCTACTATTCAGGCAGAGTAATCTTCAATTAAACGCAGTATTACAGAAAATTAAAGAACGCAAAAATAGTTTTGCTCATGGCAATACCACACAAAGAGGTCAAACGAAAGAAGAACAGAAGAAAAAAAGGGATGGATACAATTCCCTTACCCCATAATAAAGTTTCGCAATTAAAGGATTATCTAAACCTACATTATGAAATCAGATTAAACAAATTGACTTATGACATAGAGGTTCGCTCTTTCGAGGAGAAACAATTCCGGGTACTGGATGATTTTATTTTCAATGATATGTTTATTGACTTATTGGAGAAAGGATATAAATACAGTGCTCCTATGTTGGAGAGGATATTGAAATCGAGCTATGCTACCCCCTATAACCCTGTCAAGGATTATTTTGATAAGCTACCCCCTTATGACGGTTATGATTACATAAAGGATCTTGCAGCAACGGTGGAAATTGAAGATTTGAGTTCAGAAAATATTCAGCTAAAAGATTTATGGCTTCCATATCTAAAAAAATGGCTTGTTGCAAGTGCTTCGGGCATCATAGCCCATGGAACAAACCATACATGCCTCATATTGGTGGGAGCTCAGGGAAAAGGAAAAACCACATGGTTAAATAAATTATGTCCTTCATCACTTAAAGATTATCTGGTCTGTTCACATATCAATCCAACGCTTACAGATCAAAATACGAATAACTATTTGGCTGAGAAATGGTTTGTTAATATAGATGATCAATTAGAGACTATATTCGGTAAGGATTTTAATTCCATGAAGGCTATTATCACTACTCCCAAAGTTACTAATAGAAAGGTCTATGCCAGAATTACTAAAACACGGCCAAGGATATGTTCCTTTATGGGTTCTGTAAACAATCCTAAGTTTCTTTCTGACACAGAAAAGAGGAGATACCTGGTTTTTAGCGTTAAAGATGTGGATTATCAACATACAGTGGATATGGATAAAGTATGGGCACAAGCTGCTTATATGATAAGACAGGAGTCATTTGATTACTGGTTCAGCAGAGAGGAAATAGATGTTTTAAACAAAGTGAATGAAATTTACAGGCAAAGCTCTCTTGAGGAAGAATGGCTTTCTAAATTATATATGCCGTGCTCACCGAGTGACCCTAAAGCTCATTTTATGATGGCATCAGAGATGCTTTCTCAAATGAATGATTATTCCGGTTTACGCTTATCGATAAAAAGATTATCTCAGGCAATGGATAAGATGGGATTCGGTAACCCTCAATCCAAAAGGTTAAATAATACCGGACCCAGAAAAGTTTATCCTGTTAGGTTTATAACCGATAAACATGAAAACCAATTGCAATCTGACCTTAAAAAATCATTTAATTTATCGTAATGAATAATCTGTAACACTTCAGTATAACTTCTACAAGACTTGTACTAAGGTAAAATATTTAGAAAATAAAATTTATAATTCCTTATCTTACAGATACATATAAAATAACAACGATAAAAAACAAATAATATCCAGTTTTTCTATTATCAAATGTAGCTGAAAACTGGGACAAGGTCAAAAATAAAGAATAACGAATTCTGTATAATTTAAACCATAGCTAGTTTAGGGGTGTACTTTACTTGTTCCATCATTTAAAATAAATAAGATTTTAAGTATCAATGTTAATCCATCAGTTATATCTTAAAGATCCTGTTAGATAAGAAGCTTGTCAAGCAATCATGAAAGTACACGAAGAAACTGATCAAGAATATTTTGGTTCGATATTTTATTAAGGCTTTTCAGTAAAAATATTGAGGGAAATTAGCTATTCTTTTGACCTGATTGTAACTATCTTACTTAAAATTTTTCAATAATCGAAACTTTCATTTAACCGATAAAATATGCGTTTTGTAGGTTTTTTCATTTAAAAAATTAAATTAATTCTTTAACAGCAAGTTAAAAAAAACTAAATTTCAAGAATATTTCAACATTTATCCATCAACTATGACATATAATTACCCTAAAGATTTCAAATCTTTAAGTAATAAAAACCTATCGTTTTTAAATATCAGTGTTTTTGTTATTGCGTTATTCTTCTCAAAAATTGGTCTTTCTCAAAGTTGTACGCTTAACGCAGGTCTAAATCAGACAATATGTATTAATGAGGTGATGCAGCTGGATGGTAATAGTCCAGATTCCTACGCTAATGGTCCAATTTGGACTCAGGTAGGAGGGCCTTCAGTAATTATCAGCGATCCTACTATTGACAATCCTGTAATTACGGGCTTTACATCAGGGAATACTTATGTTTTTAGATATTCAGCAACTTGTTTTAATGGAGATGAGCCTTCTCAAGAAGTTTCAATAACCGTAGAACCGATTACTGTAGCACAAGCCGGACCAGATATAGCTTCTTGTCCTGATAGCTCAGGGTCTCTAATACTTAATGGAAACAGCCCTTCGAATCCAGGGGAGACAGGGCAATGGACTATAGTTGGAGCTAATAACGCAGGGGTGACAATTAGTTTTCCTAATTCAGCATCAACCCCCATATCTCTAGCCGAAACCAGTGCAGGTACCACGACAATAAGATGGACAATTACAGGTTCTAATTATGCTCCTGGAGAGTTCTGCGAATCTTTTGATGAAGTGGTTGTTACGAATTACGGAGGAGAAGATCCAGTAAGTGCAGGTCCGGATCAGTCTCTTGATAGCTGTTATACGGTTTCAAGATCTACCAATTTAAACGGTTCTTTTGGAGGTAATAATTTAAATGGTCAGCAAGGAACTTGGACATTCGTAAGTGGACCTACAACTCCAACGATTTCAAACCCTAATAATGCTAATACAAATGTATCAGGGTTAAGTGAAGGTGTATATACGTTTAGATGGAGCGTATCAGGTCCTTGCGTTACTGGGAGCGACACAATGACTATTACCGTTGATGAAGCTACTCAAGATGTCACACAAGCAACGATTCAGGATAGAAACCGTCGTTTTTGTGATGCGAGCGTTACAGAGACTACATTTGTAGGATCCACTCCAGATTTTACTAACGAGACTGTGCTATGGACTCAAACAGGTGGTCCGGCTGCTACTATTGAAGATCCCACTAATAGTACAACACAAATCACCGGACTTTCTGCTTCAAATACATATGAATTTACATATACGATTACTAATAATGTGACCGGCTGTACAACTTCTCAAACCGGTACGGTTAGATATAATATTGGGGTTATCAGTATAACAGCAAATGGAGGGAATGACATCGTCGCCGATTGTGGTGAAACATCTGTGGATATACCTTTTTCTTTTACCAATGGTAATCAGACACAATATAGATTTCTTAGTGGGCCTTCAGATTCTGCACTTGCATTTCCAAGTACTTATCAAAATATAGGTGGTACTTCTGTAACTGTTAATACTTTTGATGCTCCCGGAACATATGCTATAGAATTTTTAAGAAGAAGAACTGGAGATATTACATTTGGTTGTGACCAAGCGACTGATGTAATTAATGTTACTATTTCTTTAAACCCCACAGCGGCAAATGCAGGATCAGACCAAACTTTCATTTGTGGTCAGGATAATGGTAACTTAGCAGGAAGTACGGTTTTGGTCGGTCAATCTGTTTGGTCTCAGATTTCTGGACCAAACAACTCTAATATAACAGATATATATGCTCAAACAACGAATGTTACCGGTTTAATTCCTGGAGAGTATGTGTTTAGATATACCATCACAGCTGGACCAAATTGCGTTGTACAAACAGACGATGTAAGCATTTTTGTATCTCCTTTAGATAATAATCCTGTTGAAGCAGGGTCAGATCAAACCGTATGTATTAATGCACCGGTTCAATTAGCAGCAGATCCACCTGCAGATAGTCAAACTGGGACTTGGTCAGCAGCAGATCCTGGTATTTCATTTTCTGATGTTAATGATCCAAATGCTATAGCTACAGGTTTTACAAGTCCAAATACTTCGTATGTTTTGACTTGGTCACAAATAAACGATTATACAAATTGTGGACCAGCAGCTACAGATACCGTAACTATTACCACTAATAATCAGAATTCACCTAGTGTAGCAGATGCCGGAACGGATCAATGTTTATCGTCCGGGACTACTGCTATAAATTTAAATGGAAATCCACCGGCAGCAGGTGAAGAAGGGATATGGACGGTAAATCCATCTGTGGGAGTAACATTTGCACCTGATGCAAATACTGCTAATGCTACAGCTACGATACCGGGAGATGGGAGTTATACTTTTACATGGACGTTGTCGAACAATCCTGCAAATGGATGTGCTCCTACCTCAGATGACGTAGAAATTATAGTTGCAGGTGCCGCAGTTTCTGATGCAGGTCCTGATCAGACCTTATGTGCAGATAATTTCACAATGACAGCAAATGACCCAAGTCCGGAAGGTGTTGGAACCTGGATATTGGTGAGTGGTAATGGAGGGTATATCGTTAGTGACGAAAACGACCCAAATGCAACATTCACTAATTTACTTACCGGTGTATATGTCTTTGAATGGTTGGTAGAATATGGAGATTGTTCTACAGCATCAGACGAGGTAAGTATTGATATTGGAATACCACCAACTAACGCTTCTGCAGGATCAGATCAAATAATTTGTAGTGCCGATAACGTAACTTTAGGTGGGAATTCATTTGATCCCAATACTGAATCTGGAGTTTGGAGTATAGAAACAGGAGCTCCTAATTCACCGACTTTTGCAGATCCGAGTGATCCTAATACCAATGTATCAGGATTAACTACAGGTATATATACATTTACATGGACAATCACAGGAAATAGTAATCCGAATTGTCCAAGTAGTTCAGATAGTGTTAATATAGAGGTATATGCTTCTGCTAGTGCCGGATCAGATCAAAATTTATGTGAGGTCACTAGTGTTTTCTTAGAGGCAACTCCGGGAACAACCGGAACGTGGACTGAGATAACAGCTAATGGAGCAACCATTTCACAGTCTCCCTCAAATAGTAATACAGCCAATGCCACCGTAGTTCCGGGAAACACATACACTTTCAGATATACAACTGATTACACAGGAAATGGTGCTGCGTGTAATAATTCAGACGATGTTGTAGTGACTGTAAGCTCTGGTCCTAGTGTTGCTCCTGATGCAGGAACGGATCGCTTTGTTTGTGAAGCAAATACTACTTCTATTACTCTATCAGGAAGCACACCTCCTGCGGATCCTGGATTAACAGCTAGTTGGAGTATTTTGGATCAACCGGCTGCAACAGCTTCCATTCCACCTGGTGATATAAACAATCCCAATGCAGTCTTAAATGGTCTTACAATACCGGGAGTATATATCCTACAATGGAATTATGAAGTTGACAATTGTACTGATAGAGCAGATATTGTCAGAGTCGAAGTTTTTGAAGCTCCTACTCCAGTTGAGGCTGGACCGGATCAACCAAATGCTTGTCAGGAAGATGTACAATTAGATGCGACTGCACCCACAAGCGGAATAGGCGAATGGACATTGACAACAGACCCTTCTGGAGGGACAGTGGTAATAGATAGTCCAAATAATCCTCAAACTACGTTATCTAATGTTCCGGATGATGTTGGTAATGATGGTATAGATGATGTATATGTATTAACTTGGACAGTTTCTAATTCTAATACAGCCCCATTTACTGATCCGGTATCTCCAAATCTATGCGACCCACAATCAGATACTGTAACCATAACATTTACAGGCACACCACCGTCTCAAGCTGATGCAGGTCCTGATCAAGAGCTTTGTAATGAAACTCAAACAAATTTAGATGCTGTTCCGCTCACAAGTGGTACAGGAACTTGGACGTTAACAAGTGGTACGGGACCAACCATTGCCTCTCCAAATAATCCGCAGAGTTTAGTGATTGATCTAACTCCTGGAACATATGAATTTACTTGGACTGCTATCGGTGGAGGATGCACTAATGCAGATACAATGATTGTGGAAGTTATCTCTGAACCAGTAACAGCAGACGCGGGCCCTGACCAAACTATACCAGAATTTGATCCGGTAACCCTTGCAGCAAATACACCTGCTGTTGGAACAGGAATATGGACTCAAATATCGGGTCCAACCACAGCAAATTTTATTGACAATACAGATCCAAATACGGATGTTACAAATACTACTGTTGGAACATATGAATTCGAATGGATTGTAAGTAATGGTGTCTGTCCTTCTGTTTCAGATAGGGTGCTGATAACCGTGGTTGGAATTTCTGATTTAGAACTAACAAAAACACCAACCCCTGCTTCTGTTAATGTTGGAGATCAAGTAACCTTTACTGTTTCTATCTTTAATAACGGAGCAAATGGAAGTTCTGATGCCTCTG
Organism: Aquimarina sp.; assembly: GCA_002697475.1. GTDB lineage: Bacteria > Bacteroidota > Bacteroidia > Flavobacteriales > Flavobacteriaceae > Aquimarina. Next base: position 1,810 of record NZVW01000075.1, on the reverse strand, counting down.
GTGTACAAGTTGTAGACGCTTTACCAACAGGATATACTTTGGTACCAGGAACAGTAACTAATGGAGGAGTTTTTAACTCAGGAAATTTAACAATTACGTGGATAGGTCTCGATATCCCAAATAATACGACTCTTAATCTTAGTTATGATGTAATTGTCAATTCTTCTGGACCATATTCTAATTCAGCACAAATTACTGCAAGTGATCAGTTTGACCCGGATAGTGACCCTAGTACGGATAATACTGTGGACGAAAATGGTGATGCTGATCCTGATGATGATGATGAAGATGTGGCCACAGTAACTATAATAACTTCAGACCTAAGTTTATCCAAGACAGTTAGTACCACCAATCCTGAAGTGGGTGATTCTGTTATCTTTACTATTACAGTTACAAACGATGGTCCTGATGATGCTACGGGTGTAGAAGTACAGGATATACTCCCTACTGGATTTAGTTATCAAAGTGATAATTTGGGAACATACACACCAGGGTCAGGTATATGGAATATTGGTAATGTGTCGACGTCCACTCCAGTCTCAATTGAAATAACTGCACTAGTAAATGCTCCAACAGGTGCTACTGATGAGTATCTTAATGTAGCTGAAGTAATAGCGAGTGATCAGTTTGACCCTGATAGTACACCTGATAATGATGATGGGAACCAAAGTGAAGATGATGAAGATGCTGTTTCAATAACAACTCCTGAAGTTTCTGATTTAAGCATAAACAAAGTAGTAAGCAATACGACACCTAATGTTGGCGAAGTGGTTACCTTTACCATCACGGTTAGCAATGCTGGAGCTAATGATGCTACAGGGGTAGCTGTTGAAGATGTAGTACCGGCGGGATATAGTAATATTACCAATATCAGTGGTACTGGTATTTTAACAGGTAATACCGTAAGTTGGACAGGACAGTTGGTATCTACTACCACACCATTGGTATTGACCTTTGATGCTACGGTAGATGCCCCGACAGGTGCTACAGATGAGTATTTGAACCTTGCTCAGGTTACAGCGAGTGATCAGTTTGATCCTGATAGTGACCCGACCAGTGATGAGACAGTAGACGATAATGGAGATGGCATCGCTGATGATGATGAAGATACTGCTATTGTAGTTCCACAGTCGGCAGATTTAAGTATCATAAAAAGCATCAATGATGCGAGTCCTAATGTTGGGGATATGGTTACCTTTAGTCTGGAGATCACAAATGCAGGTCCTAATGTAGCTACTGGTGTTGCCGTAGAAGATATACTTCCTTCAGGATTTACATTAGTAACAGTAAATAATGGTGGTACTGCTACAGGTAACACAGCTAGCTGGACAGGCTTAAGTGTTCCTGCCAACAATGGAAGTATTACACTAACCTATACTGCTACGGTGAATGCACCGACCGGAACCGCTGGTGAGTACACAAATGCTGCTCAGATCACAGCGAGCGATCAGTTTGATCCGGATAGTGATCCAACGGCAGATGATACTGTTGATGACAACGGTGATGGCATAGCCGATGATGATGAGGACAGTATTACGGTTTCTCCACAACAGGCAGATTTAAGTATTAGTAAAGGTTTACAAAGTGGCAGTGCTACACCTGATGTCGGAGACACGTTAGTTTTTGAGTTAACGATTACCAACAATGGTAGTAGTAATGCTACAGGTGTTGCTGTAGAAGACGTTTTACCAATAGGTCTTAACCTAGGTACAGTAAACAATGCAGGTACCGCTACAGGTAACACAGCTAGTTGGACAAATTTATTTGTGCCGAGTAACAGTTCTATTACATTGACGTATACCGCTACGGT
>NZVW01000074.1 GCA_002697475.1 Aquimarina sp. | reverse complement strand
TTTCATAGAAATTAATTTTATAACCTATTGGAATACAACAAAAAATAAACAATCTTTGTAGTAAACAATGATACATAAGAGATTACATATTAAGTCAAATGACAAACAATATACTGTTTGTAATCAGGGAAATTATTTTCTTGCTAATGGGCGCTATGTACTCTTTAGGTATTTAATTTAGTTAAGCAAAGAATTAAAGTTTATATACAAAGAAAGCGTCCTTATAACAGGACGCTTTTTTTTATTCTCAGATTTCATAATCATCAAAAAAAACAAAAAAATGTGCAACACCTAAAAATGATAAGAAGATCATAACGATTGAAGATAAGTATTTGGCCAACAGTTAAATGCATTTCATACTACTATCTGCAACTTGCGGACAGGAATACTCATTTCTAATTTTAACCATAACTATTTGATTATCAATAAAATAAATAAAAAAATTCTTGTGTAATTCAAATAATGATTTCATCTTTGCACCAGAGTTCTAACAAAGAGAATTTTAAAAGATAACAAGTACTATCACATAGATATAAAGCAATACTAAAATGACACCTACAAGTTTAAAACATAATCAAAACCGTTTCTTCATCGTGCAGGGAATATACTGTTCTGATCAGAGCAGGATAGGTGTCCATCATATAAAACTAAAGAGTATGTAAATAGAGTATACTTAAACTTTTATAAAAAGACGCCTATGTTAGGCGTCTTTTTTTTTTTGCGCAAAGTTCATTGACATATTGAAAACTAAATCTATTGACAAGGTGATAGTCCCGAAGTTTCGGGAGTTAAAGCAGCAGACTGCAACTCTGTTATGTATGAGTTCGAATCTCATCCTTGTCTCAATGATTGGAACAATATCAAACTTGTTTGAATATTGTGAAAATCCACTTTGGGATTTGATGAGAAAGCAACACAACCTCATCCTTGTCTCTATAAAACGAATCAACTAATTTTTTAATCATTAATATCTAAGATTATGGAAATTCACTTTACCATTACCAGAATGAAAAGTTTGAGATTCTTCATTGCTAAACTATTAGTAAAGTGGATCTCAAATTATATCAACGCCATGAATCATGCTTTGTACCCTCCTGAAACCAGAGATGCCCATAGCAAAAACGATAGACATCGCATATTCTATAAATAATGGCAAGAAAGACCTTTTGAGAATGACTCTTTAAAAGGTCTTTCAAAAATCATCTACAAACCACACGTTTTTATCGACAAATTACATATATTTAACCCTTAACCCATAAATAACCAAATACTTATGTTTATCATTTTTGGAACCAGAGGAATTAAACACACCGTTAAGGATAGTGCAGTTTTAAGCAATTCATGTCCTAATTGCAGTCAGGGAAGTTTAGTAAATAAATTATACAGAAGATGGTTTACGTTATTCTTTATACCCGTTATTCCGCTGGATGTTATTGATCGCTTTTACGCCTGTGACAAATGTAACAGTGCGTATAATGAAAGTATTAAAAATATTCTGGAGCAATCCAAAACTGAAATTGAAGAAAATCAGCGCCAGGCCAAATTAACTTTTGCCAAGGCACTAATTGCATCAATGACCCATATGGCAGTTATCGATAATGAATTTGCTGCTGAAGAAGAGCGCGAAATAATGGACGCTATCTCTAACTTTCCGGAGTTTAAAGATGAACTAAATAATATACATACCGCGATTAAAGCAACTAAAAATGAGAACAATCAGGTATTCAATTATCTTAATGAAGCCAGAAAAGAACTGTCCTCTGAAGCTTTAATCAATATTTTAGCTCAGGCAGCTGTAGTATTACTGGCTGACGGAAGTATTGAAAAAGAAGAAGAAGATTTGATGAAAGAATATTTAATCGCCTGCGGATTGCCTAAAGAAATGTATCAAACCCTGATCGACAGACTACAGCAAAAGGATATTTCTGAATTGCAGGAAGGTCAGCTGAATTAACATACACTTTCTTTCTAAAAAATAGATACAGCCAATTTTTATTGGCTGTTTTTTTATGCTTTTATTTTACTACGCAAAATAGCTGCGTACAGCTCACTCACCTTTGAGCTATAATAATAAACAATCCTTAACAATTGATTGGAATACGTAATAAGGATTGTAGCAACGCCCTGCTATACGGGGAGATAGCAGGGTTTATTAAAATAAAGAAATGATACTTAAAAGAGAGATTGTTGTCATTGCTGAAAATAATAATCAAGATCAGCTTTATACATGGATTGAAGAGAATCGAGACAAATTAAAATTTGTATCCGATGATGAAGGTTGTGGATGCTGTGTAAGTATTTTCAGAATAGAGGGAGAAGAGAGTATACTCGCAACTTTTCCTGAAGAAATATTATAGGCGAAAAAATATTGAAATATTTAATAAAAATGTTTGGGGGAAAAATTCATTTCCTTAAATTTGCCGTCCGTTTCGGGTCCCATAGCTCAGCTGGTTAGAGCACCTGACTCATAATCAGGGGGTCCTTGGTTCGAGCCCAAGTGGGACCACGCTTATTTTCAAAGAGTTACGATAATAAAATTTCGTAACTCTTTTTGTTTTTAAAAACATCACTAAAAATTTGCTCGCTTTTTGCTCGCTTTCTACGGTTTATAATGACTTTTAAAAGCCTATATTGGTAATTTGATTTATTGATAGAAATTTACGGGTTTTTAAATCCTTAGAATTGTTTTATCATATTATTGAGATTAAACCTTGTAATAAATTATTAATTGATGAAGGCCACAGTATACTCCAGAAACCTCGAAATAGGAACTACTTCACTAGAAGTGTCAGATAAAAGCATGGGTGTTTTATCAGGTACATTTACCCCTAATAATAACTATAATCTAATTCAAGAAAAAATCTGGTTAATTAATGAACAAGCTGATAAAATAAACTTCGAGATAATAAATGAGTTAAGATTGAATGTACAATTGGAAAATGGTCATTTTATTTTTCCTATTGGAGGAATCTCAATTATAGATGTTAAACTATTTCCTAATGAACTTATGCAAATAGACATCATTGGTATTCCTAGCGATATAATAGAGGATTACTTCATTAATCAAATACCAGAACCAATACTACACGAACCTTGGGTCTTCATTTCTATAACACAAAAAATTGCATTTGAAGATGAATTGAAAAAAGAAATCGGATTATCTCGTAAGGAAGAACTGGGTTTTACTAATCAAAAAGAAGAAAGTCATTCATTAAAGAATATTTCTGTATCGGCACTAGCAAATAATATTATGAATGACGAAGTACTATTTTCAATTAATCATCCAGAAATAGATTGTGATTTTGCCTTGGTAAATTTAACCTGGAAAGGAAAAATAGAACTAAATCCAAAATGGCCAAGAACAGAATACTATAAAAATTTTGACGATTTTAAATACAATAAAATGTTTCCTGATAAGATTGAATGGGAAAGTTAAATTGAATTAATAGATTCTTATAACAGATTTATTATTAGGTTCACAGTGTCTAAAGCCAATCTGTTTAGCACCACTTCTCCTTTTTCTATTTCACCAACTTTAAAGCCCAGGATTTCTGTCGCTACTGTTTTAATTTTCGCTATCCAGACTTCCCACTCTTCATCCTCCATATTGCCTTCAAAATGAAGTTCTGCAGATTCCATCGAAGCTAGTATATACTTTTATCTTCATTATAACTAAGCCAATAGGGAATATCTTGATATCCTTTACCTTATTCACCAAAACATAACAACCGTCCATTTGAGCATAAACGGTTTCCAGCTTACCCAAAATTTTTTTAGAGAGGTCAAATCGTATGTTGAGGTTACATTCGTGGAAGTTCATTGTATATTAATGGTTTTTATACTCATCAAAATCAATCTACTAAAATTTCATACTTGCTAAAAAATTTTAGATTTTCAAACTAAATTCATATTTCTTAGTAAAAGGTCCCTTTTTGAACTCATCGCTCCTTAGTGTTAATTCTACCTCTATTTTACTCTCAAGATAATTTGAAATACATCCCAAATAAACATCACTCAAGAAAACATTTTCTAAAATATAATTTTGAGGTAACCTCAGTCCATTTAATCTGGATACTTTAAAATGATCTTTCCCCTCACTAATTTCTATAAATGGAAAGGTGCGATCTACAGTTGGAGAAAAATATTGTGGATAAATCTGGGGTAAAGAATCTCCCTCTAATATTTTTTCAAGCTCGTATGTTTTTAGAACTAAAACTTTATTTGAATAAAATACCTTAAATTCTATTTCAAACTCAATTGATTCACTTGATAAGTTTTCAATAGAGAAATCTAAATTATACATATCAAACCAATTACTACTTTTCTTTAAGAAAGGACTGATTTTAATATCGTTGGTCCTATCTCTTTTTTCAAACCTATTTTTATAGATTGATTCAAAGTCATCTCTGGTTAACTTTTTTGTACTTGAGCCCGTTCTAATAAAACCATCTCCAATTCTATATTGTACAGTATGATCAGATATCTTATGAATATTTCTTTTAAATAAGTAGGGTCTACTATTGTTTTTTGAAATAATAAAGACTGCTAAATTATAACCTTCATAACTGAAGGTTTTATATTCAAAATTTAGTCTAGGCTCAATGTTTTCATCAATAAACTGTTGATAAAGTGCTTGATCAGTTGAGTTTTCTATATTTAAAAAATCACAAGCCAATCCATTTTTTTCTATTACTCCAATTATTATAACCTTGGTATCATTAGAAGGATGGTTAGCCATTGCCGAAATATCCTTTAGTAGCTCATTTTTTTTAGGGTCTTTCCCTAAGGGGTATTCTGCCCTCTTAAAATCTACAAGAGCACCTTCTGATTCATATTTTATAATATTGCGTATATCATCAATCACAACTTCAATTACTTTAGCTTTTACAATTAACAAGTACTATTCTAAATTTCTAATTAGAAAAACACCCCATACCCGGAGTCGATCCGAATATGGGGTAACTAGCATGTTTACGTGGATTCTAAGATAGGGATTTTTTCTTTTAATTTTTATACAGCTAAATTTCTACCTCACCCCCAACACCAAAAACTTACCCGTATGTTTATCCTTATCAATAGGGCTATGATTATATGAAAAAAATCATCCTAACTATTTTTGTTAAAGACTTTTGCTTAACTGTTTTGAAAATCTCGGATCGTCAACATATGGCATCCTGTATAGCTCCAGAACTTCTATAGATAAAAAGTCAAACTCTGAAACTACTTTCCCTTTAATTCGATAAATTCCCTTTCCCTGAAAGGGATATTTTTTTGCAACAGGAGGAAAGTGTACCGTATCTATCCACTCACCGGACTGATCAATAAAAGTACCAAATAGCATAGCGTCACCTTTGCTAGTTCTGGTATTTTTAACCGTTATCAAATAGCCGTATATATCAATAACATTATCTAAATAATGATGTAAATCTTTACTTAGCGTTGTTGTAGAAGGTTGCTTTTCAAGTAATAAAAAAGGGTCATAAAGCGTGTATCCTAAAATTTCTAATTGATCGAAAGCTTCTTCTATCTGAGAAATAGAAAACCGAGGTAAATTATACTCTTGATACTGTATCGTAAACATTTTTTGTTGATCCCTGTTGACTCTTACACGATTATACTTATAATAAGCCTCCCATAACAGACTACGTTTATCTTTGCCTAAGGATCGAAAAGCATTAATACGGATCAAAACTTCTAACTGATTTAAAGATATAGCTACACGCGCTATAAAATCATTCAGGGAGGTAATGATACCTTCTTGTTTTGCCTGTATTATTTTAATGATCGTTTTTTTTTCCAGGTCCCTAATATGCTGAAATCCTAAATAAATTTCCTTCCCTCTGATAATGGTCTCAACAGAACTTTTATTGATACAAGGAGCGTGTATTATACCTCCCTTCATTCTAATCTCGTGTAAATAGGTTTCTACTCCATAAAATCCTCCTCCGTTATTGACTGTTGCTACCAGATACTCTAAAGGGTAATAACATTTTAAGTACAAACTTTGATAAGACTCCACAGCATAGGATGCAGAGTGTCCTTTAGCAAATGCATAACCTGCAAAACTTTCGATTTGACGCCATACTTCAAAAATGACCTCATCAGCCTCTCCTTTTTTTCGGCAATTATCTATAAACTTATCCTTTACTTCCTGAAATTCTTGTCTGGATCGATACTTACCGCTCATACCTCTTCGTAATACATCTGCCTCACCTAGGTCCAACCCGGCATAGTGATGAGCTACTTTAATAACATCTTCCTGATATACCATTACTCCATAAGTATCAGGCATAATATCTAATAACACAGGATGTGCCTGTTCTACTCTTTCAGGGTTTCTATGCCTAAGGATATACTCTCGCATCATACCACTTTTAGCAACTCCCGGACGAATAATAGAACTTGCTGCAACTAAAGTCAGGTATTCATTAACCCCCAGCTTTTTTAATAGCATTCGCATAGCGGGAGACTCTACATAAAAACAGCCTATACAATCTGCTTTTTCGATCATTGCGTTGATCTTGGAATCTTCAAAAAACTGTTGTACCTCATGAATATCCGGTAGCTGAACTTCAGGGTAATTCTCTTCTATAATCGCTATGGCATCTTTAATTTTACCTAATCCTCTCTGGCCTAAAATATCAAACTTATATAGCCCGACATCCTCTGCTATATGCATATCAAACTGGACCGTAGGAAAGCCTTTAGGGGGTAAATTTGTAGCAGAATAGTAATGAATCGGTTTTTCTGAAATCAGAATTCCAGCAGCGTGTATACTAATATAGTTAGGCATACCTTCCAGATACTTAGCATACCTTAAAATAAGTTGAGTTATTTTATCCAGATTATTAAGGCTATATTTTCCCTCACTTAATTTATCGATCTCATACTTAGGCAGTCCAAATACTTTGCCCAACTCACGTACTGCCCCACTATGTTTAAAAGTAACATAGGATCCTAAAAGCGCAGTTTGTGCATTCTTCCCAAATTCTTCAAAAATAAATTGTGTGACATCTTCTCTATCCCAGGTAGAAAAATCAATATCAAAATCCGGTGGGCTGGCACGATATAAGTTCATAAACCGCTCAAAATATAAATCCAACTCAATAGGATCTACATCCGTAATCCCTAACAAATAGGCTACAATACTGTTTGCCCCACTACCTCGCCCTACGTGATAAAAATTCTTTGTTTTTGCATACTGCACTATTTTCCAGTTAATTAAAAAGAAACTCACAAAGTCTTGTTGCCTGATTAACTGTAATTCTTTATCAAGACGTTGTCTGATCTCTTCAGTAACTCCTTTCTTATACCTTTTAGGTAAGGCTTCCTGGCACAATTGATTTAGCTTTAAAAAGTCAATTTCATCATTTTCAAAAACAGTTTTTAAGTTTTGATTTTTTCTGTCTTTTGAAAAATTAAATGAAACACTACAGCTTTCTAATAGTTTCTGAGTATTCTCTATAATGAAAGGAAAGTCTGAAAACTTTTCCTCTAAGACCTCCTTTGATACCATTCTGTGTTTAAAATTACCTTGTTCCGCCTCAGGAAGCTTGCTAAGAAGTACATTGTTGTCTATTGCTCTTAATAAACGATGAATATTAAAGTCCTTTTGATTCCTGAAACTAATAGTATGTAGTATAACCAGCTTATCTTTAAACTCACTAAACCTTGAAAAACGTAATTTATTTACATCATCAAGCGTGATACCTATATATTCATTAGCTGAAAAGGATATTTTATCTAGTTGAAGCAACGACTCAAAAGGGTAAACTACAAGGCTATCAGGAAAATCAGGAGCTACTTCCGGAAAAGCTGTATCCTCATGCAAATGTTTAGAAAGAAAATTATTAATCTCTAAAAAGCCTTCATTGTTTTTAGCTAAACACACATAACATTGCTTAACTCCATTTCTAAAATCTACACCTACCACAGGTTTAACACCAAACTCGGGAGCTTTCCTTATAAAATTAAGACAGCCTGAGGTGTTATTGATATCCGTTAAGGCAAAATGTGATAATTTATTTTGCTTTGCTATTTCTAATAGCTCTTTTTCTGATATGGTTCCGTATCTAAGGCTAAAAAATGAATGATTATTTAGAAACATGGCTAACTACATTTTAACTCTCTTATTGATTGCGATGTGCTAAAACGATAGGGGGCTCTCCATTAAATGGATTGGTAAAATTACCTATCGTTCTGGCTCCTTCTCCCAGTGCAGCTGCCCTGACCACACTTCTATCGCCATAGCGATTACGTATATGATCCATAGCTTTATACAAATTGACAGTTCTTAAACTATCTTCAAACAAACTAATCTGATAGGTTCCGGAAGTCAACCCACTATACCTTACCCCCACTAAGCGAATCAAAAGTCTTCTGTCATACAGTTTTTTAAAAAGTTCTTTCACAGCAGGTATGAGGTGATGATCTGCAGAGGTATATGGGATCTTTATTTGTTTTGAATACGTCTGAAAATCAGAATATCTTATTTTAACTGTAATACAAGACGTTAGTTTTCCTCCCCGACGTAGTTGAAAAGCTAAATTTTCAGCCATCGCTAATATTGTGGTTTCTAATATATTCATATCAGCTGTATCCTGCCCGTAAGTACGCTCGCTGGAGATTGATTTCCGTTCGTGAAATGGAATAACCGGAGTATCATCTATTCCATTGGCTCTCTCCCAGATTACTTTACCATTCTTCCCAAAAACGGATATCATCATCTCTACAGGCATCTGCTGCACCATATGGACAGTTTTAATACCCATATGACAAAATCTATGATATGTTTGTTTACCTACCATAGGAATTTTATTGAGGGATAATGGGGCTAAAAATGATTTCTCATATCCTCTGTCAACGATAAGCTGATTATTTGGCTTGGCCTCATTAGTAGCTACTTTTGATACACATTTATTTATAGATAATCCAAATGAAATAGG
>NZVW01000073.1 GCA_002697475.1 Aquimarina sp. | reverse complement strand
TTTATTGAAAAATTAAAAATACAAAAAAGGATTTATTCTTTTATAAATATGACCCCCTCGTTAACTCTTGAATTCAAGATAGTAAAATCCTGATTAGCATCAAAACCATCTCCTTCATTGATAGTTCCGTCTGGCAAGATACTGGTATACGGTTGATCGGTAAATATCCAGTTAGATTCCTGGTCCCAATACAATTGTTCTGCTTTTAAGCGTGTACTGTCTGCAGTAAATATATCTACATTACCTCTCATATCAATAAGACCAGTCAACTGATAACTGACAGCAAAATCTGATTTCACCACACTTACTTTACCATTCTCATCAATAAAGTCTAAAACTATTCCTTCAGGAAATTCCCAGTATCCAAATGACCTATTAGTATAGTTCAAAATTTTTGGAGAACGTAAGATAGCGACTAACTTTCCTGAATCCGTATACTTAAGGTTTACGTTCAGACCTTCAGCAATAGGAGTCTTTTTTATTAACTCAGGATCTACAACCTTTTCTTGTTTACCCCCACATGAAAAAAACATTGTCACAGCAATTGCTGTGACAATGTTCAATACTATTCTAATCTTATATTTATCCATCACTAAAGTGAAGGTACTTTTATAGTCTCTCCGATCCAACATCCTATTTTAACAGACTTTCTCTCCGGGTTGTTAAACACATCTGTTTTAGACGGAGCAAGAGCTCTATATCGTGCTGCTGCTTTAGAAGCCGTAGAAGATAAACTTGGATCAATTTTACCAGCTCTATCTGCATAATTAGCTGCTAACCAATATACGGCCTGCTTACTAAATTTATCATCACCACAGTTATTTGCGCTATCCCCAACCATATCTGCGATCTTAAGATAACAAATACCCATTGAAGGTTTCTGACTTAATGCTTTCTTATAGTAAGTTCTTGCACTACCAAAGTTTCCTTTCTTTCTGTAAGTTTCAGCAATTTTATAGTTCACCTTAGCTTTATCACTAGCTTTAGTTTCTAACTCTTCAGATTGCTTAAAGTAATCTAACGCTGTTGATGTCTTGTTATCCTTTAGCGCAAGTAACCCTAAGTAATAAGCTGATTTAGCAGATGGCTCAGCAGCGTGTAACGCTTCAACCAATTTAAAGAACAACGGATCTTCAGTACAATCTTTCCCTGACATTCTTCCTGCTGCACTTTTTAACCAATTTACATCTCCTTTTTTAGCATCAAACTGACCATTATATAATGGAATCAAGTTAGCACAGTCCGCTCTTTCTCCAAGCTTTTGGTTAACTCCAGCTTTTACTTTACTAAAGTTAGAAAGAATAGCTTCATACTGCTTTAATCGTTTTTTATCTTTGCTTGAAAGTGTCTCTCCAGCCTCTTCCTTTTCAGTATACTCATTAATTTTTTCAGCTTTATCATTCTCTTCAGCTTCAATCTTCTCAATTACCTCATCATATAAATCAAATACATCCTGAAGATCCTTTTTTCCTTCATCCTGAAGATCTACTACTACAGAAAAGAAAGTATATAATTTCTTAGAGTTGTCAAAATTAGCTCTATCCTCTTTCCAGGCTTTTTCAAACTCAGCCAATTGAGCTTCTTTAGTCCCTATATTGTTATCGTGCATCAACTGACCAATTTCAGAGTGCATATCACCTATACTTGTTTTCTCAGGAAAATATTGATAACGTTCTTTCCATAATTTGATAATCTCTTGAGCCAGAGATTGCTTTTGAGCATCTGGTGCTTTTTTATATTTATCATCTAAAAGCTTTTCTCCAAACTGATAGGTAGCAACGCTATATGTAGGACACTCCTTCCTTACTTTCCATAACGGCTCTTCCGCTGCTTCATAATTTTTTACTTTAGCATGCTCATAGGCAATCGAAGCCGTGGTAGCACAGTCAGTAGCCTGAGCTGTTGCTGTAGAAGCTCCCAGAACTAAACCTGCTGCTATTGTAAATAAAACTTTAGTGTTCATAGCTGTATTAAATTGTAGTTAATTAAATTTTAATTGTCTAAACCATTTATCATTTAGTGACAAACTTAAAGAGAAATTAAAAAAGTTCTCCTTTACTAAACCGAAATCGGTTTGTCCCCTTTGCCCGTACTCAAATCCGAGGTTAGCATTGGAGAATAAGCTTCCCACTGGCAATCCTACTCCAAAAGATATGCCAAACTCATCTATGGACTGATTGTTAATATTCAAACCAGTCTTTTCATAACGTATCCCAGCCCTGTAAACCACTCTGTTAAAGTAGCTTGTCAACGAATTATATTTTGGTATAAAATATCCCCCTAATTTATAAGAGGATGCATTTTCATATCTTACGTTATCACTATTGTTTGCCGAAATTCTTTCGGATAAATTTTCAGTATCCTGAAAGTTATATTCCATTCCTACAAACCATTTCTTTGGCTGCCCTATACCTGTACCTATTTTTAATTCTGCAGGTAAGTCCAGATCACTATCTCCAACCGTTACATTTTGTCTGTCAAAAACATTTTCTCTACCAAAATTATCTATAACTACGGTAGCTAACTCTCGTGAGTTTTCTGATGTTAATGTAGTTGATGGCCTTGACACTATAGAAGCTGTTAGTTGCAGTTCATCTGTAATCATGGATTGATAATTTATCCCCAAACCAAAACTAACCCCAGAAAGATCTGAGCTATTAATTTCTCTCGTACCTCTCTGAACATCAGGGTCTCTGAGTATGGATTTAGTTTCAATATTTCCAAAGTTATAATTAAAATCCAGACCTACACTTAAATTCTCGTTAAGTTTAACTCCGGCAGAAAGATACACTTTATTAAGACCTCCTCTTCCTGTAAATCTTCTCTCAACATCATTTTCATCAGTAGATATCAAGTCATATCCCACAGCTGTAGAAGGTATTACTCCAAAACCAAAACCAAATTTACCTGCAGGAATACCCAATCCAAGATAATCTATAGTAGCATTGTCCTTTGATGAAGACTCGCTCTCATTTTCAATACTATATTTACCATAACTGGCACCAAGGCTATAGGCGGTTAATCTCAATTCACCATATGCCGCAGGATTTTGAAGATTTAAGTGGATACTGTCTGATAAAATGCTCAAACCTCCCATAGATCGATTCTCCACGGTTCCCTTAAATTTTTGTAGTCCTATACCATAAAAAGAGTATGGAGAAGTTGTGCCTTCCTGAGCATAAGAATAACCGGCTAATAACACCAGTACAAGTACTAAAATCTTCTTTATCATTTATCTTTATTAATTCCTAAGATGTAATTAAGTCCCTCTAATAAAAAATTAGAGGTGGCAAATATGCTATTTTTTAATCTTTTAGACAAAAAATGTGCATCCCCACCGGTTAAAATAACTGTTAAATCATCATAAGTGTTGCAATATCGCTCTATAATTCCATCAATTTCGCTAATTATGCCATTAATTATACCTGAGTGTATGGCTTCATCAGTTGAAGTTCCAACTAGAGAATTTGGTGATTTTTTATCTAACAAGGGTAATTTTGCGGTATAACTATGTAATGAAGCATATCTTAAACCTATACCAGGAGAAATAGCCCCGCCCAGATAATTTTCTTCCACATCTTTAAAATCATAAGTAATACACGTGCCCGCATCAATAATTAATGTGTTTTTACCAGAAAAGTTATATACCGCTGCGGCAACCAGTGCTATCCTATCTACTCCTAATGTAGTTGGCGTTTTATAGAGGTTAGTAAATGGCAGGTTTAATTCGTGAGACAATTCCATTACCAAAAGGTCTTCAGATTCTAAAAAAGTCAAGCAACTTTTTTCTAAACTACCCACAGAAGAAAAAATTACCGCTTCAATACTATTATAATCATCAATGATCCTTTTTAGCAGGTTATATAATCCTTCAGACCGTGTTCTAAAATTATCTATAAGGTGGTTTTTATCAAAAACGCCAAGTTTTATATCTGTGTTACCGACATCTATTGCAAGATTCATTTTATTGATTTTACTATTGAAAAAGATTTATGAAGCGTAATAAAGAAGGTATTTCATTGATTATCTTTATCATTCCATCTTTCATTCTCAAAAAGCCAAAAATACAAAACGATTTTTTTAAAATTTTCTTTTGCGTATTAAAAAAAGCGTTCTATATTTGCACCCGCTAACGCTTCAAAGGCATAGGCGAAAAGGTGCCTTAGCTCAGTTGGTAGAGCAAAGGACTGAAAATCCTTGTGTCCCTGGTTCGATTCCTGGAGGCACCACCTTAAAAACCCGAACAACAGTTCGGGTTTTTTGTTTTTTTAGTGTTTTAATAAATTACTCGATTTTTAAGGGATCAAGATCAATTGGGATCAAGATCAATTGTTGTGTTTAAGCAAATATTCTTGTTAATCTAAATAGAAAGAATTCTACATTTTTGACACCTCTGAACTGTGCTCTAAATGCTTTGATTTTGGCATTAAAAGATTCCGCTGAAGCATTCGTACTCCGATTTATAAAATAGTTTAAGATAGACCTATAGTTGATTGATATTGTATTGGCTATTGTATTGAATGCTTTAAATCCGGTCTGCTCTACATCTTTATACCAATGTGCTAGTTTTGTGTAAGCAGTTTGTATAGAAGTAGCCGTATTGAATATGTTTCTTAATCCTTGTACTAGATCATACGCTTTCTTGATGTCTGGATATTGTTCGAAGAGGATTTTAGATCGTATGTATTGGTTTTGGGTCCAATTATTAGGTGCTTTATATAGCAGATACCTACTTCTTGCAAGAAGTTGCTTTCTAGTATCTCCATTGGATAATATTTCGGGTTTGTGTTCTGTTTGTTTGCCCTTAGCCTGTTTGAGTTGTTCATTTTCTAAATCTATTGCTTCCCCGTCGGTGCTTGATTCTAATATCCTGTAAGGCTTCTAAAGCTAGTTTCTGTACGTGAAAACGATCGGTCACTTTTGTCGCTTTGGAGAAGCACTTTTTTACAATCATTTTCATTGAATGTGCCATATCTAAAGTCACTTCTTTTACTTTGTTCCTAAGTGATTTTGGGATCTTAAGCAGTTGTGCTATAATAGGCTCTGCTTTAGTTCCTGCTAGTATGGCTACGATAGCCACTTTCTTACCTTTAGCTTTTTTATTGGTAATAATAGTATAGAGTTCTCTAGATAGTGCGGTCTCATCAATAGATAGATATTTACTCATATTCTCTGGAAAGACCAACCATTCTTTAGCGTGTGGTTTTGCTTTCCATTCCTTGAACTCACTTAAGTAATCTCTATACTGTCGCTGGAGTTTCTTGCCGTTAACACCATAAAAACTACCAATAGTATGACAATCATTAGCCTTAGTAGTTATTAAGTACTTTTAAAAAAGCAGCAAACTCAACGGTCATACGAGTTCCCTGTGCTACTAAATCCCAATCTCTTTGTACTACTGTCTTACTGGTTTTATTGAGCCATCTACGACGTTTGATATGCAAATAAACCTGTTTGCCTCGAATAGGAAAATCCTGGATAGTAACCTCTTTATGAAAACCGTGAGAGATGACAATCTCGGATAAAAACTCTTTGGGAATACCCTTCTTCTCTTCAAAATATAAATGAAGCAAATTATCCTTGGTCTGGTGATTTACAATATCGAAATGCGTAATCAAGATCTCAGGCAATAAAACTTTTAATAAATCAATGTAGGAATCCAATATCTTTTTTTTGCAAAGATCACATTCTTATCTCAATTCAAACACAACTTTTAGGAATGATCCATTTTTAATCCTATCAAACAAAGGCGCTATAACCAGTTATGGCTCTTCCTACAATTAGAGAGTTAATTTCTTTTGTCCCTTCATAAGAATAAATGGCTTCTGCATCAGCTACAAATCGGGCTACATCATATTCTAAAAGAATTCCATTACCTCCCATGACCTCTCTGGCCCTACTCACTACATCTCTGGTTCTCATGGTACAAAAAACTTTCGCTAACGAAGCGTGCTCATCGGTAAGTAATCCCTGATCCTGTAATTCTGACAACCTGTATACCATAGCTTTCATTGCCGTGAGATTAGAAAGCATCTCTACAAGATGGTTCTGTACGAGCTGAAACCTGGCGATTGGCTTACCAAATTGCTCTCTTTTTTTAGTATATTTTAAAGCACTTTCATAAGCGCCTCTGGCGCATCCTACAGCCTGCCATGCTACACCTGCTCTTGTCATACGAAGAACTCTAGCAGTATCCTTAAATGAATTGGCATTTTGTAAACGATCACTTTCAGGCACTCTGCAGTCGGTTAACGTAATTATGGCATTTTGTACAGTTCGTAAGGCCATTTTATCCTCCATCTTTTCTGCTTTGTATCCTGGATTATCTGTTTTAACAATAAATCCTTTAACCTGATTTGATGCTTCATCTCTTGCCCAAATAATTGTTATGTCTGAAAATGTAGCATTACCAATCCATTTTTTTTGCCCGTTAAGAACCCATTCATCTCCATCAATTCTACAGGTGGTCTCCATACCTCCTGCAACAGCGCTACCAACATTTGGCTCTGTAAGACCAAAGGCTCCAATAGTTTCCAGTTTCTGCATTTTAGGGAGCCATTCTTGCTTTTGTTCCTCACTACCACATAAATAAATAGATCCCATAGCCAGACCACTATGTACTCCAAAAAATGTAGATATAGATACATCTACCCGGGCTATTTCTTCTGCAATTATGCCTTCCATGATAAAAGGCAGATTAGGACAGCCATATCCTTTATAGGCTACTCCACAAATATTTAGTTCTGCAAGCTTGGGTATGATTTCAAAAGGAAATTCGGCTTTATTCCAATACTTATTCGCAATAGGCTCCACTTCATTTTCCATAAAGCTTCTAACCTTCATTTGAATATCACGGTGTTTTTGATTTAACTTTAAGTCGTAATCATAAAAATCACCATCTATCGGAGGTAATTTATGCTGCCCTTTCTTTTGCTTCTCGGTCAGCATTTTCATTAATCCATTAAGTTGTGTCTCATTAAGTTCTCCAACTGTTTTCATAATTTCTGACAAATCAATTTTCTCAGAAATTTTCGACAATTCTTCAAAATCCACTTGCTTCATTAAGTGAATTACCTTCTTAATCTTACTGAATAATTGCATCCTATTTTTTTCATTAAATTAAGAAAAGGCTATATCAAAAAGGTTTTACTTACTGAAGTTTTGTAAATATTTAACTATGCCTTTTATTCAATCTCTTTGAATTATTTATCCGAGGTTAAATGCTAAAACATCTCAATAACCTTATTTTCCTATGGGCGAAGCTATACGTTTAAAAACTTTTAACTCTTCACTCAAGATGTTTAGCATTCCTTCTAGGTATAACTGTATAGATCCTAAATTATATTTTTATTAAGCTTTTAGTTCTTATTTTTGTCGGATACTATTTCCATATGAAAAAAATCACGCTCCTATTAAACTTGACTTTGTTATTCTTTTTTGCTTTAATATCCCATGCACAAAATGATCAAATAGAAGTGGATACTCTGGGCACTAAAGAGAAAATGACCACCTGGCAAATGTTAAAGCACGACGGTGCTTCCATTTATGGCGGTGTAACCAATGCATATACGCAGCCAATTAGATGGAAAGGGAAAGATTGGGCCCTTTTTGGTGGTATAGTAGCAGGTAGTGCTCTTTTGCTTACAGTTGATGAGCCTGCAAATGAATATTTCACAGATCAAGGAGAAGACGTACCACCATTTCTTCAGGAAGTTGGATTTCGATTTGGGAAACCTCTTTTTAATTACGGTCTCACTACGGGAATTTATAGTATAGGATTATTTACTAAAAATGAAAAAATAAGGAAGACAGGAGTACTTTTAATTGCTTCAGCCACAGCCGGAGGGTTACTTCAGACACTGAGTAAAACTCTTGTGGGTCGAGCAAGACCTGATGTAGGTGAAGGTAACTTAAGTTTTAGATTTTGGTCTAACGAAGCTGGATATCACTCTTTTCCATCAGGACACGCTATATTGTCTTTTACTACAATGTATGCTATAGGTAAACAATTTAAAAGCCCCTATATCAAGGGTGGATTATATGCTTTAGGTCTTATTACACCGGTAAGCCGCATGTGGACTGGAGCACATTGGCTAACTGATGTTGTTTTAGGTGTTGCACTCAGTGTTGTCATTGTTGATGGTATTGATAATTATCTTAAAAAGAATGAGCGCTATTCTTATGATGAAAAAAAGACGAAAATATCATGGGATCTTAAGCTTGGTGCAGGACAACTTGGTGTTGTAGGGCGATTCTAAACAAATTCACTCTCATAATAGGTAGTTGCATCTTTAAGCAGCATATCCAGATATTCATTTTCGTGATTTAGTCTTTTTACGTCCCAACCTAAATATTTGATAAAGTCTTTTTCTATGATATTTCTATATTTTTGTACGCTATCGATGTAAAAATATAACCTCCCAGTTCTTCTGACAAAAAAGTCAGATAACCCGTTTACCATTTCGTAATTAACGGTATACCATAACTCTGATCGAATCAATCTTTCCTCGATATCATCATTCAGAAAATAGTTGATCTTATTCAAAATAAACTCTGTTTGCGTCCCATAGTTTGCCACAAGATAATCCGCATGGAATTTATCTTCAACACCTTTACTTTTTAATCTATCAGATACATCTTTTTTATACTGTTTTATTCCTTCATCATCAATCAAAGCTTCACTGGCTAGTGGTAAGGTTTTAGTCACAGAAGTCTTAAACTTTTCTCTTCTTTTACTATTCATGGTCTTTAGCACCACGTCGATTACCCGTTGAGACATTTTACGATACCCCGTCAACTTACCTCCGGCTATCGATATCAGACCACTTTTTGACTGAAAAATTTCATCTTTTCTGGATAATTCAGATGGAGATTTCCCATCCTCGTGAATTAAAGGTCGTAGTCCTGCCCAATTGGACTCTATATCGTGTATCGTAAGTTTTATTTCCGGAAACATATGGTTTACAGCATTGAGAAGATACATGGCATCTTCCTTCGTAGCTACGACACGATTAAGGTCAGCATTATAATTAGTATCCGTAGTTCCTACATAGGTGCTCCTACCACGAGGTATTGCAAAAACCATTCTACCGTCGGCTACATCAAAGTAAATAGATTGTGATAGTGGAAAACGCTCTCTGGAAAACACGATATGGACACCCTTAGTGAGATGCAAATGTTTTTTATTCATTGAGCGATCTTGTTCTCTCAAAACGTCAACCCAGGGTCCTGCTGCAGAAACAAAATTTCTGGAAGTTATGGTAAATTCCTCGCCAGTATTATGGTCTAAACAAAGTAAGTTTTCAATTTTGCCTTTATCATTATATACAAAAGATTTCATCTCACAATAATTAATACAGTTAGCACCATATTCGTTTGCCTTTTTTAACAATTCAATAGTCAACCTTGCATCATCTGTACGATATTCAGCATAAAAACCAGCTCCTAATAAATTGTCATCATTTAATAAAGGTTCTTTATCCAAAGTTTCGTCCTTACTTAACATACGGCGCCTATCATCATCTTCAACATTAGCTAAAAGATCATAGACCTTTAATCCAAAGGAAGCCATCAATTTTCCATAATTACCTCCTTCAATAATGGGTAACAACATCTTTTCAGGAATGACCAAATGAGGGGCCAGC
This sequence comes from Aquimarina sp., assembly GCA_002697475.1. Taxonomy (GTDB): domain Bacteria; phylum Bacteroidota; class Bacteroidia; order Flavobacteriales; family Flavobacteriaceae; genus Aquimarina. The sequence goes on along the minus strand of NZVW01000073.1, from coordinate 30,080 downwards.
TTATGCACAATGGCACGTTCAAGTCCTGTTTCCTTTACTAAACCTATTTCAAATTGTTTTAAATACCGTAACCCTCCATGAATCAATTTAGTAGATTTATTACTGGTTCCGGAAGCGAAATCATTCTTTTCTACCAGGCATACTTTCATTCCCCTTGAAGCAGCATCTAAAGCTATTCCTGCTCCTGTAACGCCACCTCCTATGACTACAAGATCATATTTCTTCTTTTTGGCTCGTTTGATTTGTGTTTTGCGATCCAAAACCGAAAATCGCACTAACCCATCCTCTTTTATAAACAGCTTATTAATAGTATCGGTCTTAGTACCCTCCACAGCTTGCTGCCAACCTCTATATTTTCTAAACCTATCATGCTCGTTCATTTGAGGTTTAAATATGATATCTGTACTGCGTACAGAGGTTATATCGTCCTTAGACCATACTCCAGCTTTAATTCCTGCCAGTAAAGCAGCTCCAAATGCGGTTACCTCAAGAACCTTAGGTCTATCCACTTCCACATTTAAGATATCTGCCTGAAACTGCATCAAATAGTTGTTAGCACTCGCTCCGCCATCTACTTTTAGCTCCTTCATCAATTGTCCACTATCTTCAGTCATAGCCTCTAACACATCCCGGGTCTGATACGCTAAAGCATCTACAGTTGCTTTGACAATTTCATTTTTACCGCTATCCAGAGTAAGTCCGTACACAGCACCTTTAGCATCCATATCCCAATATGGAGCCCCTAAACCTGCAAAAGCCGGTACTACATATAAATCATCCGGTAAAATTGTAGATTGACAAATAGTCTCAGTCTCAGAAGCATTATCAATTATTTTCATTTTATCCCTTAGCCACTGAATAGAAGCACCCCCTATAAAAATACTACCTTCCAGAGCGTATTGAATAGGACCGTCTGAAAAACTGGCACATAAGGTCGTAAGCAACCCGTTTTTTGAAGTATAACGTTTCTTACCCGTATTCATCAACATAAAACATCCTGTGCCATACGTGTTTTTTGCAATTCCCTTTTTATGGCCTCCCTGTCCTAATAAAGCTGCCTGCTGGTCACCGGCAACTCCATAAATGGATATCTCATGATTTTCAATGCTTATTTTTCCAAAATCAGAGGACGACGGTTGCACTTGTGGCAACATCGAGACAGGGATCTCCAATTCCTTTAATAATTTCTTATCCCATTGTAACTCCTTGATATTATACAGCATCGTTCTGGATGCGTTAGAATGGTCTGTGACGTGTTTTTTCCCATTCGTAAAATTCCATATCAACCATGTATCAATTGTTCCGAATAATAGTTCGCCTTTATCTGCCTGCTCTCTGGCTCCTTCCACATTATCCAGAATCCATTTTAATTTAGTTCCTGAAAAATAGGAGTCAATTACCAGACCCGTATTTTCTGAAATATAATTATCTAACCCCTTTTTTTTAAGATCGGCACAGATGGATTTTGTTCTTTTATCCAACCATACTATAGCGTTATAAATAGGTTTGCCAGTGTTTTTATTCCAAACGACTGTAGTTTCACGTTGATTTGTAATGCCTATTGCTGCGATTTTATCCACACCAATCCCTGATTCCTTAATTACCTTTTCAAAAACCTCTTGCTGTTGGGTATAAATTTGTTCAGGATTGTGTTCTACCCAGCCATTTTTAGGATATATCTGATCCAACTCTTTTTGGGTAATTCCACAAATCTCTCCGGCAGTGTTAAAGATGATTGCTCTGGTACTTGTTGTGCCCTGATCAAAGGCTATAATGTATTTTTTATCAGACATATTATAGTGTGAATTTGTCTCTTAAAATACAATAAAACGTGGACTAAACAGAATTGTGATAAAAGATAATTTTATTCAATTACAGGCAAAAACACCTCAGCTTTCCATTTTTTATCATCTCCGCCCTGCATAGGATTATCATAAAAGATTTCCAGAGGTTGTTTAGAAACTTTAATATTATTTGTTTCCGCATATTGTAGTAGAGCAAACCAGGCTTCATCGCTACGGCTATAATTACCATAATACGTAGCCTTTAGGGCTTTATAAGATGGAAGATCAGCAATAAATAAGTCTTTGTTAGCTACTGTTATGGAGTCATTTTGCTGTACCGGAAAACCAAATTCATAAGTCATTTCATCTGATAAAGCATTCCATTGGCGTATTTTAATAAAGGGCTTACCATTTTGAACGAGATTGTTATCTTCAATTGCCGGATATAATATCGCATTCCCTTCAATCATCTTACCCGCTTTAAGCGCTCTTAAAGATTTTACTTTCATACCTAGATAGTGAATGGCAGGAGATTCGACAATTCCATTTATATGTATTTTAAACCGATCCTGATCATCTTTTATCTTTGATCGAAAGGCAATAAGGTTCTCTTTAACTTCTTTGATGAGTGTTGACTTACCTAATATAACCTTTAATCTGTGTTTTAAGCTTTGTTCCTTAGACTTAACTCCTACCTTAATTTTCGTTACAGTATCTGAAACTTTATCAAAATGCCAACCCAGAATAAAAGGTGAATCCTTTTTATCGATTTGCTGTTCAATGAAATTATATAATACGGTGTCCGTAATCTTGACACTTTCTTTTCCGGAGTCATCCCAGGAGGGTATTGCCACTACCTGATGATAAACGTGCGCTCTATTCGTTTGTGTTGTAAAATTAATTTCATAATCATATGATCTTATAAAGAAAAACCAAATGGCAAGACCTAGAATTATAAAAACCAGAACACTAAATAACTTCTTCATTATTTACTGGCAATTTCTTCTTGATTGGTTTTCATATCTAAGTTGTTCAAAACATAATTACCCAGACTTCTTCCTTGCTTAAGACCTAAATCAATAGCTGATCTGTAATGGATACCTCCATATAATCTGCTTATAGCGGCTTCTTCTGCCGCTTTATTAAAAGAAGGAAAAGATCGCATGGTCAACCCATAAGGTAGCTCTGTGGTGTCATCAAATGAAAAATTATCTCCAAAAATATCAGTTAACACTGTAGACGCGGCTCCTGAAACTACGGAATGACCGCTGGTATATTCAGGAAACGGAGGAGTTTGTAATATAGGTGCCCAATTTTCATCGATATGCTGATTAATTAATGTTTCGGGTCTTATCAAATTACTTCGATACTTTTCATCCCAGCAACTAATAAATCCATCTACTATAGTTATTGATGTTTTGGTATAGGCATAAACAGTTTCTTCAAAGTCAGTTTTAGACTTTTTACACGCAATTTTACAGATGCCTATCCAATGCGCTCCAGGTGTAATTTTTTTGGTAGCAAACATTAAATGTCCCTTGTGAGTAGAAACATAGGGATTACAGTCCCAAAATTTAGCTATCTCTAATTTTTCAGAAGTTTCTCCTTCTTTCTTTATCGCCGCCCCTACCTCATAGGTTTCCATAACCTCTTTAAAGAACGGTGAATCTTTCTCTAAGGAAAAATCCGGATGTTTATCAGGGGTAAATTGATCCGAAGATTTTAATACCATAGGTCTTATTTTATTCCAGTGAGGTTCTATCCCATCCATATAATCAGGTGGTGTCGGCTGCCATCTTGAAGGATTTTCAGTATCTACGGTAAACTTAGGCATCGTTCTGGTCTGCGCATAATTATCCTTTGACAACCATTCTTTAATATGTGTTGCTACTTTTAGTCCATAATCCTTAGAATCCTCAAAACTTGTTTGGTTGACATTCTTCCAATTTGTATAAATGCTGTCCCTATATGCTTCCATACGATCTTCAGAAAAAATCAACTGCTTGGCTACATCTATGTATGCAACAAGTGCGGCAACCTTATAATTAATTTGCTTGTTAGTGTCTGGTTTAGGCACAGGAGTAAAGTCACTAAGTTGTCCTGACAATGACTTATATTCAGAGGATTGAAGGCTTATGATCTCATATGCCGCGATATTAGGATAATTATATATCCTACTGGCAACCGGAGGAGAAAATATATCGTGTATCATGATCTCAGTGAGCTTGTCCAGTGTTTTGTGGTAATCATCTGAAGTTACTATTATTTCTTCATCATTTTTACAGCTGAACGCACCTGAGAGCAAAACTAAAACTAAGGTATATTGCAATCCTCTTACTAACTTGTGGAACATATTATTTCTATTTAACCAATTCATAAATCTGTGGCTTATCATTATTCATAGTTACGATGATATATTCTTTACTATCAAATTTAAGAATATTTAATCCTCTAACTACATGTTGTGTCAGGTTTAACCCAATATCTTTACCTTCAATTATTTTCCCTGTCTTTATAATCGCACCCGCAAAGGCATCCAATTTACTATGATAGGGTATTAAACCCGTATAATTACCTGCAAGTAATAATTCTTGTTCTCCATCCCCTTCAAAATCATAATTTAGTGCTTTAGTTATGGGAGCTATTTGCATACTATTTTCAAAGGATTTAAAAGTATAATTATCATTATCATTCCTCAGATATCCTGATCTAAGCTCAGTAACTTCAAAAAGTTTAGCTTCATCCAATTTATCTCTACCCAATATTTCTTCCAGAGTTTTACCCGCAAAATCGCGATAACTGGTATACTTCTTTTTCAAAAAATTCATCTGCGCAGCTAATTCGTCTAGCCCTAAAATTGGATAATATTGCCCTTCTTTGTATAATGCAATAATGGTCTCCGGAGTACCATTGCTATCAAAATCAGAATAGTACATTCTTAACGGATGATCACCAGTTGCTTTAAACTTAGTATTTGTCCCAAAATTACCCAAAACATAATCTGTATCTCCATCGCTATCAACGTCAAATGGTTTTATCATTTGCCACAACCCCAGAGGCATATTACCCAGATATTTATTAGTCATATCCTTAAACGATCCAGATGTATATTTCAAAATTTTAGGAGACATCCACTCTCCCACAACAAAAAGTTCCTTATTTCCGTCGCCATCTATATCCGACCAAATAGCATCTGTAACCATTCCCAAGGATTTCAATTCTTTTTGATTTGAAATATGGAAATTGTTATTATCATTTATCAGCAAAAATGATTCTGGTATTTTCCCAAAATTATCAGCAGAAATATAACTCCCTATAAATATATCCAAATCACCGTCGCCATCGATATCGTGTGGAGCAATTACAGAGGTGTTTGCATTTATTTTAGGAAAAGAGGCCCTATTAAAGTTAGTATTCTTATTAAGATATAATCTATCCTGAAGTTTTTCTTTAGTATATAAAATTTCTCCTCCGGCAGAACCAATTAAAAGGTCTTTGCTACCGTCCTGATCAAAATCCTCTGCAATTGCGACTATATCCTCCTGGTCTTTATCATCATGCAAGAAGGGTATGTCTAGCTTTTGAAATCCATTTTTTGTTTGTAAATAGACTTCAGATTTAAAGTTCTTTGAGCTACCAAAAAATAAATCATCCAAACCATCATTATTGAAATCCGAGACAACAACTGCCGGCCCTTTGTCCGAAACTTTATATGGAATTAGTTTTTGACGATTAAAATCAATGTAGTTATTTTCTTTATGTTCGTAACATAGACCAGGCAGGCTATCTATTCCTCTAAACCACTTCCTTTTCTTAGGAAATAGCACTGTGTAATCTACTTTATCCCTCTTATGCAGTACCTGAATTGTCAGTTTTTGATTAGTTTTAATATTTTCTGCTATCTGTATTGTCTGATCTGGCCATATTATTTTTAATGAATCAATTGTTTCTGTTTTACCATATCCAAAATGTATAATGGGCTCCGATGATGACTGAAAACCTTTTGAAGTAAACAACTGTTTATACTGTAATATGCCATTATGATAAGAAAGTACTTTTGTTCCCAAGCCAAAGGGGTTATGATCTTTATATTTAAATCTTAAAGTCAAATAATTGGAAGCTGTGTCGATGGTATTTTTATAAATAACCACTTCTGAGTCTATGGTGTTGGTAACGATATCCAAATCACCATCATTATCCAAATCTGCATAAGCACTTCCATTAGCTACTACAGCGCTATTTCCTATCCAATCCCTGGTAACATCTTCGAAACTTAAGTCTGATTCCCCTTTATAAAAATAGTTAGGCACCTTTCCTGATGGCATGATGTCTAAAGCCTTTTGATCTACAAATCTGGAGTTGTTTACTTTCTCCCTGATTTGTTTATTGGAGATATACTTAATATAATCCAAGTCGTTTGGTCTTTTAGGAATACCATTAGATATAAAAACATCCTGTTCTCCATCCTGATCATAATCAGCAAACAATGCCGACCAGCTCCAATCTGTTTCTGCTATACCACTTAATAACGCGGTTTCTGAAAAAAACTGACCACCATTATTGATCTGCAACATATTGCGTGCAAACTGATAATGGTAACCCAGGCGATCCACTCTCATTCTGAGCATATCATAAGTCTCATCACCCATGGATGCTTTCAATACATTTTCTTCTTGCGGAGTCATATCCAACGTAAAAATGTCAACATAGCCATCATGATTTATATCAGACACATCATTACCCATAGAAAATCTACTGGTTTGGGAAAAGTCTTCTTTCAACTTTTCAGAAAATGTACCGTCACCATTATTAACATAGTAATAATCATCTTCGTGAAAGTCATTGCTTACATAAATATCTGTGTATCCATCGTTATTAAAATCTGCAGTAGCTATGCCTAATCCATAACCGTTAGCTCCTCCGTATATTCCTGCTTCTTCACTAACGTCAACAAATATGTTGTTATCGTTTCTAAGTAATTTATCGCCGCTTTGATCAACCCTGTTTTCTCTTATAGAAGCCTTACCAAATGAATTTTGTGTATGAATGGCGTGATTTAACAAGTACATGTCTAAATCACCATCATTATCATAGTCAAAAAATGCTGCAGAGGTAGTATAGTTTGTAAAACCCAAACCAAAAGCTTCTGCTTTTTCTACAAAAGTACCATCACCATTATTTATGTAGAGTTCGTTTCTGCCTTTAAAGTTATGTATACCTGTAACAGCACAGACATATATATCTAAAAATCCATCGCCATTAACATCAGCCATTATTGCCCCGGTATTCCAATCTGCATGACCTTGTAATCCTGCGGCAGAAGTCACATCTTCAAAAGTGAAATTTCCTTTATTTAGAAATAAAGCATTTTTTCCTTGATTAGCAGTTAGAAACACATCTGGTAACCCATCGTTATTTACATCGCCAACAGCAACACCTGCCCCATTATAATAATACAGGTAGTCTAATATGTTTAAACTGTCAGAGGGATTTAATGTGTTTTTGAAGTTTAATCCTGTTTCTGAGGCGTGCAGAGTTTTAAAAAGAGTGTCAACTTCGACCTCCTTTTTATTAGTGCAGGACATATTAACTGCTAAAAGACTGCAAATGAGTGAAAAAACTAAAAATCTTTGTAAGCACATTCTAATTGAGTTTGAAAACTTTTGGAGCCTCATCATTAATTGCCGTAATTAAGAATTGTTTTCCAGAACTATTTTTTACCCAACCTAGTCCCTTAACTTCGCCATCAACAATGAAACCTGAATTTTCAGAGTTCTTATACTCCTTCTTATCCCTACTTACTAAAATATTCCCCCTGCTTGCATCCTGTCTTGAAAATTGAGGCTTCAGATTATAATTATTACCTCCTAAAATCAAATCTTTAATGCCATCATTATTAAAATCATACGTTTCTATACTACAAATACACGAAAGTTGCACTCTACCCGGTAATTCCTGAACGTTGAATTTTCCATCTCCCTCATTATAAGCCACTAAACTGGCAAATTGATTAACCTCCTTTATATCAGCCTTACTTAAAATTTCCTTATTAAAAAGTTGATCAATTGACTTAGTAGCGTATTCAGAGAATTTAATATTCTGCTTTTTAAGAAAAGGCAATTGACTTGTTAACTCCTTTTTTAAATGGATAGGTATGTCTTTACCATTGATAGTTTGTGTCATAATCTGCTCAACTGTACCATTATTATCAAAATCAGAAATATACAATTTAATAGGATGTTGATTTGTGGCTTGATAAGGGGCATTTAATCCTTGATTCCCTAAAACAATATCAACGTCGCCATCGCCATCCAGATCCTCAGCTTTTACAGCATTGTACATGCCTGATAGCTCATTAAGCGTTGTTTGAAAGGGCTTAAATTGAGTTTTCTTATTTAGGTAAATTAAAGGGCTCATCCACTCTCCGACAACTAATAAATCTTTAATCCCATCGTTATCAAAATCCTCCCAGGTTGCATCAGTAACCATTCCGATGGATCTAAGATCTGGAGCTATTTTAGGTGTGACGTCTGTAAAGTTTCCTTTACCATTATTCTGTAGTAGATAATTATCCGGATTTGTTCCGTAAACTCCAATCCTACTAAGACTACCTGCGAAAATATCCAGGTCTCCATCCTGATCAAAATCATATAATTTAAGCGTAGAAATATTAGATTCTGTAGGAAGAATAATTGAACCTCTGGAGAAATTACCTTTTCCATCATTTACATAATATCGCACTCCGGTTCTTGCTCCTTTAAAGTTGCCCCCTGAACCGATAACCAAATCCAAGTCATTATCACCATCTACATCTGCGAAAGCTGCTACAGTGTCTTCAAAAAAGTCCTCGGTCATAAACTTAGAAGATATGAACTTGCCAGAATCTTGCTGATAATACAACTTACCAGCTTGTCCATATGCTCCTCCAATAAAAACATCATCATTTCCATCATCATTTACATCTGCTATAGCTAATGCAGGACCTTCCTTTGACTGCATTTTATAGATTAGACCCTCATAATCAAAGTCGACATATGAATCTTCCTTATGCGCAATAAAATCAGCTTCAATTAGTGTAAGTAGTTGATCATTTTCTTTTGGTTTAATACGATACACTAAAGCTGCATCTTTTTGATCCAATTCAACAACTTTATTTAAACCTTCTATCTTTAAAGTTTCGTATTTATGATTTGGATAAATAACCCGAACAGAATCTATTTTATCCTTTTGTCCTAATCCTACTGCAATTGTAAAATCCACAGAGGATTGAAATCCTCTTGATGGTATTAACTCCTGTCTAATAATTTCATCATCCACAAATAATTCTATAATTGTACCTATGCCAAAGGTATTCTGTCCTTCTCCTTTAACTTTAAATTTTAAATAATTATGATCAAGATTGTCAGTGTCATTTCTGTATACAAATGCTTCATTATTAAAATTATTAATGATAAGATCTAAATCCCCATCATTATCCAAATCGCCATACGCGGCTCCATTAGAAAAAGTAGGTTCTTCGAACCCCCAGACTGAACTGACATCGGAGAAAGTCAAATCTTTATTATTTTTAAAGGCGTAATTAGGAATAGGGTGAGATGGCATTTTGTTGATAATAGAATCTACTTCTTCCTTTTTTCCTGTCAGGGTCATCCTTCTAATAATATCATTAGCAAAGAAGTTCATAAAATCCTGATCTGTCAGATCGTGATAAATCCCATTACTCACAAAAATGTCTCTATAACCATCATTATCCATATCGAAGAGTAATGCTCCCCAGCTCCAATCTGTCTTTGCAACACCACTATAAAATGCTATTTCAGAAAATGAATTGTCTCCATTATTTAATTGTAGTGAATTCTGCATGTATTGATTATAGAAATCCCTGCCTTTTTTTAATTGATAAACATCATAAGTCTCAAAAGAACTGGTTTCCTTTAATCTTTGATCATCTTCAGGAAGCATATCGGTTACAAATATTTCAGGATAACCATCATTATTTATATCCGCCATATCTGCGCCCATTGACGAAATACTCAGATGCTTTACCCAATCTTTTATTTCCTCAGAAAAGGTTCCATCTCCTTTATTTATATACAGATAATCCCTTTCATAGAAATCATTAGAAACATAAATATCCGGCAACAGATCCTGATTAACATCACCAATAGTAACTCCCAGACCAAAGCCAATAAGGCTTCCATATATACCTGCTTCTTGACTTACATCTCTAAATTTGCCATTATCATTGCGTAATAATTTGTCACCGCCACCTTTCAGAATTTCGGGGATGTCCCATTCTTCTGCTCTAAGATTTCGTTTATTAACAAAACTCAGACTACTTACCGGAATAAAACTATTGTTTAAAATATATACATCTAAATCTCCATCTCCATCGTAATCAAAAAATGCCGCGTGGGTAGTGAAACCGCTATCCGCAAGATTATATTCTTCTGCTTTTTCTGTAAATGTTAAATCCCCGTTATTAATGAAAAGTTCATTTTTTTGATTATCCCCCTTGACATTCCCGGCATTGCACACATAAATATCCAATAATCCATCGGCATTGATATCAACCATAACAACACCGGTAGACCAAGAATTTTTACCTGTAGTTCCTGAAGATTCAGCTATATCTTTAAATTTAAAATCCCCCTGATTGAGGTACAGCCTATTTTCACTTCTATTCGCGGTCAGGTAAATATCAGCAAGACCATCATTGTTGATATCCCCAATAGCAACTCCACCTCCATTATAAAAGTTTCTATATTTAAAAATATTGAAGTCCCGCTCATTAGTCACATAATTTGTAAACTTAATATGAGTGCTATCCGAGGGCAATTTTGTGAAAAGAGTTTCCTCTGTGGGTCCATCTTGTTGCTTTTCTTGAGTATTATCCTTTTCACTACAAGAAATACTAATAGACAATAAGAATATAAGTGTGAAAATTTTATACATCTGTTATTTTATTGTTTTAACGATTCTGATACTATCGTTATTTATTCCAAATATGAGATACTGATCTTCATTAATAGTAATATTTTCTATAGATCTGACAGCCCCTTTAATATTGTATGTTTTATTAGATTCGACTACGAAACCTTTTCCACCTTTATTAATCAATATTTCTCCATAAGAGCCATCTAACCTGCCTAATTGCGTACTCATTTCATAAGTATTACCCCCAATTATCAAATCCAGATATCCATCATCATTTATATCCATACTTCGGATTGCCTGAATAGAGGAAATCTGAGCCGTCCAGGGCAAAGGAGTAGCTTCAAAATTAAAATCTCCTTTGTTTTCAAAATATGTGCTTGATAACATATAGACTTGTTGTTTTTCAGCTGACTTAATCTTCTCCTTAGAAAAATAATCTTCAAAATTTGCTTGCGCAAAATCTTTATAAGATAGAAAGTTTTTATTTAAAACCGGAATTTGTTTAGTTAACTCACTTTTTGTGGCGATAGGAGTTTCTCTATTTTGATAAAAATAAGTGACAATCGGATCTACTTTCCCATTACCGTCAAAATCATTTCTGTATAATATTATTGGTTTCTCTAAGGAGGCTCTTAATCTTGTATTTAATCCCCAGTTGCCCGCCACTATATCAAGATCTCCATCATTATCATAATCCGCTACATCCATAGTATTCCACCATCCTTTTGAATTTGACAAGGATTCTGATAATCTTTTCTCAAAATTACCTTTACCATCATTTAAAAATATAGATATCGGCATATAATGACCTACTACGATCAAATCAAGATCATTATCCTTATCAAAATCCATAAACTTAGCATCATACACCAATCCCATTTTAGTATCAAAATTAGCGCTTGTACTAAAATTACCCTGACCATCATTTAACATTAAGTAACTATCAGGAACTTTACCATAGCTGCCCGGAATTGAATTGGCTCCAATAAATAGGTCGATATCTCCATCGTTATCTATATCTCCTTGAGTTACAGTAGATGCATTTAATTCGTCAATATTGAAAGCTTGTTGTTTAAACTTAAAATTACCGGATTCATTAAGATATAGTCTAGGAGGTGAGTTATATCCCGTGATACTTTCATTGCCACCTGATACAATAATAATATCCTTATCACCATCACTATCCACATCAAATATGGTTTGACCTATATCTTCATATTTTTTGTGTAGATTGAAATCAGAAAAGGTTTGTTCAGTAAAAATACCTTCTTTATTTTGAAGGTATAATTTTGAACTTTCAAATCGCCCTCCAGGTATAAAAATGTCTTCAAATCCATCATCATTGATATCTAAACAGCTTACATGAGGCCCCTCATTTGAAATAGCAAAAGGAGCTAATGGTTCATACGAAAAATCCTTTGTCTCATAGTCTTTATGCCTATAGTTTAAAGTAGCAGATTCAGTTTTATTCTGAATTTTAGTCTCTTGATTTGGCTTTATATAAAACCCATTACCTCTTACAAGTGTATTAGCTGAATTGATTTTTATATTTCTAAAAACCTCTTTTTCCCCTTCGGGCCAGGAAACAATCAAAGAATCTACCTTTTTTTGTTTTCCGAGTCCCATGGTAAGTACTTCAGATACTGAAGATAAATATCCCCTTGAAGATGTCAATGAATTATATAATATTTGATCTCCAAAATAAACCTGGACTCTGGCTCCTATCGCCGCAATATTATTCGTATTATTTTTAAGTTTGATTTGAAGAAAATTCCTTTCAGGATACTTTTCTGTACTTCTATTTTCGTAGATAAACGCTTGTTCGTTTACGTTATTGACCACAATATCAAGATCTCCATCATTATCAAGATCAGCATAAACTGCCCCATTACTAAAGGACGGTACATTTACTGCCCAAATACCAGAGACATCTGAAAAACTTAAGTCTCCATTATTTTTATAAAAGTAATTACTCACTTTCTTCTCAGGGATTTCATCAATCAATGCTAAATCCTCCTTGGTCATTCCTTTATTAATACGCTTTTGGATATTATCATTAGCAATAAAGCTTATAAAATCCATGTCATTAGTAGCGCCTTTAATACCATTAGAAATAAAAATATCTTTATAACCATCATTGTCAAAATCCTGAATTAGAGGTGCCCAACTCCATTCTGAAGCGGCAACTCCAGACAAAAATGCAATTTCTGAAAAACCACTTGCACCCCGATTTAGCTGCAACGCATTTTGCATATATTGCGGTTTATAGCCATTCTTTAGGTATTGGTTATAAATTGTAAAACCATATTCTGTACCGGAAGACTTAAACGTTGATAGATTTTCAGGTAACATATCTAAGGAGAATATATCATTAAGACCATCATTATTGAGGTCTTCGATATCAACGCCCATAGAATAATGAGATGTATGCCCTACAGTATTTTGATCAGAAGAAATGATTTCATTAAAAGTCCCATCCTGGTTATTAATATACAGATAATCATTTTCAAAGAAATCGTTAGCCACATAAATATCAGGAAAACCATCATTATTTATGTCTGTAGTCAATACTCCCAAACCATAACCTATAGCGCCTTGATAAATTCCGGTTTGTTGAGAAACATCAGTAAATATTCCGTTATCATTTCTGTATAATCGATCTCCGGAAAGTGAATCTTCAACGGTTCTTTTGGATCCTCTACCATAAGTTCTATTGGGATGAACTGAATGGTTTAATAAATACATATCTAAATCCCCATCCAAATCATAATCAAAAAACGAAGATTGAGTTGCAAAAGAAATAATATCAAGATTATAATTTTCTGCCTCTTCTTCAAATACTAATTTACCATTAGCATCCGCACCTTTATTGACAAAAAGCATGTTTCTTCCTTTGATACCATTATAATCTCCAATCTTGCACAGATAAATATCTTTTAATCCGTCAGCATTTATATCTACAATACTCACACCGGTCGACCAGCCCTCATTTTGCTTTAAAATTTCAGGTGTATTTTCTTTAAATTTGATATTCCTTTGATTGAGATATAGTTTATTTTGTCCTTGATTAGAAACAAAGTATACATCTTCCCATCCATCATTATCAAAATCTGCTACAGCAACGCCGGCTCCATTATAATAGTATAAATAAGTCAGTATATTGAGCTCTGAAGTTGCAGAAAGCTGATTCTTGAAATCAACACCAGATTCATCAGCATTTTTTATAACTAACAGCTTATCTTCTTCTATCTCTTGGCAAGAAAAAAATAAAAGACTAATTATCAGGTAAATAAAAAATTTCAACTGTATTTGATGCACTGGGATTATCATAAGAAACTAAGCCCCTCACAAATGAAGGGCTTAGCATTTTTAACATATTAATGATTTACTAATATCCAGGATTCTGTGATAAATTAGGATTTGTTGCCAACGCTGTTGCAGGGATTGGAAATAATACCCTGAAATCTTCTGTTACCTCTTTCATATCCCATGTATTAGCAAAGGTTCCAAATCTTACCTGATCATTTCTTCTCCATCCTTCAATCCACAGCTCTCTTCTTCTTTCATTAAGCAATTCATCCATTGAATATGTACCTGACGCGGTAGCTCCTCTTAAAGATCTTAAGTTATCAATAATAGATTCTGCTGTTTCTCCTGCTGTACCACCTCTCATAATAGCCTCAGCTTTCATTAATACTACATCAGCATATCTGGCTACGACAGTACCGTTTCCAGGATCTGGTCTTCCTTCGTCTCCTTCCCTGGTATATTTGTGTGGTCTTACACCAGTTCTCTCATTATTACCTGTAATTCCGGTTGGAAAGTCTTTAGTGAAGACTAAAGGATTTCCTCCACGATCTGTGTAAGGGTTTCCATTTTCGTCGTACTGCTGACCAATTAGCATACCTGTTCCAAAACCTTCCGTAGGCGAACTTGGTGTACCTAATCTTATATCTCCAGGTTCAAAAGAGTCATAGACTTCCGCTAGAGTAGCAAAACCATTCCACCCTCCTTGATTTGGGTGTAAAATATTCCATACTCTATTACCTGTAAAAGTATCCAATGCTAATATAATCTCTGAATTAGTATGACTAGGCTTAAAGATTTCGAAGTACTCTGGATCTAAAGCATATCCTTCTGCTGTAATTGCATCACAATACTGTATTACTTTATTAAAATCTTCAGCAGAAGAACTTCCGGTATAAACTTCCTTATTTAAATATAATTTAGCCAATAAAAAGTTAGCAAAAGCTTTATCTACTGTGTAAATATCAGAAATAGTACCTTCATCCAGGTCTGGTAATGCTTCTGTTAAATCCTGTACTATAAAGTCAAAAGCTTCAGATCGCGAAAAAACATTAGGATTTACATCTGGTCCATCATTTACTCCTCTGAAAGGCACTTGTCCGAACATATCCATTACATAAAACATATTTAAAGCTCTCAAAGTTTTGGCCTGTGCCAATTGATTTGGAGAGGCATTAGATTCAGGAGCTATGATACGAGTAGTTCTAAAAACAGCATTATTCCTATTATTCCACGTATTTAATACCTGTGGATGGTTAGCATCCCAAGTGTGTTGGTGTAATGTTCTCCAAACACCATTATCCCCCCAATCAGCTCCTCTCGTTAATACAACAAGTTCATCAGAAGATACTTCTTGTAAAGCATATGTATTAGCCTGATCACCCATTCCTTCAATATCGTTATAAGCTGATTCTAAAAAGTTTGTTGGATCAACTCCTGTGAATTCTCCAGAAGAATTTTCTACTGGTGTTGAGTCGTTAAAAACAGGGTCTAGATCAGTACAAGAAAAAGTAATCAAAGCTACTGTCGTGAATAAAGACCCCACAATTTTTTTAAATTTAATTTTTTTCATGATCTTTTTTTTTAAAACGTAACATTTAAACCAAATGTAAATGTTCTTGACTTGGGAAAAGCTGTGTAATCAATTCCCAAGGATGGAACACCGTTAATTTGCTTATTTATAGAGACTTCTGGATCCTGTCCGCTATAATCTGTAATCACAAATAAGTTTTGAGCATTAATAAATAACCTAACCTTATTAATCCATTCATAATTATCCATATTCAGAGTATATCCAAGTGTAGCAGTCTGAAGTCTCAAAAAGTCTCCCTTCTCTAAAAATCTGGTAGAGACATCCGCAGAATTAAAGGGATTCTCTGTACCAATAAGTGCTGCTGTTGCTTCAGTTGCATTTCTACCTTGCGAAAGGTTTGCCAACGAGAACAATGCATTTTGAGTATTGTTATAAATCTTATGTCCAAACTGTCCTGAAAAGAACAAATTTAAATCAACATTTTTATATTTTAAACTATTTGAGAAACCTAAATTATATTTTGGTAAAGGACTGTCTCCAGTAAATTTCTGAACATCGCCTCCCTCATATTGCGCTATTCCATTATCGTCAAATCCAATAAATTCTCTTAAAAAGTATGCATATAAGGGTTGTCCATCTGCAATTTGTTGGGCAAATGCACCTGTCAATCCCGGACCGTCAATCTGACCTGTATTTATAGGAGCTTCCTCAAAATCAGTAACTTCATTTTTGAGGTATGAAATATTGAAACTAGTATCCCATTGAAGGTCTTCATTTTGAATTATACCATAATTCAATGTTAATTCAACACCTTCATTTATTACTGTAGCATCTATATTTCTCCATGCAGAATTAGTGTCAGCAGGTGCCACACCGCTAATTTGAAGCAACAAGTCTGTGGTTTCCTTCCTAAATAAATCGACAGAACCTGTTAATCTGTTGTTTAGAAAGCCAAAGTCCAGACCTAAATTTATTTGGGATGATTCCTCCCATTGTAATTTATCATTTCTAAAAGCTACAATACTTTCGCCTCCCGGAAAAAATACCCCCCCATTGTCAATCGTTCCCAGACCAAATCGAGTTCTCGCTACATACAAATTACTAGGTATCTCCTGATTCCCTGTAACACCATAACCTAATCTAAGTTTTAGATCCGAAAAGATATCTGGTATGAAATTCTCTTCGGATAAACGCCAGGCAGCAGCAAAAGAAGGAAAACGACCATATTTTTTATCTGGACCGAATCTTGTAGAACCATCAACTCTTATAGTCCCGGTAAATAAATATTTATTTAACAAAGAATAATTTACCCTTGCAAAAAAGGACTGTAGTTCATCTGTAAAATTTCCTGTGTTTGCTCCGAATACCTGAGCTGAAGCAATATTATCAAGCATCGCACCTGGCTCTGAAAGTCTAAAGTCCGCGGCAATCAACGCACTAGTTTTAGTATTGAATTCTTGATAAGAATATCCTATTAGAGCGTTTATGCTATGATCCTCATTAAAATCTCTGTTATAATTAAGATAGCTCTCCCATAAAGTAGATGTTAAAGTTAATTCATCAACTTGAGCTCTACCCAACCCTTGTGTTCCGGTCAATTCGAAATCAGGAGAAAAGGCATTTTCAGTTTTTGAAATAGATTTATCAACACCAATATTTGATTTCAAAGAAAGCTCTGGTGTAAAAAAGTATTCTAAAGAGAGGTTATTTAAGGTTCTTAAGGTTTGAGTGTTAATTTCTGAAAAGGCTAATATAGCCGCTGGATTTAATTGCTCAAGTGATCCTGTCGAAGTAGGATTACCATCAGCGTCATATGGTGACAAAGTTGGATTAGAATAATACGTTGCAGATAATAAATCTCCTCTGGCATTAGCGTTATCCGATATTGGCACTTTATCAATATCTACATTTGATACATTTAACTGAAAGTTCAATTTAAGTTTATTATCAAAAAAATTGTACTTACCATTTACTCTAGCCGTCAATCTTTCTAACCCTGTTTGCTCTATAATTCCCTCTTGATCTACATATCCGACCGAGAATCTATATCCTCCATTGTCATTACCACCACCAAAAGCAGCGTGATATTCTGAACTAATTCCATCTCTATATATAAAATCCTGCCAATCAGTATTACCCCCAAGATCCAATAATGAAATATCAGATCCTAACCTTTCCTGCGCATCAAGAAATTGATCCCTATTTAATAAATCTAGCCTATTGTTTACAGAGCTTACCGAAATAGAAGAATTAAATTCCAATAAATGAACTCCAGTTGTAGCTTGTTTAGTGGTTATTAATACAACGCCGTTAGCTCCTCTTGAACCATAGATGGCTGTCGCAGAAGCATCCTTTAAAATATCTATACTTGCAATATCATTTGGGTTTAAAAAAC
Source organism: Aquimarina sp. (assembly GCA_002697475.1). Taxonomy (GTDB): domain Bacteria; phylum Bacteroidota; class Bacteroidia; order Flavobacteriales; family Flavobacteriaceae; genus Aquimarina. The sequence continues at coordinate 12,124 of NZVW01000073.1, read as the reverse complement.
TTAAGGGGTTTGATGCTGACGATGCTCCTATATCAGAACCCGCGGCACCAGCCGAGGTATCTGCTCCACTTAAAGGAAATCCGTCAACTACATATAATGGGTTATTATTGGCTCGAACAGATGATGTTCCTCGAATTCTTAAATTTACACCAGCTCCTGGTTCTCCACTGGTTTGAGTAATTTGTACACCAGCTGTTTTACCTTGTATTAGTTGCTCAGGAGAATTAATTATACCTTGATTAAAGTCATCCGATTTTACGGTAGCTACAGCCCCTGTGGCATCTTTTGCTCTAATAGAGCCATACCCTATCACTACAACCTGTTCTAATTCTGCAGCATCTTCTTGCATTGTTACATTCAGTGTTGTTTGACCATTCACAGGGACTTCCCTAGTAACAAATCCCAAATAGCTGAAAACCAAAGTTCCACCTGATGGCACATTATTGATGGTATATCTTCCATCAAAATCGGTCGAGGCTCCATTTGTTGTGCCCTTTACAACAACATTTACACCGGGAATCGGACCTCCTGAATCAGATACCACTCCAGTTACAGTGATTTGTGAAAACACCACACTCCCCGATAGCATCATGATCAGAAAAGTGAGGCTTTTAAGTATCATACCTTTCATAATTTTTGAGTTTGATTTAAAATTTGATAATTAATCTTTTAGTTGGATTTATGTTAAAATGATAAAGTGTTATTAAATATACTCATAATTTTTTAGTAACAACAGAGGCGCCTACATCATTTTAACCCGATTTTATTAAAATTAATCTCAAATATTAAATTTGACATTTAATATCTTCTGAGGCGCCTCCTTTGTCACTTTTAAGAAGTTTCCGCTACAGAAACTCCTTCGCTAACAAACAAAAACTAATTTCACTTTCTTCTTTTATTCTTTTACCTTCAATCAGATAGCCTAAAAACTATTGCCTGATAGGGTTTTAATTTAATTTTTTCTTTATCCATTATAATGTTGTCATAATTATTTATCAATACATCATCCATCGACATCTCCCAGCTTGACATATATTCATAATTTTTATCTGAAAAATTCAAAAGCACCATAATACCTTTACCTCTAAAGCTCTTCCTATATCCGTAAAAGGAATTATTATTGAAATCAAGTTCTTCAACATCTCCATATATGAATACATCATTTTCCTTTCTTATCGAAAGAAGATTGCGATAATAATTTAAAATTGAATTACTATCATTATCCTGACGTTTTACATTAATTGTCTTATAATTATCATTAATTTTCAACCAGGGTTCTCCTTCAGTAAAACCTGCATTTATATCCTCTGACCATTGCATAGGTGTTCTTGCATTATCTCTACCTTCTTTATTTATAAGTTTCATCGCTTCAATAGAAGTATATTTTTTAGATTCCATACTCTCCTTGTAAAAATTTATGGATTGTACGTCTTTAACCTCATCAATAGAATCTAAATTAACGTTAGTCATACCTATTTCATCACCCTGATAAATACTTAATGTTCCATTCTGGGTGGCCAGCATAGTTATCAACATCTTTGCTGACTCTTTCCAATATTTACCTTCGTTTCCAAATCTGGAGACTAGTCTGGCAAAATCGTGATTACCCATGGCATTTGTTATCCATCCTGTACCGTGAACGGCATCTCGCCACTTCTTAAAAATTGATTTTAAATTAACCAGATCAAACGGAGTTTCTTCTTCAAACTTTCCGTTCACTATTGTACACTCTAAAACATCAAAATGATATAGCATATCAAGCTCTTCTCTATCTTCATTTACATACAATCCGGCCAACTCCTGATTAACACCTATTCCTTCTGCTAAAGAAAATGCATCGTATTTACGAATTACTTTTTGATTCATTTCCCTCAAAAATTCATGGACTCTTGGTCCATTAGCATAGACATCTTCAATAATTTTCCTGAAACCAAAATCTGGTGCATCGGGATATCCCTTTCTCTTAGAAATAAGAGGTATTACATCCATCCTAAATCCATCAACACCTTTATCTAACCAAAAACGCATGGCATTATATATCTCCTCTCTTACCTCAGGATTTTCCCAATTTAAATCGGGTTGTTTTTTGGTAAAGAGATGTAAATAGTATTGCTCAGTATTCTTATCGTACTCCCAGGCACTACCTCCAAAGAACGATTTCCAGTTATTAGGCGGACCTCCATCTGATGCGGGATCAACCCAGTGGAAATAATCTCTATATTTATTATTTCTGGATTTTTTTGCCCCTTTAAACCAATTATGTTCATCAGAACAATGGTTGGCAACTAAATCAAGAATCAATCGTAAACCACGTTTATGAGTTTCACTGAGTAGTTCATCGAAATCACTCATCGTCCCAAACTCATCCATTATAGCACAGTAATCACTTATGTCATAACCATTGTCATCATTTGGAGAGCTAAAAATGGGGCTTAACCAAATGATATCCACGTTTAGACTTTTAATGTAGTCTAACTTCTCCGTAATTCCCTTTAAATCTCCAACACCATTACCACTTCTATCATTGAAGCTTCTTGGGTAGATTTGATATATGGTACCTTTCCTATACCAAGTAAGTTCCATTTACTTAGTTTTATCTGTTTATAATTTTGAAAAATGACCTTTATAATTGCGCTATCAAGCGATCAATTATTTTATAACTTAGTAGGTTGTATTAAACTTGTTGAGCAGTATTAAGGATTAGGGGCTGTATTGTGAGAATCGTAATTTAAAACTGATTCTTTTGTCAAATGCTCAACTTAACCATACAACTATTACAAATTACTAAACATTTGAACTAATTGAGAAACAAAAAATTACATTTACAAAATACAAACGTTTGTATTATTGTATTTTTACGAAAACCATAAATTCAATAACAATTATTTAACCTAAAACTTAAAGATTTGAAAAAAAGAAGGGTAAAACTTGAGGATATTGCCAGAAAACTTAACATTTCAATAGCTACTGTTTCGAGAGCTCTTGATGAAAGTCCAAGAGTTAAACCCAGTACTCGTGAAAAAGTATTTAGAATGGCCAAAGCCATGGGGTATATGCCTAACCAAATTGCCAAAAGTTTAAGTTCTGGTAAGACCAACTTAATAGGAGTAATTATCCCCAGATACGATGAATCTTTCTTTATCGAAGTATGTAGAGGAATTGACCATTATGTAAGTAAACACAATTATAAAATATTAATTAGTTCCTCAAGAACCTCATTTGAATCAGAGCAAGAAAACCTTTCGTTTTTTGAAAAAGGATTAGTCGACGGGATCATTTTATGTCCATCTCACGAAACCGAAACATTTTCTCATATTAGAAGCATTATTAATAAAGGTATTCCTACCGTACTTTTTGACAACATTAAAGAAGAAGTTTCCGGTGCGGATCATGTACTTATTGACGACAATAAAGCTTCTTTTTCGGCTGTTGAATATTTCATAAAAAAAGGAAAAAAGAAAATTGTCTTTATTGGAGGCATTAAGGATAAAAAAGTTTTCCAAGACAGATATAGCGGTTATCTGGAAGCAATGAAAAAGTATAATATTCCAATCGATGAAGATCTTATTCTGCATTGTAATTCTCTGGATAGAGAGGAAGAAGACCTTGAGATAAGCAAATACTTCAAAAACTTAAAAAAAAGACCCGATGCTGTATTTACGGTCACTGATAATTATGGCATGATGAGTATGAAAATATTAACAAAATTAAATTATAATATTCCCAAGGATGTAGAAGTAATAGGTTTTGGTGATCTTGGAGTAGGTAAAGTTTTTGTGCCCTCTTTAACCTGTGTAGCTCAACCCAGTTTTGAAATGGGACAAAAGTCAGCAGAGCTCTTAATAGATCAATTAAAGGATGAATCTGATGAAAAGCATAAGAAAAGAGTAATTACCCTGGAAACAAAAATTGTCTTCAGAGAAAGTACGGGTGATTAACCATTTTTTCATCAACATTATTTATCGAAAATTGATTAGTAATCAATTGGTCGAATCTCTAAGTATTAAAGATGTTTTTACTATTTGGGTTTTAGGAACATACTTCTCATCGTCATTTTCTATATTATTAATCAGAACCTGTACAGCCCTTTCACCAAGATCTTCAGCATGTTGGGAAACTGTAGAAAGCTTAGGAAAAGAATGCTTAGACAACAATCCATCTGTAAAACCAATTACAGATATATCTTTGGGTATTTTATACCCTAACCTATGACAACTATTTATTGTTACTGCAGCTGAAGTTTCATCTAGTCCCAGAACGGCATCCAGATCTGTACTCTTTAGAAATGCTAAAATTTCTTCTTCAGCACGAGATGCTCCTTTCAATTTAAATTCGTGCAACTCAACGTCCTTATCTGCTACCGCAGCTTTAGCTCCTTGAATTCTATGCTTAGCAACACTTAAATCCCCTATGGTAGTAATTAAACCTATTTTGGAGCAGCCTGAATCAATAAGATACTGTACCGCATTCTTAGATGCATTTTCGTCGTCTACAATTACTTTATCGCAGTCAATCTCATCAATAACTCTGTCAAACATCACCATGGGCACCTTATCTCTTTTAAGCGCAGCATAATGGTCAAATTTATTAAGCACCTGGGTTTCTTCACTTAAGGCAACGATAAACCCGTCAACACTACTATAATTAAGCATTTCAACATACTCCACCTCCTTGTCATAAGACTCATTAGTGATACAGGTTAAAATTTTGTACCCATGATTAGAAGCTTCTTTTTCTATACCATATAATGCTTTAGCGAAAAAATGATTTAATATTTCTGGCAATATTACTCCAATCGTTTTAGTCCTGCTACTCTTCAGACTTACCGCTAAGGCATTAGGTTTGTAATTATAAAAATCAGCAAGCTCGTGTACTCTATTAATAGTCTTTTGACTAATCTCAGGATCATTTTTTAATGATTTAGAAACAGTTGAAATTGATAAATTTAATTCTTTTGCAAGTTGTTTTAAGGTAACCTTTTTTCTCATAACCCCTATTTCTAATTCTTAATTTGTAAGACAATTCTTTGTCTAAATTAAGGTTTTTCTCCATTATTTTTTAAAAATTATACGTTTTACACAAATATTTGATTTTAAGTTTAAAACCTTATCTTTAAAAATATTGTTTATTATATTTCAACTTTAATAATAAATTATTTTATTCTTGTGTAAGGCTGAAATTTAAGATACGACGAACTAACAATTAATTAATCTAAAGTATATATGTCTAAAACATACTATGACCCTTCAGACTTAAGAAAGTTTGGGAATATTACGGAATGGAGTGAAGAATTAGGTAAAAAGTTTTTTGATTATTACGGAAAAGTTTTTGAAGAAGGCGCATTGACAGCAAGAGAAAAAGCTCTTATCGCTTTAGCTGTTGCACATACAGAACAATGTCCATATTGTATTGATGCATATACTAAAGACACTTTACAAAGGGGAGTAACTAAAGAAGAAATGATGGAAGCAATACATGTGGGTGCTGCTATAAAAAGTGGTGCTACCTTGGTACACGGTGTCATGATGATGAATAAAGTAAATAAGTTGGAAATGTAATTCCGTATCCTTTAACAGCTTTGCCATAATGGGTTTATTAAGAAATAAACACAATCGACCCCAAATCTAAAATTTGAACAATAAAATGTCAGAAATTAAAAAAAAGCAATCCTTACATAAAAGAAATGATCAATTGGCTGATGCCAAAAGACAATTGGAAATTTTAAATAATGGAATCTTCGCAAACGGGGAACTTCCAAAATTTGCTGACAAAATTTCTGAATCCGGGCAACTGCCTTTAAAACCTAAAAAGTTAGAGATTTTACAAATCAATGTTGGTTATATGTGTAATCAGGTATGTGAACATTGTCACGTGGATGCCGGGCCTGATCGTAAAGAAATTATGACTAAAGAAACGATGCAACAGTGTCTTGATGTCATTAAAAATACAGGAGCACACACTTTAGATTTAACCGGAGGAGCTCCTGAGATGAACCCTAACTTTAGATGGTTTGTTGAAGAAGCAAGCAAAGCAGGTATCAAAGACTTTATTGTACGCAGCAATTTGACAATTATAAGAGCAAATAAAAAGTACTATGACCTACCAGACTTCTTTAAAAAATATAATGTTCATGTAGTTTCATCTATGCCTCATTGGACAAGAGGAAAAACAGATAAACAAAGAGGAAATGGAGTTTTTGACGCTTCCATTAAGGCATTGCAAGAACTTAATGAAAGAGGTTATGGAATGCCTGATAGCGACTTAAGATTAGATTTGGTATATAACCCTTCAGGTGCGTTTTTACCTGGTGACCAAACTTCTATGGAAAAAGACTTTAAAAAAGCTCTTTTAGAAGATTTCGGAATTCATTTTCATAATCTTTTTGCAATAACAAACCTCCCTATCAGTAGGTTTTTAGACTATTTAATCGCTTCTGATAACTATGAGGACTATATGTATGCATTAGTTGAGGCTTACAATCCTGCAGCAGTAGAAAATGTTATGTGTACCAACACTATTTCTGTAAGCTGGGATGGATGGCTGTATGACTGCGATTTTAATCAAATGCTAGGTCTTAAAGTAGCCAGCAAGATTAAACATATAAGCGAATATAATGAAGATATATTAAATGACAGAAACATCATAATTTCTCAACACTGTTATGGATGTACGGCCGGTGCCGGAAGTAGCTGTCAGGGAACTGTTGCGTAGCTAATGATGAAATCATTTTTATTTTTATTTCTGATCACAGGACAATTTTGTATTGCTCAAAATTCCCTAGATAAGCTTCTTGAAAAGTTTAATAAAGGCTCCGTACCTTATATCACTATCTCAGATCTTCATAAAATAAAAGACTCGGTGGTCATATTAGATGCTAGAGAAAAGGAAGAGTTTGAAATTAGTCACATACCTAAAGCTAAATATGTAGGCTATAACAACTTTTCATTACAAAAATTAGATAGTCTAAAAATTCCTAGAACCTCAACTATTGTTGTGTATTGTAGTCTTGGTATTCGTTCAGAAAATATTGGTGAAAAAATTAAAGAATATGGCTATCCCAATGTTTTAAATCTATACGGAGGAATATTTGAATGGAAAAATCACAATCTTGAGATTGTAAACAATAATAAAATCACAGATAGCATTCATACTTTTTCTAAGAAATGGAGCAAGTGGGTGCAAAACGGAATTAAAGTATATTAATATTGAAAAATAAAAACCTACTTATCATATTTACCCGAAACCCTGAACTAGGTAAGTGCAAAACAAGATTAGGAAAAACGATAGGTGATAATGCTGCATTAGAGATTTATAAATTCTTATTGCAGCATACCGTAAATATTACAAAAGATCTCAATTGCTCGAAAAGAGTTTATTATTCAGAATCTATTGCCGTAAACGATATTTGGAGCGATCATATCTATAAAAAACAAATCCAAGCAGGAAATGACTTAGGAGAAAGAATGCTGAATGCATTTCAGGACGGGTTTAACGCAGAATATGAGAATATCATTGTTATTGGTAGCGATATGTACGACCTGACAACCAATGACATTCAAACTGCTTTTGATTGCCTGAGAAATAATGATTTTGTTCTGGGTCCAGCTAAAGACGGTGGCTATTATCTTTTGGGCATGAAGTCATTGAAAAACAAAAAATTATTTCAAAATAAAGATTGGGGTACCAATACCGTTTTAAAAAGCACATTGCAGGATTTAAAAAACGATAGAATCGAATTGCTTTCTGAAAGAAATGATATAGACACCTATGATGATATAAAAGACAATATTATATTTAAAAAATTTTATACAAACAATGATTAAACTTATTGAAGATACCACAGATTATCTTATTGAAAAAGGATTTGACAAACCCGAAATAGGTATAATTTTAGGAACCGGGCTAGGCCAGCTAATTGACCATATTGAAGTAATTAAAGAGGTGAGTTATAATCATATCCCTAACTTTCCTACTGCAACAGTAGAATTTCATAAAGGAAGGCTTATTTACGGTAACCTGGAAGGTAAAAAAGTTGTTGTAATGCAAGGTAGGTTTCACCTATACGAAGGGTATACCTTACAAGATGTAACTTACCCCGTAAGAATCATGCATAAACTTGGAGTTAAAACTTTATTGGTATCAAATGCCTCCGGTGCCATTAACCTTGATTTTAATAAAGGTGAGTTAATGCTCATTGATGACCATATTAATTTACAAGGAGGTTCTCCCTTAGCATTTAAAGGAGTAGAACAATTAGGAAGTCGTTTTACGGATATGAGTGCTCCTTACGATAAAACTATTAATGAATCCCTTAAAAAAATAGCTAAGGATAATAATATAAAACTGCACAATGGTGTTTACGCATCTGTTGTAGGCCCTCAATTAGAAACCCGCGCAGAATATAGATATTTAAAGGTTATTGGCGCAGATGCTGTAGGAATGAGTACTGTACCTGAAGTTATTGTTGCAAATCATCTTGATTTACCGGTAGCTGCGGTTTCTGTATTAACTGACGAATGTGACCCTGAAAATCTTGAACCTATAAATATTGAAGAAATCATTGCTATGGCTAATAAGGCTGAGCCACAGATGATCACACTTTTTAGAGAATTAATCAAATCCATGTAGAAAAGTTAAACTAATCACCATTTTTAATAAGATCTGGTTTATATTTAACTACATTACAAATACTGAATTTAAAAAATGAGTTATTTAAATACTACACACGACGTTTATAAAGAAGCTGCTTTGACTCCAGACGTAGGTCTTTGCTGCACCACCAACCCTATATGGGAACTACCAGGACTAAAAATCCCAAAGATAATGCAGGAAATGAATTATGGTTGTGGTAGTACCGTACATGCCAGAGATTTAACTAATAATCCTAAAATTCTATATGTTGGTGTCGGCGGAGGAATGGAGCTATTGCAATTCTCTTATTTTTCAAGACAAAAACACGGGGTCATCGGAGTCGATGTCGTTCAGGAAATGTTAGATGCCTCCAGAAAAAATTTCAAAGAGGCAGAAGCACAGAATGATTGGTTTAATAGTGAATTTGTTGATCTTAGATATGGAGACGCACTGAATCTTCCTGTGGATGACAACAGCATAGACGTAGCTGCTCAAAATTGTCTTTTCAACATTTTTAAAGAAGAAGATTTAAAAAAGGCAATCGAAGAAATGTATAGAGTTCTAAAACCTCACGGAAGACTAGTGATGAGTGATCCTACTTGTGAGCAATCCATGAATGACACTTTAAGAAACGATGAGCGTTTAAGAGCACTTTGCCTAAGTGGAAGTTTACCTATCAATGACTATGTAAAAGCCCTAACTGACGTAGGTTTCGGAACTATTGAGATCAGAGCAAGAAAGCCATACAGAATTTTAGACCCGAAAAATTATCCAACAGAAGAACTAATCTACATTGAATCTATAGAGGTGGCAGCAATTAAAGACCCTATGCCAGAGGATGGTCCTTGTGTATTTACCGGTAAAGCCGCAATATATTATGGAGATCAAGATTATTTTGACGATAAAAAGGGACATGTGCTGTTAAAAAATCAGCCTATCGCTGTTTGTGATAAAACTGCTAAAGCATTATCAGATTTAGGAAGAGAGGATATTTTTATCAGCGAATCTACTTTTCACTATGATGGTGGTGGGTGTTGCTAAGAAAATTTTCATTAAACTAAATTAAAAGATAAAAACATGCGGTTAATATTATACTTTATTGGAATTTTAGTATTGTTTCAAAACTGTGCACTTTTAACTGCAGCCGGAATATCCAGTCAGGGGCAGCCTGTTAAGGAGGTCCCTGAAAATCTGGTTAATCTGCAAGAAGATATATCAGCAAAAGTTGATCATCAGCTTTGGACTGATTTATTACAAAAGCATGTATCAGATGATGGGTTAGTAGATTACGAAGGATTTAAAAATGATCAGGAGCAGCTCACTACTTATTTAACTGCTTTATCTTCAAATCCTCCAAACGAAGAATGGCAGGTTCAGGAGTTATTAGCCTATTATATCAATCTTTATAATGCCTATACTGTAGACCTTATTATCAAAAATTATCCTGTAAAAAGTATAAAAGATATAAATGGAGCCTGGACAAAAGCCATTGTGCCAGTGGGTAACAGAACCATGTCTTTAGGAGGAATTGAGAATGGAGTACTTAGAAAAATGGACGAGCCTAGAATACATTTTGCTATTAATTGTGCCTCCATTTCATGCCCTAAACTTATGAATAAAGCTTACACTCCTACGTCTATTAACGAACAGTTAGACGAAGCTGCCAGTGAGTTTATAAACTCCGATAAAAATAGGATCTCTTCAACTAGTGTGAAATTGTCCCATATTTTTAAGTGGTATGAGAAAGATTATAAAACACCTTCTACGAACTCTGTTATAGCATATATAAATCAGTATACCAACACCAAAATAAATATTGATGCCAACATTGAATATTTAGAATACGACTGGAATTTAAATAAGCAGTAATTTTAACCTCTATTAATCATTATATATTACTCTCCCCTTATATAATTCCTGAACATCCACGGAGATGGGTCTACTACTCAGAACTAGATTACCTGTACTTCTCAACTCGCCGGTGACTTCCTGAATAGGAGCAATAAAAATGTCATTAGTTCCTCGATGAAAAATTGTTGCCCTATTCAATAATAATGAATCACATTCACACCTATTATCCCCGTCTAAAAAATTAATATCCATTTCATCTACTCTTCCATCTAAAAAAAAGTTTGATTTTCCATTGGTAATTATATTTAGAAAATCAACGTCCAAAGTCAAATCAAAATCCCCCACTTTTCTATATAAATCTTCCTCTTCTAAATCCTCAGATCTCAATGTTAATTCACTAAAACTTAGTGCACCATCTCCAATAACTGTTAAACCACTAGCGTTTCTAATTTCTGTCAGTACTGGTGTAGTTACTGTAACTTTTGTTACCCCGTAGTCTCTAATCAAATTGCAGGCATTTTTATTATCGATTATTAAAGTCCCATTTTCAACAAAAACAGCTACATCTTCCAATAAATTTTCTCCGGTTTCAATAATAACATTTTTTACTCCTTGTCTAATTACAAGTTGCGACCTCTGTAATACACTTATTTTATCAAAATCAGGTACTTCTATGGACTGTGAAATAATCGGACCTGAAGTTTGAGCACAATCCCAAGCATTCTCGGTATCGCAAGCCGTAAACATCAAAAAAATAAATACTACACTAATTAATACTTTCATAGAATTTTAAATTTTAATGCCTACTCCGAATTCTACTCCCTCTGCAGTAGCACCATGCGACTTCACTGTTGCTGCAACAAAGATATCCTTATATACAGTATACTGTAATCCAATTCGGTTATATATCCGCCCCTGATACTCAAACGGGTAAATCAAATAAAAACCAAGTTGTGTAAGCAATGATAAATCCCCAATATGCAATTCATGTCCAACTATCAACCCTACACGTTTCCAGTCCTCATCACCGCCAATACCTTCCTCAGGAAATGCTATGGACTGATACCTGACGTACTCTTTCAAAAACTCTGCAAAAAAAACATCAGTCCCTAACTGAAGAGAACTCTTTTTGTTTATTCTCTTACTCGCATATGCTGATAATGTATAGAAAGGAAACTGACCTGAACCTATTACATCTGTTTCATTAACACCCATCCTGAAGGCAAAAGTATAAGAAATAGGTTCAGTGTATTTAATATCCTTTTTGCCAGAGTACCTCTTTATCTCCTGGTTGTCATTAAAAGTATAATTAAGACCTAGATTAAAAGTAAATGTATTTGTACTATTGTTTGGGGCTTTAGAACTGGCATTAGAATAATGAATAATCGAAACACCTGTTTCCAGTCCTAAATTCTCTATAATATTATTTTTCTTATAATTAATTTTAAGATATGTTGAGCTCAGTAATCTGGATCCATAAGCATTGTTAATATAATTTGTATTTCTGTCATACGGATTTGTGGTAATAGCAATTCCCTGACCCACTCTGAATTGAAGGTTTCTCTGAAAAAAATAGAAGTTTAAATGGCCATAAATACTGTAGTTTTCTCCTAAATAGGTATTTTTCATATCCTGATGAATG